>CAZYTR010000233.1:0-2148 GCA_964650365.1 uncultured Alcaligenaceae bacterium | reverse complement strand
GGACGCCTGAGGCTCGATGAGGGGCCGCGGTGTCTGAGCGAAGGACCGTCTGACCGGGGTACAGACGCGGCAAGGGCATGGGGCGTCCGATCCATTTTCCCCCCTTGACTCGAGAAGAGACGCTATGTAGACTTCGAGCAGACGTGCTTCCGCCACGGTCGACCTTCTGACCGTGAGATGGGGTGTTGGAAATGCCGTCTGCTCCGCTCGTCGTTGATCCCCCGCCGCTCGTCATTCGGGATGCTTGTTTTCGGACCAAGTCCGCTCCAGCCCACCCATGGTGGCGCCGGAGATCGGGCTTTTTGTTCTTGCCGTACACGAGCACTCACTTTTTGTCCCAGCCGGCCGTCGTCGCGAGTCCTGCCATATGATCGCGCCACGAGGTCTGGTTCCGCGACACACGGTCGGCAGCACTGCACTGTGCGCGTTCAACGATCAAACCCCGGACCTGTTCCACGGCTGGCTAAACGATCCAGAACTGATCAATAACATGGGCGACTGGAGCTTTATGCCGGCACCATACCAGAATCGAAGCGCCGAGAAATATTGCGAGGCTGTCCGCGATACGACGTGGCTCATATGCGCCATTGAGGAACCCAAGCTCGTTCCGATCGGTTACACCGGGATCCTAGTCAGGCAGAGGCACCGCATCGGTGTGTTTCGGATTGCCATTGCTGAACGGCGATACCGCGGTCAAGGGCATGCCTCCCGCGCCACTCATCTCTTCCTCGACTGGGCGTTTCGCTACCTAGACCTATTCGCAGTCCATCTCTCAGTCACGAGTTCCAATATGGCCGCATTGCAGCTTTACAAGAAGTGTGGGTTCGCCGAAGTCGGTCGTTACTCGGAAGCACGCTATGAGCCGAACGGGCGTTTTGACGAAGTGCATATGGAACTCCTCCGAAGAGACTGGGCGCCGACTGTCACTGCCGAAGATGGCCCGAGCTAGACTGTTTCTGCGTTACGTGGCGTGGCGTCTCGGATTGCAGGCGGTTTTGCCGGGAGATCTGGTGACACGCGTTCCAATTCGGGAGTGCGGAGAGCCTTTGGTTCGTGTTGCCACTTCTCCTGGGCTTGAAGCGCAGCCAAGATTCGGCAAGGACGTGTGGGTTCGGAAGGATGTGCTTCGCCGTCTCGAACTTGCTGCCTCGGCGCTGCCGAGTGATCTCAACCTCATCGTGGCAGAAGGATTCCGAACCTTCATGCGTCAGAAGCAGATGTGGCATGAGCAGCTGCGGCAGGTCAGTGCAGAGCACCCGAACCTCACCGGCGAGGAGATTGAGCGCCTGGCTCGACTGCGGGTAGCGACACCGGGGCGCATTGGTGGTGGTCACCAAACCGGCGGTGCTGTCGATGTTTCACTCGGCAATGTTTACGGGGAGGAAGTTGAAATGGGGACCGGTTTGCAGGAATTCACTCCGCTGACTCCGACATTGGCACGACCACTCCCGCGTAAGGTTGTAATAAATCGGCGGCGGCTGTTGGCGGCGATGAAGCGAGCGGGTTTTAATAATTACCCTGCGGAATGGTGGCATTTCAGCTTTGGCGATCAACTATGGGCAGCTTACAAGCGCAGCCCTTTTGCAATGTACGGCCCAATCGAAAGCACTTCGTACGAAGCTTGATGATCGCGATTCGTCTTTCGGGCTGGAGCGGCAATGCATAGACCACGTGGAAAGCGAAGCAGCGCCGGGCTGTTACTCTATCGAAGAACAATCGGGCAAATCGAAATATTTCTTGCACACCCTGGAAGTCCCTTCGCCCGTGGTCGGGACGATGGAGTGTGGTCGATACCAAAGGGATCGCCGGCCCCGGGCGAAACGGTGTTTGAAGCTGCATGCCGAGAGTTCACGGAGGAGACGTCAGTAATACCGACGGGGCCTTTTCTCGAGCTTGGAAGTCTTATTCAGTCGGATAAGGTCATCAATGCATGGGCCTGGGAAGGAGATGCGGACGCAGCTAATACGCGAAGTCTCATGTTGGAGACACAGTGGCCGCCAGCTTCAGGCAAGTTGGTCAGGTATCCCGAAGTAGATCGGTGTGCATGGTTTCAAATCGCCGAAGCTCGACAAAAAATTGTCAAAGCCCAGGTGAGGTTCTTAGATCGCCTAAAGCGCGCGCTCGAGTTACGTACCGGACCTGGTGAAT
>CAZYTR010000232.1:0-7068 GCA_964650365.1 uncultured Alcaligenaceae bacterium | reverse complement strand
CGCCTCTTTCATCACCCGCGCGCTTTTCACCACCTGCGGCAGAAACATCTTGCCCGCGCCGAACAGGTCGCCGACCACGTTCATGCCGTCCATCAGCGGGCCTTCGATCACCTGGATCGGATATTCGAACTGTTTGCGCGCCTCCTCCGTATCCTCGACGATATAGGTATTGATGCCACGCACCAGCGCATGCGTGATGCGGCTGCCCACCGCGCCTTTGCGCCACGACAGATCCTCGACCGAAACCTTCGCTTCGGCCCTGTAGCTCTCGGCGAACTCAACCAGGCGTTCGGTCGCATCCGGCCTGCGGTTGAACAACACGTCCTCGACCCGCTCCAGCAGATCCTTGGGAATTTCCTCGTACACGCCGAGCTGTCCGGCGTTGACGATACCCATGGTCATGCCGGCCTTGATGGCGTGGTACAGGAACGCGGTGTGGATTGCCTCGCGCATCGGGTCGTTGCCGCGGAAGGAAAAGGAAATGTTTGACACCCCGCCGCTTATCTTTGCGTGCGGCAGCGCCTTCCGGATCGCGCGCGTGGCTTCGATGTAGTCGATCGCGTAGTTGTTGTGTTCCTCGATCCCGGTGGCCACTGCAAAAATGTTCGGGTCGAAAATGATGTCCTCGACCGGGAACCCGACTTCCTTCACCAGCAGGTGGTAGGCGCGCGTGCAGATCTCGATGCGGCGCGCCAGCGTATCGGCCTGGCCTTTCTCGTCGAAGGCCATGACGATCGCCGCCGCGCCGTAGCGCCGCACCAGCCGCGCCTGGCGGATGAACTCGGCCTCTCCTTCCTTCATGCTGATCGAGTTCACCACGCACTTGCCCTGCACGCACTTCAGCCCCGCCTCGATCACATCCCATCTGGACGAATCGATCATGACCGGCACGCGCGAGATGTCCGGTTCGGAGCCGACCAGATTGAGGAAAGTCACTATCGCCTTCTTCGAATCCAGCATCGCCTCGTCCATGTTGAGGTCGATCATCTGCGCGCCGCTCTCGACCTGGCTGCGCGCCACCGGGAGCGCCTCGCTGAAGTTGCCGGAGAGGATCATTCGGGCGAAGGCTTTCGAGCCGGTGACATTGGTGCGTTCGCCGACATTCACGAACAGCGAGTCCTCGGAGATGTTGAGCGGTTCCAGCCCGGAAAGGCGCAGTTTCTTTTCGATAACGGGTACCTTGCGTGGCTCCACGTCCTTGAGTGCCTCGACGATCGCCTTGATGTGCGCCGGCGTGGTGCCGCAGCAACCGCCAGCAATGTTCAGGAATCCGCTTTGCGCGAATTCCCTGAGGAACGAGGCAGTGTATTCCGGCGTTTCGTCGTACTCGCCGAAAGCATTCGGCAGCCCGGCGTTCGGGTGCAGGCTGGTGTGCACATCGGCGACCTTCGACAACTCCTCGATGTAGGGCCGCAGGTCCTTGGCGCCGAGCGCGCAGTTCAGCCCGACCGAGAACGGCCGCGCGTGAGAGATCGAGTTCCAGAATGCCTCGGTGGTCTGGCCGGAAAGCGTGCGGCCGCTGGCATCGGTGATGGTGCCGGACACCATGACCGGCACGTGGACGCCATTGCGCACGAAGTAATCGTCGATTGCGAACAGCGCGGCCTTGCAGTTGAGCGTGTCGAACACCGTCTCGGCCATCAGCAGGTCAACGCCCCCGTCGAGCAGTCCCCTCACGCAATCGCCGTAACAGGCCACCAGCTCGTCGAAGGAAATATTGCGAAATCCCGGGTCATTCACCTCCGGCGACATCGATGCGGTGCGGCTGGTCGGCCCAAGCACGCCGACGACGAAGCGCGGCCTGGCGGGATTATTCCTGGTGAACTCGTCGGCAGCGGAACGCGCCAAGCGCGCCCCTGCGCTGTTCAATTCGTACGCCAGGTGGGTCATGCCGTAGTCGGCCATCGACACCTGGTTCGAATTGAACGTGTTGGTCTCGATCAGGTCCGCGCCTGCCTCCAGGTACGCCGCGTGGATTCCGCGAATGATCTGCGGCTGAGTCAGGGTCAGCAGGTCGTTGTTGCCCTTCTGGTCGCAGTGATGAGCCTGGAAGCGGTCACCGTGATAGTGGTGCGTGTCCAGCTTGTGGCCCTGGATCATGGTGCCCATCGCGCCGTCCAGGATGAGGATGCGTTCCTTGAGCAGTTCTTGAAGCTGATGTATGCGCTGGTTTGGCATTCCAATTCCGAAAACAAAAAACCCGTCCGCTAGAGCGGGACGGGTTTTCGTTCCACGCTTTAGCGGTATTTGTTAAGCGCCCGCAAGCTGAGAATCAAATCGGCGCGAAGACAACGTTAGCGGGTTGATGCGCTGGTGTCAATCCCGGGGAGCAAGGATGAGGGATGAAGGGTGAGGGATGAAGTGAAAACAAAGCGGCGGCATTGAATGCCCTCAGGTGTAGTAGTTCAGACACGACCAGACAGGTAGTGTCTGAACAGCAAATTCCGACCCTTTCCGGTCATTTGCAGTTGTCGAAAGCGCTTGTTCGGCCAAACATCCCGATGCGCTGCAGGATGCTGGCCGGTCCGAGTAGGGGCCACGGACCCAACCGGCATCAGACTAAAAATTCGACCACCGTATTTCCTGACAACAAGCAGCCCCCGGGAACCGCCGCGGTTTGGTAGGGCAACTCGCGACCGCGTCGAGATTCCGGCCATTTTCCAAGGGGATCTCTGCACGAAAAACCTGATTGACTGTTGCTGCCAGGGCCAGAGATACTGGCTCAAGTGCCGTTGGATATCCTATCCTCAAGAGGGCCGCCATGCTTCGTTGCTGATCGACGAGGTGAGCCTGCGGCGCAATGGCACCACGGGAGTCCGTGGTGAATTCTTGGTTTGCAAGCAGCTACCGACCTGTTTTCTTGAGAGGGGTTGATGCGCTACCGGGATGCGACGCGGATTGTCTGGTCCTTCGGCATGCTCGGAGTCTTCCTTACGGGCTGTGGCAGCGGCGGTAACAACGCAGGAACGCCCGACCCCCCCGATACCACGCCGCCCATGGTCATTCGGGAGCTTCCAAAAAATTCGTCGACCTATGTCAATCGCTACGCGACCATCTTGGTGGTCATAGCCGCGTCGCTGGACCCCGCGTCGGTAACTGCGTCGAACTTCCGTGTGCGTGATAGCGCAAATCAACCGGTAAGCGGAGTCTTATCCTATGAAGGGTTTACGTGCTTTTCCGCTCCCCCACCCAATTGCGGCCATCAGGTCTTTTTCAAGCCGCAAAGCGCGCTCGCATTCGGCGGGCAGTATACGGTCACCGTCACGCAAATTAGGAACCGCAGCGGCTTGGTGCTCGCCTCCGATTTCACGTGGAGCTTCACTGTAATTCCAGTGGGCATTGGAGCCTGGCAGTCCACGACGACGACGAATGCGCCGTCCGCGAGATATGGCCACACCGCTGTCTGGTCCGGCAACCAAGTCATTGTTTGGGGCGGCGCCGATGCGGGATCGTTAACGACGGCCGACACGGGAGGGCGTTACGATGCGGCGACCGACGTGTGGCAGGCAACTGCTACGAGTGGAGCACCCCTTGCCCGTTATAGGCATACCGCTATCTGGACCGGTACCGAAATGATCGTCTGGGGTGGGCGCGGTGCGGGTGCGGTTGGGCTTCTCAATACCGGCGGACGATACGATCCCGTCGCCGACACTTGGGTCGGCATCTCCCTGACCGGTGCGCCGGCAAAGACCGCAGATCATTCCACCCTCTGGACCGGAAATACGATGATCGTCTGGGGCGGTGATCCCTACCGCAATAGCGGAGGCATTTACGATCCTGTCTTGGACAGCTGGCAATCAACTTCTTTGTTTAACGCTCCATCGGGACGCATGCGCCACGCCGCGGTGTGGACCGGGAGCGAGACGATCATCTGGGGAGGGAGTGTTGCGATCGGAGGTATGAGCAGCCTTACAGATTCGGGCGGGCGTTACGATCCGGTCACCGACACGTGGTCCGCGATGTCCACGTTGGGTGCCCCCGAGCCGCGCGCGAGCCACACTGCGGTCTGGACCGGAAGCAGAATGATCGTTTGGGGCGGAGTCAGCACCGATGCCTTCGGAGTCGAAATCCGCTTATTGAACAGCGGTGGCATTTACGATCCTGCGACCGATACATGGCAAGCGATCCCGCTTGCGGATGCGCCGCCTGGTCGAGTCGAACACACCGCGGTCTGGATCGGCAACGAAATGATTATTTGGGGTGGCACGGGTGACGGCGCTGAAAAGTTGAATAGCGGAGCGCGTTACAACCCGGCGACATTGACCTGGATGACCACATCGAACATCGACGTACCGTCGTCGAGAGCAGCGCATTCCGCGGTCTGGACGGGAACTCAAATGATCGCCTGGGGCGGACGCATCCCAACAGGCATAAATGGCGGCACCAACACTGGGGGACGGTATTCGCCCTAGCCAAATTGCATGACTGCCGTCCCGTCGGAATTCGAGACAGTCGGGGATGTCGGCGGTTTGGAGCGTCTCATCGAAACGCTATGTGATGGCGAGGCGCGCACCCGAGAAATAAGAAAATTGGAGTGCCCGCTTCTGACCTATTCTGTTGAAAAACTCGAAACCTCCGGTGCGACAATATTCGGGTAATTACCGACGCAATAGCAAAATTGCTCTGGCCTTGCCTCACAGGCTGCTTAGAATGTCCAGCGTCGCACTATCAAGCCGCTCACATATTCCCCCACCTTGAAGCGCGCTTCGCTTCCTATAACGGCTAGAAATTTTCCATTACCGGTCGAAAAAGAGTTTTTCAAAAGAATAGGCCGATAGCGGCCCTTCAGAAATGCTTTATAGCGGCCTTGATCAGACTATGTCCGTCAGATCGAGTCTCGACTACTACACCTCAGTTCTTGTGGGCAATTGTTTGCCCTTCCTTCGGCCTACATCTTCCATCCTTACGCCTTGCCTCCCCTTCATCCTTCCTCCTTCCGCCTCACTTGTCCCCGGAGGGGATCATCCTTGCTCCTCATCCCTAACCCAGACTCACTCCGAGAAGTCTGCCTATGAGGAACGTCAGCAGTCCGGCCCCAGCGCCGATCATGAGCATGCGCAGTCCGCCGCGCAGCGCCTGCCGGCCGGTGAATAGTGACAGCGCCGCGCCGACCGCGAACAGCGACGCCGCAGTCAGCCCGACCGAACCAGCCAGACTCCCCACGCCGGAACTCCACAGGAATGGCAGCAACGGCAGCAGGGCACCGGCCGCAAACGAGAAAAACGAGAATCCCGCCGCACCCCAGGGCGAACCCAGTTCGTCTGGATTGAGGCCAAGTTCTTCCCGTGCGAGCGTATCCAGCGCCCTGGTCGGATCCACCAAAATCACGTTTGCCATACGCTTGGCCTCGTCCTCGGGAATGCCGCGGGCCACGTAAATCAACGCCAATTCAGAGGCTTCTTCTTCCGGGTATTGGGCGAGTTCGTCGCGCTCAAGGCCGATCTGATATTCGTACATTTCGCGCTGCGAGCGCACCGACACGTACTCGCCCGCCGCCATCGAGAACGCCCCGGCAAGCAGTCCGGCAATTCCGGATACAAGAATCAACCTGCTGTCGGAAGTTGCGCCCGCGACGCCGAAAATCAGGCTCGCGTTCGAGACCAGCCCGTCGTTCACCCCGAACACCGCGGCACGCAGATTTCCGCCGCTCGCCAGCCCCCGGTGGCGGCGCTCCATTCCTGCGGTGGATTCCGGAACGTAGTGGCGCGGATCGACGCCGGCATACAGCGACATGCCGCGCACCTTCATCGCGGCCAGCACTGAACGCAAGGGCCGCGGCCCCATTTTCTTGACCAGCGCGGCGACGATTCGGGTACGCAGGTTCGGACTGAAGAACTCCGGGACCGTGCCGCCAGTCTCGCCGATCTTCTGCTCCCACATCCCGGCCTGTTTCTCAGCTTCGCGCGCCAGCTCGAGGAACAGTCCCTGGCGCGCCGTGCCGGCCTCCTGTTCCGCGACGACGCGGTATAGGTGCGCGGAGCTCTTCTCTTCCTCCCAGCTTTTCAGCTCATCCACTGTAGATCCTCACCGCAAAGGCGCAAAGCCTCAGAGTAAACAAAAAAAAGTGAAAACTGACCACGGGGTACACCGGGAGAGCTGACAAGAAACCGAATGCATTGAAAGCGGTCGGTGGAAATATTGCGTCGATTCATCCCCGTGTTCCCCGTGGTTAAACTTTAGCTTCGCTCGAAACGCCGGTACTGCACGGCTTCGGCCACATGCGCCGCGGAGACCGTAGCTCCGCCGGCAAGATCGGCGATGGTGCGCGCCACTTTCAGAATCCGGTGGTAGGCGCGCGCCGACAGACCGAGCCGGGTGATCGCCTGGCGCGCCAGTTGCTCGCCCTTCGGGTCCGCGATGCAGTGGCTGTCGATTTCCTTCACCGACAGCAACGCGTTCGGCTTGTGCTGGCGCTGCAGTTGAATGTCGCGCGAGGCGCTGACCCGCTCGCGCACCGCGGCGCTCGACTCGCCGGGCTGGCGCGAAGCGATCTCCTGTTCCGGAACCGCCGGTACTTCGATATGCAGGTCGATTCGATCCATCAGCGGCCCGGAAATGCGATGGCGATAACGCCTGACCTGGTCAGGGGTGCAATGGCACTTGCCGCTGTAGTGGCCGAGGAAACCGCATGGACAGGGATTCATCGCCGCGATCAATTGAAAGCGCGCCGGAAATTCGGCCTGGCGCGCGGCGCGCGACACGCTTATCTTTCCGGACTCGAGCGGTTCGCGCAACACTTCCAGCACATCGCGACCGAACTCGGGCAGCTCGTCCAGGAACAGCACGCCGTGCATCGCCATCGAGATCTCTCCCGGGCGCGGATTGCTGCCGCCGCCAACCAGCGCCACCGCCGAGGCGGTGTGATGCGGCGCGCGATAAGGACGGCGCTTCCAGTTGCGCACGTCGAAGCCCTGGCTGCCCATCGACTGCAGCGCCGCGGAGGCCAGCGCCTCCTCCTCGGTCATCGGCGGCAAAATTCCGGCAAAACGCTCGGCGAGCATGGTTTTACCGGTGCCCGGCGGGCCAACCATGAGCACGCTGTGGCCGCCGGCGGCGGCGACTTCGAGC
>CAZYTR010000231.1:0-5251 GCA_964650365.1 uncultured Alcaligenaceae bacterium | reverse complement strand
GGCCTGCCCGGGATGACGCACGATCGGGCGCGCGGTCTGCAGCGCCCGTTCGAGATCGCTCGACAGGATGGCATCGAAGACTTCGCCGCCCAGCCGCCGGCCAATTGCTGCGGCGTGCGCCAGGCCGGTTGCACTCAACGGAATATCGAGATGGCCCTGAATCCGGCCTGCGGCGTTCCATTCGGTTTCCCCGTGGCGAACCAGGGTCAGTACAGTGTCGCTCATTGTGGCGGAAACTCCTGGTAACGCGGCAATGCGCTTCCTTTCAGCATGGCAAGACCTCCTTGTAACTCAGCCGACACGGCACAAGAGTCCCTTCAGATACTCGCCTTCGGGAAAGGCCAGCGACACCGGATGATCGGGCGCGGCGTGGAACTGTCCCACTATCTGCGCATCGGAGCCCGCGTCCAGCGCTGCGCCGGCGACGATCTTGCGGAATAGGTCCGCCGACACACCGCCCGAGCACGAAAACGTCGCCAGCAGGCCGCCCGGACGCAACAGTTTAAATGCAAGCAGGTTGATGTCCTTGTAGCCGCGTGCCGCACGCTCCGCGGTTGCCGATGTCGGCGCAAACTTGGGCGGATCGAGGATGATCAGGTCGAATTGCCGTCCCTGATCGCGCAGCTTTCGCAGCAACTGGAACACGTCGGCGTCGATCCACTCGCAGCGGTCCTCCGGCAACTGGTTCATGCGCACGTGCTCTTGCGCGAGCTGCAGTGCATCCGCCGAGGAATCCACCGAGGCCACCGATTTCGCGCCGTTCGCCAGTGCGTGCACGGTGAAGGCGCCGGTGTAGCAGAAGCAATTCAACACATCCCGGCCCGCCGCGAGCTTGCCGACGAAGCGCCGGTTGTCGCGCTGGTCGAGATAGAAGCCGGTTTTGTGTCCGCGCGCGACATCGACTCTGAATCTGACGCCGTTTTCCAGGATCTCCACCTGCGGCGGTTCCAACGTGCCGCGCACGACCCCGGTGCGCTTTTCCAGTCCTTCCAGTGCGAGCACGTCCGCATCGGAGCGCTCGTACAGCGCACGCGCGCCGGTCAGTTCATCCAGCGCTGCCGTGATCGGGTCGCGCCAGCGTTGGCAGCCGGCACTCGAAATCTGCATTACCACCACGTCGGCGTAGCGGTCCGCGATCAGACCCGGGAGGCCGTCCGACTCGCCGTGGATCAGGCGCACTGCCCCGCCCGCTTGCGTATCGAGCAGCGCCTCGCGCATCTGCATCGCCGTTGCGATCCTTTTCCGGAAAAAGCCCGCGTCGATACGCGTGTCCTCGTGCCAATCCCAGACCCGCGCCGATATCTGCGACTCCGGGTTGTAGGCGGCGAGCGCGAGAAAGCGCCCATCCTGCGCGACGATGCGCACGGTGTCGCCCGCCCCGGGAGTGCCCTCCACGCGCGCGATCGCTCCGGAAAACACCCACGGGTGCCGGCGCAGGAGAGACTTCTCCCTGCCTGGTTTCAGAATGATCTTATGCATACTTCAAAAAGAACCTTGAACCACGGAGGACACAGAGGACACGGATGAAAGGCAAGAGCAGAATAAAGAACCTTCGAGAGTTGAAACCCGCCGTCGGAGGTCACTTCGGCACCGGGCCTGCTTCTAACTCCCACATGTTTTTCCTCGTTTTTGGTTTTCCTCCGTGTCCTCCGTGGTTCAAGGTTTAGAGGTTTTGCGTTTCGCGCGAGGATGCGCGGCGTCGTACACCTTTGCCAGGTACTGACAACACGTCGCGAGGCGACTTGTTGCGGCGGAGGCTAATGTCTGCGCAGCCGACGTTATGCCGGAGCCAAAATCCACTACTTGCCTTTCCTTTTCGCTCTCGGGTGCGCCTGATCGTAGACCTTCGCAAGGTACTGAAAATCCAAATGCGTATATACCTGCGTGGTGGAGATGCTGGAGTGGCCCAGCATTTCCTGCACCGCGCGCAGGTCGCCGCTGGATTGCAGCACGTGCGAGGCGAAGGAGTGGCGCAGCATGTGCGGATGAACGTGACCGGGAAGCCCCTGCTTGATGCTCCAGGTTTTGAGGCGTTGCTGGATTGCGCGCGGCGTGATGGCGCCGCCGTTCTGGCTGACGAACAGTGCCGTCTCGCCCTGTTTAGCCAGCAACTCCCTCACTGTCATCCATGCTTTCAGCGCCTGTAGTGCGTACCTGCCGACCGGCACCACTCTGGTCTTGTTGCCCTTGCCGGTCACGCGCACCGTACCATCCGCGAAACTGACGTCGCCCGACTTGAGCGAGGTGAGTTCGGCAAGCCGCAGGCCCGAGGAGTAGAACATCTCGAAGATTGCCCGGTCGCGTACCGCCAGCCTGTCGTCGCCGGCAATGCTGACAAGGCGCGTGGCTTCGTCAGGAGATAGCGCCTTGGGCAGCGATTTCGGCGACTTGGGCGGCCGCACGCCGGTGCAGGGATTGCGGCTGAAGCCGTGATCGCGCGCGAGATAGTTGAAGAAACCGCGCCAGGCGGACAACAGGCGTGCCAGCGATTTGCCGCCAAGCCCGCGGCCGTGCAGTTGGGCCACGAAGCGGCGGATCTGGTGAATCTGCAGTTCCGCGAGCGGCGTCGTGCCCGCCAGCTCGAGCAGCGCGCGCACGTCGTGCGCGTACGCATCGGCGGTATGACGCGACAAACGCCGTTCCTGCCGCAACTGGGACAGGAAACCGGCAAGGTACGGATGTTCGGGCTCAGCGGCCTTGGGCGGAGACGGGGATACTTTTGCGCTGGCCATTTACAGATATCTGCCCAGCCCGGTGCTGACCAGTTCACCGAGACGCTTCAGGTACAGCGTGCCCATTTCGGGATAGAAGCGCTGCGGGTCTTCGCTCGCAAGTATCAACAGGCCGAACACTTTGTCGGCCCGTAGCGGCACGTAGGCAAACGACTTTACGATGGTTTCCGCCTCGCCGAACCACTGACCGGTTTCGAACATCGGTTTGCCGCTGCAATAAGGATGATGCAGGCTTTCGGCGAAAACCCGCACTTCCTGGCTAGCCGGTCCGAATTCCGCAAGAGGCGGATGATCCAGTTCGCTCCAAAGTCGGATGCTTACATGCGGCACGGCAAAGTCTTCGCGCAGGTTGTAGTAGATCACCTGCAGCATCGCCTCGAGATCCCTCGCCTTGATCAGCTCAGTCGCCACGCGATGCACCCGCTCCCCAAGCACATCGTTTTCCTCGCCGAATTGCACCAGTTCCCGCAGCTTTGCCTCGAGGACCCTGGTTTTCTCGCGCAGGCTGACGATCTGCCGCTCGGAAAGTGGTATCGCCCTGCCGTCATGCGGGTGCGGAATGTGGATTTCGGCCAGCACTTCGGCATGTTCCACGAAGAATTCCGGGTGATCCTTCAAGTAGCGGGCGACGTCTTCTGGGCTCATTCCGGGTCTTTCCTTACAGGATGATTTCACCTTCGTAAACGGTCTCGGCCGGCCCGGTCATCATTACCGCATGGCCTTCCCCCTGCCACGCGATTTCGAGCTTGCCGCCGTGAGTCTGTACTTCCACTGGGGAGTCGAGCAGACCGCGCGCGATTCCCACCGCGACCGCGGCGCAAGCACCGGTGCCGCAGGCCAGCGTTTCCCCGCTTCCGCGCTCGAAAACCCGCAGCCTGATGCGGCGCCGGTCGTCGATCTGCATGTAGCCCGCGTTCACCCCTTGCGGGAAATGCGGATGCTTTTCGATCAGCGGCCCCTCCGTCAGCACCGGCGCGGCCTCGACGTCGGTCACCACCCGCACCGCATGTGGATTGCCCATGGACACTGCGCCGATTTCGATGGATCTGCCGCCAACTTCAAGCGCATAGGTTAGCGCGCGGCGATCGGTCACGAACGGAATTTTCGCCGGCTCGAACTCCGGTGCCCCCATCGCCACCGTTACCCGTCCATCTTTCTCCAGCCGCGGCTCAATCACGCCCGAGCCGGTCTCCACCCGGATTGCGGACTTGCCGGACAGTCCCTTGTCGTGCACGTAGCGCAGGAAGCAGCGCGCGCCGTTGCCGCATTGATTCACCTCGCCGCCGTCGGCGTTGAAGATGCGGTAGTAGAAGTCGGTGCCGCGCGTGCGCGCCGGCTCGATCACCAGCAACTGGTCGAATCCGACTCCGAAGTTGCGATGCGCCAGCTTGCGGATGGTCTCCGGTTCCAGTCGCAGCGGCTGGCGGGTGGCATCGATGACCACGAAGTCGTTCCCGGCGCCCTGCATCTTGGTGAACTTGATTTTCACAAGGCGTGAGGGGTAATGGGTGAGAGGTGATTAAGTGATTGAGTGATTGAGTGACTGGTTTCAATCACCTAATTACTGAATTACCAAATTACCGATTCTTGGCCTCACCCCTCATCCCTCACGCCTTACTTCTTTTGCCATCACGTAATCGTCCATGTAGAACCCGCCGCCGATATCCATTTTGACATTGTCGATCACTTCAAACCCGAAGCGCCGGTATGCCGCTATCGAATCGACGTTGTTCCTGTTGACCTGCAGGTAGAGCTGATCGCAGCCCTGGGCGCGAGCGGCCTGCTCGACGTGCCGGACCAGCGCGGCTCCACAACCCCTGCCGCGAAACAGGCCGTGCACGTACAGTTTGTCGAGCTTCACCGCGCGCCGCGCGCCGTCTGCCTCGTAAGAGGCGAATCCGCCGAGTTCGCCATTCACCAGCAGCTTGACCCACCGAGCCGCACCGCTCTCGATCTCGGCGCGAATCGCATCGGGCGAGTAGCGCTGCGCGAGCATGTATTCTATCTGCTTGACCGTGATGATACCGGGATAGTGCTGGTGCCAGATTTCGCGCGCCAGCGCGGTGAGCGGTTCGATGTCCGCAGCCGCGAGCGGAGAAATGCGGCAGTCGTCCGGCACCACGGGCATCACGATCCGGAAACGCCGGTGCCGTTCCGGGCGCATTGGTCCATCTCAATAGATCCTTGGTTCGCCTTCCGGGCGCGTCTTGAAGCGCTTGTGCACCCAGTAATACTGCTCGGGCATCTCCAGGACCCGCTCTTCGATGAACGCATTCATGCGGCGTGTGTCGGCCTCCACGCTCTCGCCGGGGAAGTTTTCCAGGGCTGGATGGAACCGGATTCGGTAACCCGTATCCGGACGCTGCGAGATCACCACCGGTACAACTGCGGCACCGGTCAACGCGGCAATCCGGGACAGAGCTGTGATCGTCGCCGCCGGGACGCCGAAAAACGGGACGAAGATCGATTCTCGCGGACCGAAGTCCATGTCGGGAAGAAAGAAAAGCGGCAGCCCTTCC
>CAZYTR010000230.1:0-5130 GCA_964650365.1 uncultured Alcaligenaceae bacterium | reverse complement strand
GGTGAACACCGGCGCCAGCGCCCTGTTGGCGGTAAAGCCCAGGCGCCAGCCGGTCATCGCCCAGGTCTTCGATGCGCCATCGGAAATGATGGTGCGCTCGAGCATATCCGGGAACTGTGCCAGCGAAACGAATTCGCTGTCGTAGCAGAGCTGCGAATAAATCTCGTCCGCGAACACCCAGACTTGCGGATGCCTGCGCAGGATGGCGGCGATCGCTTCCATGTCCTTCTTCGGTATGATGCCGCCGGTCGGGTTCTGCGGCGAGTTCAGGATCAGGAGCTTTGTTTTCGGCGTGATCTTCGCTTCGAGCTCGGCCGGGTCAAAACTGAAGTCGCGCGCTTCGCGCAAGTGGATCGGCACCGGCACCGCGCCATGCGCACGAATCTGCGATTCGTAGATCGGGAAACCCGGGTTCGGAAAGATCACCTCGTCGCCCGCGCCATAGTCTGTGACCGAGAGAATCGAATAGGCGATAAACGGTTTTGCGCCGGCGCCGACAACGATGTCGTCGGCGCTCACTTTGATACGCCGCGTGCGATTCAGATAATTCGCCGCCGCTTCGCGCAATTCCAGAATCCCGGCCGAAGGCGTGTAGCCGTGCTTGCCCTCGTTGATCGCCCTGATGCCGGCGTCACGGATGTTTTTCGGGGTGTGGAAATCCGGCTGGCCGATGCAGAAGGAAATGATGTCCTTGCCCTGGCGTTGCAGCGCACTGACTTCGGCCAGCACAACGAAAGCGTTTTCAGTGCCGAGATCGTTCGCTCGGCGGGATACAGCAAGCATCAGGGGAACTCCTCCGGAATCGTAAAACGCGGGCTTCAACCACTGGCGCGGCCGGCGGTAAGCGTTTATATTTGAAGCACTTTATAGCACGCTGATCGCGAGACGGTCAAACCATGCCTTACATCGAAGAATCGCTGTCCGCGGGCGAGCAGATCGTAGGATTTTTCCGGCTCCACTGGATTTCCAGGGGCTGGATGGTCCTGTGGATCGTGCTCGCGATCCCCACGGTTGGAATTACGCTGATTCTGGCCCTGTATGAATTCCTCAGGCTCCGGTCCATCGAGCAGGGCGTTACCAACAAGCGCGTCATCTACAAGAAGGGCATCATCAGCCGCATATCCGAGGAGATGAAGCTGAACTCAATCGAAACGGTTGAGATCGATCAGGGTATTCCCGGACGCATTTTCGGCTTCGGTGACGTGACGGTGACCGGCCGGGGGTTGAGCAACGTCGTCTTCAAGACAGTCGAGGATCCCATGGCGGTGAAGCGGCAAATCGAAAGCGTCAGCAATCCCGTCGCATGAACGAGCAGCAGGCCACAGCCCTGCGGCAAATCATGGTTCTGGAAATCTCCGCGCAGACCGTCCTGGCGGGTGAAAGGATCGGCAAATACAACCTCGATGCGCGGGTGATGGAAGTCATGGGCAAGGTGCCCCGGCACGAGTTCGTGCCGGTCGAGCTCCAGCCTTATGCGTATCTCAACCGCCCGCTTCCGATCGGCTTCGACAAGACCATATCCCAGCCGTTCATCGTCGCGCTGATGACGGACATGCTGGAGATCCGCAAGGAAGACGTCGTCCTGGAAATCGGCACGGGGCTTGGCTACCAGGCGGCGGTCCTCGCCGAGCTGGCGCACAAAGTATACAGCGTCGAGATCATCGAGGCGCTAGCGCAACAGGCAGCGAAACGGCTCAGCCGCGCGGGCTACACCAACGTCGAGGTCAAGGTAGCCGACGGCAGTCACGGCCTGCCCGACCACGCCCCGTTCGACAAGGTGATGGTCACTGCGGCGCCTGACCTCATTCCTCCCGCGCTGATCAACCAGCTCAAGCCCGGGGGCAAAATGATGATCCCCGCAGGCTTGTCCGACAACCAGCAACTGATCCTGGTGGAGAAAAGCGCGAACGGGCGGTTGTCGACCAGGGAAATTCTGCCGGTCCGCTTCTCGCAGCTCGAAGGAGCCGAGTCTTTCTAGCGGGGGCTGCTGCAATCCTCCCAATGCGATGCGCAAAACTCCATGTTGAATACCTGGAAATTCGGGCACAACCTTCGAATGCGCCATATCGCGTTCGCGAGGGAATACCGAACGCCTTCTCGATTCAAATCGTTTTTCGATCTTTGGAACGCCTTCCATGGTGACGCAATCGAAAAAGTCCGGTAAAGGCTCCAGCCGTCCCGTTCCGGTGATGCTTCTGGTGGGGACGCGCAAGGGCGCATTCATCTATCGGTCGGACGCTGCGCGCAAGAAGTGGCGGGTCGAAGGCCCGCATTTCCTGGGCAACATCGTCAATCACCTGGTGCTCGATCCGCGCGACGGGCGCACGCTGCTGCTGGCCGCGAAAACCGGACACCTCGGACCGACCGTGTTCCGCTCTCTCGACGGCGGTCGTAACTGGAAAGAGGCAAAGCAGCCGCCCGTCTTCAGGAAA
This sequence comes from uncultured Alcaligenaceae bacterium, assembly GCA_964650365.1. Taxonomy (GTDB): domain Bacteria; phylum Pseudomonadota; class Gammaproteobacteria; order Burkholderiales; family JACQAP01; genus JACQAP01. Next base: position 2,698 of record CAZYTR010000230.1, on the reverse strand, counting down.
GCAAAGAACGGCGAAGAAGGCCGGTCGGTGCAAAGCGTGTTCTGGCTCTCACCGGCGCACGCTTCGGAGCCCGATACGTGGTACGCCGGCACAGCGCCGGCAGGCATGTTCCGTTCGTGGGACGGTGGCGTGAACTGGGAGGAGGTCGGAGGTTTCAACGACGGCCTGTATCCGAAGATCAAAGAAAAAATAGGCGAGGTTCCCGACGGCTCGCTCTTGCATTCCATCCTGGTGGATCCGCGGGACGCTCAACATCTCTACATCGGCATTTCCACCGGTGGCACATTCGAGAGCGGCGACGGCGGAGATTCCTGGCGCCCACTCAACAAAGGCGTGGAGGCCTACTTTCTTGCGGAGAAGAATCCGGAGTACGGGCACGACCCGCACCTGATGGCGTTGCATCCGCTCAAGCCGGACCGGGTCTACCAGCAGAATCACTGCGGCATTTATCGCCTCGACCGCCCCGCCGTCGAGTGGCAGCGCATAGGGCTCAACATGCCCAAAGAAGTCGGCGACATCGGCTTTCCAGTGGTGCTGCATCCGCGCGATCCGGATTGCGTCTGGGTTTTTCCGATGGACGGCACCGAGGTATGGCCGCGCACCAGTCCGGAAGGCAGGCCGGCGGCATACCGCACCCGCGACGGTGGCAAATCCTGGCACAGGCAGGACCGCGGATTTCCCACCGAACAATCGTGGTGGACGGTCAAGCGCCAGGCCTTCTGTGCCGATGCGGGCGAACCCGTCGGGCTCTACTTCGGCACCACCAGCGGCGAGATCTGGTCGAGCACGGACGCGGGCGAGAACTGGTCGCAGATCGTGGCCCACCTGCCCCACATCTACTCGGTAACGGCCGCGCCGGATCTGTGATGCGCGTCATATTGCCGAGCCCACTTTTCTCCTACACCGGCGGCCAGCAGGAGCTGGATGGCGCCGGCGAATCGGTCGCGCAATTGCTGGACTTTCTCGAGACCCGTTACCCGGGAATGCGCCACCGGATCATTGACGAGCAGGATCGCGTCCGCCGGCACATCCGATTCTTCGTGAACGGGGACGGCGTCGCCCATCTGGACCACCGCCTCAATGCGGATGACGAAGTGATCATTGTTGCCGCATTGAGCGGCGGATGAAGTGGAGAATCCTTGCGTCAAATATTTTGATTCCTGGGTAGATGCGATGAAATCGCAAGTTTCCGAGTTACTATCGCGCCCTATGCTCGTTTCCACAAACTTTTAAGGCGGCCCTGCCCGATTCTCACATGAGTCAATTGAAAGTTCCAATAGCCCTGGCCTCGATTCTCGCGGCGCTTCTGCTTGCCGCGTGTGCTTCCAAATCCGACAAGCCGCAGCGTTTTGAACTGCGGGGATTCTCGTTTACCACACCTGCGCCGGCCGAGGACGAAAAACAATGGGGCGTCGCAAAGCAAACGCCCGATCTTCTGGTCCTCGGCAAGCCCGGCGACTACGATAGCGAGATCTTTACCGTGCAGGCGGCGCTCATCAAGCTTCCGGCACTCGCATCGCCCGAGGCCTTGTCGCAACACGTCAAGGCGCTGCAGCAGCGGGAACTGGACCCCAAGCGCTTCCGCATTCTCAGACACGAAATCAGTTTGCAACCGGTGGACGGGGAGACCTGTGCGCTTTCGCACGTCGAGGCGGCGGATCGCGCCATGCCCAGTACCACCGGGCAGACAGCGAACATGATGCTGGAAACGCTGACGTTGACCTGTGCGCACCCAAAAGACCGGACGAAGGGAATCAGCGTAAGTTATTCGCACCGGCACTTTCCGGAAGACAAGGATCCCCAGTTCGTCGCAAGAGGCGACGTCATCCTCAACGGTCTCAGGATCGACGGACAACCCTAGCCCATTTTCCACGGAGCATGTCCCCAGCCGCATACCAGCGTAATCTGACGTCATCGACCTGACACGGACCCGTTACATGGACGCTCCGGAAATTCCCGACTGCGAAATCGTGCACGCGCCACACCCGCCGCTCACCGGCTACTACGGACGGGAGGAGGATCGGCCCGGCTGGGTCCGGCGCATGTTCGACGGCACAGCCGCCGATTATGATCGCATCGAAGGCCTCATCGGATTCGGCTCGGGCTCACGCTATCGCCACGACGCCTTGCTCAGAGCCGGATTGCGTCCGGGAATGCAGGTTCTCGATGTCGGCGTCGGTACCGGACTGGTTGCCCGCCAGGCAGCGGTCATCGTCGGCGATCCAGCCTGTATCACCGGCCTCGATCCCAGTCCTGGAATGCTGCACAACGCCCGCGTGCCGGCGGGCGTCAGGCTGGTGGAAGGCTACGCCGAAAAAATTCCGTATCCGGACGCGAGCTTCGACTTCGTCAGCATGGGCTACGCGCTGCGGCATATCGCGGATCTCTCGGTCGCGTTCCGCGAGTTCTTCCGTGTCCTGAAGCCCGGTGGGCGCCTGTGCATCCTCGAGATCACGCGCCCCGAAAAGAAATTTCACGCGCTGCTGCTCAAGTGTTACCTGCGCGGCATTGTTCCCTGGCTGGCAAGGCTGGCGGCGCGGCAGACCGATACACCGCTGTTGTGGAGTTACTACTGGGACACCATCGACGCGTGCGCCGCGCCCGAGCGCGTGCTGCGCACGCTGGAAAGCGCCGGATTCCCGAGCGCTCATCGCCATCTCGAACTGGGGATTTTTTCAGAGTACCGGGCGCAGAAACC
>CAZYTR010000229.1:0-2169 GCA_964650365.1 uncultured Alcaligenaceae bacterium | reverse complement strand
GCGGACGTGGTGAGCGTATCGCCCGACATAGTCTTCTCGACCCTACAGGTTGTTGAGGAAGCCGAGTAGTTGATCTCCGGGGTGATAGCGGGCCGCTCGGCCATTAGGCGGTGTCGCCTTGGCGAGCGCTTGCTCCTTCATCGCCAGTGTCGCCTCCAGATAGATCTGCGTCGTCTCCACCGACTCATGTCCGAGCCACAATGCAATCACAGCCCGATCGACGCCCGCTTGTAGAAGATCCATGGCCATGGTGTGTCTCAAGCGGTGAACAGTGACACGCTTGTTCTTCAACGACGGGCACACCTTGGCTGCGGTCATGCGATGCTTGTTCAGCAGGTACTGCACGCCATGGACGCTGAGACGTTCACCCTTGGCACTGGGAAACAGCACGTCACCGCTACCTCGTTGCGGCTCACGCAGCCAGGCTTTCACCACGGCGAGTGTGGATCTGGCGATGGGTGTGCAGCGTTCCTTGCGCCCCTTGCCGATTACGCGTACGTGAGCGCCGGCTTCGAGGACGAGGTCCTCGCGTGTGAGCCCGGTCATCTCGGATAAGCGCAGACCCGTCTGTACGGCCACCAGGAGAAAGGCGTGATCGCGCCGGCCAGACCAGGTGCGCTGATCCGGAGCGGCCAGCAGGGCATCGACTTCCGCACGGGTGAGAAACTGGACCAAGGTCCGCGTGAACCGCTTGCTGGGAATGGCAAGCACCCGCTGGATCTGGGCGGAGTGGGCAGGTGCCTCAAACGACGCGTAGCGAAAGAAGGAATGGATTGCGGTCAGCCGCAGATTCCGGCTGCGAACGCTCAAGCCGTGATGCTTCTCCAGGTCATCCAGAAACGCCACGATCAAAGGGGCCTCGATCTCCTCGAAGTTCAGACGTGACGGCGGTTTCTGCAACCGCTGCTGCACGAACTTAAGGAATTGACGGAAGGTGTCGCGATAGGAACTGATGGTGTGGGGACTCGCCTGGCGCTGCTGCATCAGGCGCTGTGTGAAGAAGCGCTCCAACAGCGCAGCAAAGCTGGCAGGAGTGGTCATGGCCGATCCTCCCAGCGGTGCTCGAGACGGCGCATCGCCTCGCGCATCAGCTCCGGTGAGCCGCTTAAATACCACTGCGTATCAGCCACGTGCACATGACCGAGGTAGGCGGACAAGAGAGGCAGTTTGCGCTCAGGGTCCTGATTGGACCGATACCAGTGCACCAGTGTGCGAGTGGCAAATCGGTGTCTCATGTCGTGCAGACGAGGTCCATGACTGTCGGACGCGCCACGCAGACCAATCTGCCGGCTCAACGCATAGAACGTTCGATGAATGTCTCCGCTATCCAAACGATTGCCCCAGCTAGAGACGAACAAAAAGGAGGACACCAGCCGCTGCCCCCAATGGCGTTCGCGTCTGCCGATGTAATCTGCGAGCACTTTGCAGGCCGAGGCATGCAACGGTACCAGACGAGTCTTGCCGAATTTGGCGCCGCGGATGGTCAACACCGCCGCCTTGAGATCGACATCTTGAAGCTCGAGATTGCGTGCCTCGCCGAGGCGCAGACCCGAGACACTCAGGAGCCCGAACAGAGTGTAGTAGACCCAAGGCCGCAGCTCACCGCGTTCAAAGCGGCAGGGCATGTTGAGCGCGGCGCGCAGGAGGCTGCGAATCTCAGCATCCGAGTACAGATATGGTCGCGCCCGCTTCGGCCGGAATGGCAACAGGCCCGGCGCCGGAATCTGCGTGCGTGGATCCGTCGCACTGCGATACTTCGCAAATCCTCGTACGAAGCTCAGTCGCTGAGCCCAATGCGCCGGTTGAACGTTCACAGGTTGTTGAGCCCAGGCAAGCGCCAACGCCTGGGTGATGTAGGAGGCGCGGTGCTGCTCCATGAATGTGACGAAATCGAGCAATCCCTTGCCTGTCTCCCGCAGCTGGAAGCCCAGAGCGCGCCGCACGCTCAGATACTCCTGCACGGCCTGCCGCAGCCTGGTCATCGCGCACCTCCCGGCCACGGCAACGCGAGCGTCCGTAACGCCTTGAGTGATCAGCGACAATTATAATTCCCGCCTGGCGACAATTAGAATTCCCGGTTTTCGGGCGGCTTGGGATTGGTCCAAACTCCTGCCGAAGAGGAGATTGGATTGGTTACAAATCGTCAGGTGAGGAAGCTAATGAAGCAGT
>CAZYTR010000228.1:0-6107 GCA_964650365.1 uncultured Alcaligenaceae bacterium | reverse complement strand
GGAAAAGCAGGACATGAGCCGTTTCATCCTCGACGTCAACGACGAATTCGGCACGACCATCGTTCTCATCGAGCACGACATGGGCGTGGTGATGGATCTGTCGGACCGCGTGGTGGTGCTCGACTACGGCCGCAAGATCGGTGATGGCTCGCCGGACGAGGTCCGCGCCAACCAGGCCGTCATCGATGCCTATCTGGGCGTAGCCCATTGACGAAACGCAAGCGAAACACTTTTAACACGAAGGTACACGAAGGAAAGGCAAGAAAGGATCACGAAGGAGAATCGAAAATAGGGGCAAGGGAGAAATGGCGACGAGAGCAACAAGGTTGGCACATGAGTTTGTTCTAATTTTGCACATCAATATCGTCTTGTTGTCTTCCTTCGTGCGCCTTCGTTTTGCCTTCGTGTTCCTTCGTGTTGAAAGCGTTTAAGGGGGTTGAATGGCGTTTTTCCTTGAAGTGCTGATCGGCGGGCTGATGGCGGGGGTTCTCTACTCGCTGGTGGCGCTGGGCTTCGTGCTGATCTTCAAAGCCTCCGGCGTATTCAATTTCGCTCAGGGTGCGATGGTGCTGTTCGCCGCGCTGACGCTGGTACGGCTAATGGAGTACCTGAAGGACACTTTCGCCCCGTTCCTGCTGGCCCTGGTGTTGACGATTCTGGTGATGACCGCCCTCGCGCTGGTCATCGAGCGGCTGGTACTCAGGCCGCTGGTGAATCAACCCGGCATCAGCCTGTTCATGGCGACCATCGGTATTTCCTATGTACTGGACGGTTTCGGACAGGCGGTGTGGGGCAGCGACATTTACAAGCTCGATATCGGCATGCCCAAACGTTCACTGATGCTGTTCGAGTCCGTGTTCGAGGGCGGCGTGCTGGTACCCAGCGAGGACCTGGTGGCAGCACTGATCGCCGGCGCGCTGGTCGCCGTTCTGGCGATTTTTTTCCAGAAAACACGCATCGGCCGGGCGCTGCGTGCAGTCGCCGATGATCACCAGGCCGCCCAATCGGTCGGCATCCCGCTGAACTATATCTGGGTGATCGTATGGACGGTGGCGGGGCTGGTCGCGCTGGTGGCCGGCATGGTGTGGGGTTCCAAGCTGGGCGTGCAGTTTTCGCTGTCCTTGGTGGCACTGAAGGCGCTGCCGGTCCTGATCCTTGGCGGGTTCGAATCGGTTCTTGGCGCGATCATCGGTGGGCTGATCATCGGCGCCGGGGAGAAGCTCTCCGAGGTTTATCTCGGACCGCTGGTCGGCGGGGGGATTGAAAACTGGTTCGCCTACGTCGTGGCCCTGCTGTTCCTCCTCGTCAGACCCGAGGGTCTGTTCGGCGAGAAACACATTGATAGGGTCTGAAAACCCGGTGAGGCGAGAGGCCAAGAATCGGTGATTAGGTGATTCAGTAATTAGGTGATTGAAACCAGTCACTCAATCACTTAATCACTTAATTACCCCTCACTCCTCACCCCTCACCCCTTTAGGGTCTGACAAGTGTTTTACAGAGAAGCGGGACAATTCAAGACTTCCTACGCCGCAGACCAGGCGGTCTTCCCGATCCTTCAGGATCGTGTCTTCATCGCGCTCTGGCTCGCGGTCGGTTTCATTCTGGTGCCACTGCTCTCGAGCGAGTACCTGTTCCGCGCGATATTCATTCCGTTCCTGATCATGGCGCTTGCGGCGCTCGGGCTGAATCTTCTGGTCGGCTACTGCGGGCAGCTTTCGCTCGGCACCGGCGGTTTCATGGCCGTGGGCGCCTACGCCGCCTACAACCTGTGCGTGCGCATCCCGGAGCTGAATCCGCTGGTGGCGTTTCTGCTGGCTGGCGGCGTGGCAACCCTGGTAGGCATCGCCTTCGGCATCCCGAGTCTGCGCCTAAAGGGCTATTACCTTGCGGTGGCGACCCTCGCCTCGCAATTCCTGCTTGACTGGGTATTCAGCAGGGTGGCCTGGCTGACCAACTACACCCCGTCGGGCTCGATCGCCGCGCCGCCGGTGACACTTTTTGGCCTCACCTTCGAAACACCGATGAAGAAATACCTGCTGTGTTTGACGATCCTGGTGCTGTTCGCGATGGTCGCCAAGAACCTCGTGCGCGGCCGCATCGGACGCGCCTGGATGGCCACGCGTGACATGGACGTCGCCGCGGAGATCATCGGTATCCGCCCGATGTACGCAAAACTCTCGGCCTTCGCCGTCAGTTCGTTCTTTATCGGCGTCGCCGGTGCATTGTGGGGATTTGTTCACCTCGGTTCCTGGGAGCCGCTTGCCTTCGACATCAATCGGTCATTCAGCATCCTGTTCATGGTGATAATCGGTGGACTGGGTTCGATCCTGGGCAGTTTGCTCGGCGCGGCCTTCATCACCGTGCTGCCGCTGTTCCTCAACCAGACGCCGCAATGGTTGGGCGTCCCGGTCTCGACGGCGATGATTTCTCACCTGGAAGCAATGATTTTTGGCACTCTGATTGTATTTTTCCTGATCGTGGAACCGCTTGGATTGGCCCGCCTGTGGCGCATCGGCAAGGAAAAATTGCGCTTGTGGCCGTTCCCGTATTAACTTTACCAAGAGCCAAACGACGGCCGGCCGCTGCATCATCCAACAAAGGAGTCAAAACCTATGGAGAAAATTTTCAGTCTCAAGGCCCTCGCGCTGGGATTCGCCACGGTGGGCGCGCTCTCTGCGGCAGCGCAGGCGTTCGCGCAGGCCAATGAACAATTCGTCCCGGGACTCGTCTATCGAAGCGGCCCTTACGCGCCCAATGGCGTCCCCTTTGCTAACGGCTACTCGGACTACCTGGCGCTGGTGAACGCGCGCGATGGCGGCATCAACGGTGTGAAGATCGTTTTCGAGGAATGCGAAACCGGCTACTCCACTGACCGCGGCGTGGAATGCTACGAGCGCCTGAAGGGCAAGGGGCCCACCGGTGCGGCTGTGTTCAGCCCGCTTTCCACGGGGATCACCTATGCGCTGACGGAAAAGGCGCCGGCGGACAAGATCCCGCTGATTACCATGGGCTACGGCCGCTCCGAATCCGTTGATGGGAGCGTGTTCGCATGGAACTTCCCGTTGCTGGGCACTTATTGGACTGCCGCTGACGTGATCATCCAGTACATCGGCCAGATGAACGGCGGCCTCGACAAACTCAAAGGCAAGAAGATCACGTTGGTCTATCACGACTCGCCCTACGGCAAGGAGCCGATCCCGCTGCTTAATGAGCGCGCCAAGCGCCACGGCTTCGAACTGCTCACGATCCCGGTCACCCACCCGGGTGTGGAGCAAAAGGCGGCATGGTTGCAGATCCGCCAGAATCGTCCCGACTACGTTCTGCTGTGGGGCTGGGGTGTGATGAACTCCACGGCGATCAAGGAAGCGGTCGCCGTCAACTATCCGCGTGATCGCATGATCGGGGTATGGTGGGCCGGCGCGGAGCCCGACGTTCTGCCCGCTGGCGAAGACGCGAAGGGCTACAAATCCATTGCCCTGCAGCACTCGGCGGGTCAGATAGCGGTGCACGCGGATATCCTCAAAAATGTGTATGACAAGAGCAAAGGCGCGGGCAAGCGGGAGGACGTTGGGCAAGTGCTCTACAACCGCGGCATGCTCAACGCCATGCTGGTGGTCGAGTCGATCCGAACTGCGCAGGGAAAATACGGCAAGAAACCGATGACTGGCGAACAGGTGCGCTGGGGCATCGAGAACCTCAACCTCGACCAGAACCGTATCAAGCAACTTGGTTTTGCCGGCATGCTGCAGCCATTCAAATTGTCGTGCAATGATCACGAGGGTGTGCGCCAAGCGCGCATCCACCAGTGGGATGGCGCCAAGTGGACGTTTGTGTCGGACTGGATCGAAGGCGACAACACGCTGCTGCGCCCGATGGTGGACGAGGCGGCAAGGAAGTACGCCAAGGAAAAGAACATCACTCCGCGCGACTGCACAAAGACGTAAACGACAGAGAGGGGAGAAGGGGTAAATGAGCGAGACGCTCCCCTCTCGTCTGCGGCCCCGGGGATGGGGTGGAGCGTGAGAGATCACGCTATCACCCTTCACGCACTCACCTGCAAATTGCCAACCTGAACATGTCAGTACAGACTCAAGCCGCCCTCCTGACCGTAAATAACATCGAGGTCATCTACGATCACGTGATCCTGGTGTTGAGGGGCGTCTCGCTGGAGGTGGCAAAGGGCACGATCGTGGCCCTGCTCGGCGCCAATGGTGCGGGCAAATCCACCACGCTCAAGTCGATCTCCAACCTGTTGCGCGCCGAGCGCGGCGAAGTTACCAAAGGTTCGGTGGAGTTCGATGGCGAGCGAATCGATCGACGCAATACCGCCGATGTGGTCAAGCGTGGCATCGTGCAGGTAATGGAAGGCCGCCATTGCTTCGCGCACCTCACGGTCGAGGAAAACCTGCTGACCGGCGCTTTCACCCACAATGTGGGGCGCGCCCGGATCGCCGCAGACCTTGAAAAGGTGTACGGCTATTTCCCCCGTCTGAAGCAGCGCCGCAGCAGCCTTGCCGGCTACACCTCCGGCGGCGAACAGCAGATGACGGCGATCGGCCGCGCGCTGATGGCGCAGCCGAGGATGATTCTTCTCGATGAACCCTCGATGGGGCTCGCTCCACAGATCGTCGAAGAAATCTTCGGGATAGTGCGCGGGCTGAACGAGAGGGAAAAAGTGAGTTTCCTGCTCGCCGAACAGAACACCAACGTCGCGTTGCGCCACGCCGACTATGGCTACATCCTCGAAAACGGCCGCGTCGTGATGGACGGCCCGGCGGCCGATCTCGCCAGCAACGAAGACGTGAAGGAGTTCTACCTCGGCATTTCGACGTCCGGGCGCAAGAGTTTCCGCGATTCGAAGCATTACCGCCGCCGCAAGCGCTGGCTTGCGTAGCCCAAAGCGCTCACCGCGGAGGTCGCAGAGGACGCAGAGGGAAACCTGAGAACCGAATATCTTGTGAAGTGGAAGACGTCCGTTGGCTCCGGATATGCGCGGCGGCATCAATGTTTTCGTCGCTCACGTACGCGCTTGTCCTCTGCGTCCTCCGCGTCCTCTGCGGTTAGAGTTGATCTATGACGGCTGATAACGAGTACTACGACGATCTGGAAACGCGAGACCCACAGGTGCGTGAAAGGGCGTTGTTCGCGGCGCTGCCCGGACAGGTCGCGCACGCCAGGGCAAATGCTCCATACTTCGCGCGCCTGTTGAAGCAAGTCGAGCCCGACGAGGTGCGCGACCGCAAGGCGCTGGCGAAGCTGCCGGTCACGCGCAAGTCCGATCTGATCGCGCTGCAGAAAGAGGCACGGCCGTTCTCCGGAATGACCGCGGTTGCGACCGGCGCGCTGGGCCGGGTGTTCTCTTCACCTGGTCCGATTTACGACCCGCAAGGCGCGAGAGCCGATTTCTGGCGCATGGGACGAGCGCTGTTCGCGGCCGGGTTCCGGCGCGGCGATCTGGTGCACAACACGTTCTCCTACCACTTCACGCCGGCGGGAATGATGATGGATCTGGGCGCGCAGGCAGTCGGCTGCGCAGTGTTTCCAGCTGGAATCGGACAGACCGAACTGCAGGTCGAGGCGATTGCCGATCTGAAACCGGATGGCTACGCCGGAACGCCTTCGTTCCTGAAAATCCTCATCGAGAAGGCCGACGAATTGAAGGCCGACGCCTCGAGCCTGAAGAAAGCGCTGGTGTCGGGCGAGGCCTTGCTGCCGCCGGTGCGCGAGTGGCTCACGGCGCGCGGCATCGACGTGCGCCAATGCTACGGCACCGCGGATCTCGGGCTGATCGCCTACGAAACCGAACCGATGGGCGGACTGATCGTGGACGAAGGCGTCATCGTCGAAATCCTGCGACCCGGCACCGGTGACCCGGTCGCCGAAGGAGAAGTCGGAGAAGTCGTGGTAACGACGCTTTGCACCGAGTATCCGCTGATCCGCTTCGCCACCGGCGATCTGTCCGCCGTGGCCGCCGGCATCAGTCCCTGCGGCCGCACCAACACGCGCATCAAAGGCTGGATGGGGCGCGCCGATCAGACGACGAAAGTGAAGGGCATGTTCGTGCATCCTTCGCAGGTCGCGCAGGTGGTGAAACGCCACGCCGAAAT
>CAZYTR010000227.1:0-10004 GCA_964650365.1 uncultured Alcaligenaceae bacterium | reverse complement strand
GCAGCAGGTTCTCGCCGGCATGTTCCGTGTGGTCGAGACGCTTTACGCACTGAGTATCGCCGTCGATGAGGCACCGCGCTGGCATGAGGATGTGCGCTTCTTTTCCATCCGCAATGCAGACGGCGCGCTGGTCGGGCAGTTCTATCTCGATCTTTATGCGCGGCCGTCCAAGCGCGGCGGAGCATGGATGGACGACGCGATCACCCGTCGGCGCAAGGCCGCCGGCATTCAGACCCCGGTTGTCTATTTGAACTGCAACTTTTCCGCGCCCCTCAGTGGCAGGCCGGCAATGTTTAACCACGACGAGGTGATCACGCTGTTCCACGAATTCGGCCACGGCCTGCACCATCTGCTGACGCGGGTGGACGTGCTCGGCGTATCGGGAATCAACGGGGTCGAGTGGGACGCTGTCGAACTGCCCAGTCAGTTCATGGAGAACTTCTGCTGGGAATGGGACGTGCTGAAGGACATGACCCGGCACATGGATCGCGGACAGAGTCTGCCGTGCGCGCTTTTCGACAAAATGATGGCGGCGAAGAACTTTCAGAGCGGGATGCAGACCGTGCGCCAGCTCGAGTTCGCGCTTTTCGACATGCATCTGCACCACGACTTCGACCCTGCCGGGTCGAAGACACCGCTCGATCTGCTCGATGAAGTGCGCAGCCGCGTCGCCGTCGTCGTTCCGCCGGCGTACAACCGCTTTCCGCATGGTTTCTCGCATATCTTCGGCGGCGGGTACGCGGCCGGCTATTACAGCTACAAATGGGCGGAGGTGCTGTCTGCGGATGCCTACAGCCTGTTCGAGGAAAACGGTGTGCTGAACCCTGTGGTCGGCGAACGCTTTCGCGAGGAAATCCTCGCCGCGGGCGGCAGCCGCCCGGCGCTGGAGTCCTTCGTGGCGTTTCGCGGGCGCGAGCCGAAAATCGATGCGTTGCTGCGGCATAACGGCATGGCCGTGGCATGATGGCGAGACTGAAAAGGAGGAGGCCTCGATGAGATCCTGCATGCTTCTGATCATGCTGATGTCGAGTGCGCTGCTGGTGCAGGCTGAGACGTACAAGTGGGTGGACGCGGATGGCACCGTCCATTACAGCGATCAGCCGCCGCCGCCGAGCGCCACGAAAAGCGAGCGCAAGAAACTCGGAGACAAGCCCGGGGAGGTTGCGATGCCGTACGTTCTTCAGCGGGCGGTGAAGAACTTCCCGGTGACGATTTATGTGTACGACTGCGGGGACGGCTGCAACCGCGCGCGCGCGCTGCTGGCCAAGCGCGGAGTGCCGCACGCATCCAGGGATCCGCTGGTGCCGGACGTTCGCGACGAGCTGAAAAAGTTGACGGCAGGACAGGAAGTCGCGCCAGTCCTGCAGGTGGGGCGGCGGATATTGCTCGGCTTCGAGGAAGCAGGATGGAACGCTGCGCTCGACGATGCCGGTTATCCCAAGACTGCGTTGGTGCCGGTCACGCCGGTCCAGACCAAACCGGCCGCAGCCGCGCCGCCTCCCGCACCGGCGCCCGAAATCGAAAGCGAAAGCGAGCCGGCCCAGCCCGAGCAGAACTAACGACGCTTGAAACTCGCCGCCTGGAATGTCAACTCCCTGAAGGTGCGTCTTCCGCATCTTCTCGAGTGGCTCGCGCGTGAACGCCCCGACGCGCTCTGCCTGCAGGAAACCAAAGTCGAGGATGCAAATTTTCCCCTGGACACAATCGGACAGGCCGGATATCGCGCCGTATTCTCCGGGCAGAAGACCTACAACGGCGTGGCGATCCTGGCGCGCGATGCGCCGCAGGCGGTCGAGCCGGGAATCCCCGGCTTCGCTGACCCGCAGAAACGGGTGCTGTCCGCCACCGTGGGAGACCTGCGGCTGGTGTGTGCGTACGTGCCCAATGGTCAGAGCCTGGATTCCGACAAGTATCGCTACAAGCTTGACTGGTTGGAGGCCTTTGACCGCTGGCTGGACGCGGAACTGAAAACACAGCCGCGGCTGGCAGTGCTCGGCGACTTCAACATCGCGCCGGAAGACCGCGATGTCCACGATCCGAACGCCTGGCAGGGCCAGGTTCTGGTCAGTGCGCCCGAACGTGCCGCGTTTCAGCGACTGCTCGGGCGCGGACTGAAAGACAGCTTCAGGCTGTTCGACCAGCCCGAGAAGTCATACTCCTGGTGGGACTACCGCATGAATGCGTTCAAGCGCAATCTGGGATTGCGTATCGATCACATTCTTCTCTCTCCGGAACTCGCGTCGCGCTGCCGTTCGAGCAGCATTCATGTGGACATGCGCAAGCTGGAACGGCCCTCCGACCACGCTCCGGTGGTCGTCGAGATAGCTTGAGATCTAGGTTTTCCTAGTCTGTCCCGTCGTCTTTTTCCAAACCCAGTTCCTGGATCTTGCGGGTCAGGGTGTTGCGGCCCATGCCCAGCAGCACTGAGGCTTCGATCCTGCGGCCGCCGGTGTGCGCGAGCGCCTTGGTTATCAGCGCGCGCTCGAACTGGCGGGAAAGTTCGTCTAGGATCGCGCTATCGCCGCGTTTCAGAAGCGATTCCGCTTCCCGCTCCAGCGCCGTCACCCAGTTTTCCGCCGAGCTGACAAGAGCTTCCTCACGCAACTCCGGAGGCAGATCCTTCACATCAACGTTCATTCCCGGCGCCATCACTGTCAGCCAGTGGCATAGGTTCTCCAGCTGGCGCACGTTGCCGGGGAAGTCCAGCGAGGACAGATACTTCATCGCTGCCTCGGACAGTTTCTTGGTTTCGACGACCAATTCACGCGCGCTTTTCTGCAGAAAGTATTTGGCCAGCAACGGAATGTCCTCGCGGCGTTCGCGCAGCGCCGGCAGGCGCAAGCGGATCACGTTCAAACGGTGGAACAGATCCTCCCGGAACATGCCCTGCTTGACCCGGATTTCCAGGTCCTGGTGAGTTGCCGCGATGATGCGGACGTTGGCCTTGATCGGTTGATGCCCGCCGACGCGGTAGAACTGACCGTCGGAGAGCACCCGCAGCAGGCGGGTCTGCAGGTCGGGCGGCATGTCGCCGATCTCGTCCAGGAACAGGGTGCCCCCTTCGGCCTGTTCGAAACGCCCGCGTCGCATCGCCTGCGCGCCGGTAAATGCGCCGCGTTCGTGCCCGAACAATTCCGACTCAAGCAGATCCTTGGGGATCGCGGCGGTGTTGATGGCGACGAATGGTTTGGGCGCGCGCGGGCTGTGGCGGTGCAGCGCACGCGCCACCAGTTCCTTGCCGGTGCCGGATTCGCCGTTGATGAGAACGGTGGCGTGCGATTGCGCGAGCCGCCCGATGGCGCGGAACACTTCCTGCATGGACTGCGCCTGGCCAAGAATCTCGGGTGATTCCTCCGCTACTTCGGCGACCTCACCCTGACGCAGGCTCTCTTCCATCGCCCGGCGGATCAGATCCACCGCCTGGTCCACGTCGAAGGGCTTGGGCAGGTATTCGAACGCGCCGCCCTGGAATGCCGCCACTGCGCTCTCGAGATCCGAGTAGGCGGTCATGATGATGACCGGCAGGTTGGGGTATTTCTCCTTGAGCTTCTGCAGCAATTCGAGGCCGGAACCGCCCGGCATGCGAATGTCGCTGACCACCACCTGCGGCGTCGATGCGGACAGCGCCTGCAGCGCCTCCTGCGCGGAGGCGAAAACCTTGAAAGCAATGTTCTCCCGCGTGAGCGCTTTCTCGAACACCCAACGAATCGAGCGGTCGTCGTCGATGATCCAAACGGGTTTCATGAGCAGGGATGAAGGCGGACGGATATAGGATGAGGGAGGGCCATTCGATGGCTATTCAACAGGTAGAAGAATATTGAAACAGGTCCTGCCGGGCTCACTTTCCAGTTCGATGGTGCCGTGGTGCTGGGTCACGAAGGTCTGGGCGATCGTGAGTCCAACCCCATGGCCGCCCTCGCGCCCGCTCACCAGAGGAAAGAAGATCCTGTCCTTCAGTTCCTCCGGCACACCCGGCCCGTCGTCCACGATCTGCACCAGCAAGGCCAGGCGACATATTCTCTTCGCCAGTGTCGCGCGGCGTGCCACGCGCGTGCGCAGGATGATCGTGCCTTTGCCCTGCATTGCCTGTGCAGCGTTGCGGGCCACGTTGAGCAGCGATTGGAGGATCTGCTCGCGATCCGCGGTCAACGGCGGCAGGCTTACGTCGTAGTCGCACCGGATAATGATTCCATCGGGAAACTCCGCCAGCAGCAGACTGCGCACGCGCTCCAGCGCCTCGTGCACATTGAACTGCGTGACCTGGGGCAGCCGGTGCGGGGTAAGCAGCCTGTCCATCAGCGACTGCAGCCGGTCCGCCTCCTTCATGATCACCTGCGTGTACTCATGCAGGGCCGGCCGTTCCAGTTCGCGTTCGAGGAGTTGTGCCGCGCCGCGCAGCGCCCCCAGGGGGTTCTTGATCTCGTGCGCGAGATTGCGGATAAGCTCGCGGGTCTGCGTACTCTGGTCTATGAGGCGCTCCTCGCGCGCAATGCGCAGTTGCTGGAGCAGCGGGCTCAATTCGATCAGGAACCCCTCGACCCCGGCAATCTCCACCGGCGTCACGGTGCATGACACTTCGAGCCGGGCGCGGCCCGCCGTGGATAGCGGCAGTTCATGCTGCGTGTGGCTGCAGTTGTTCGCGGCGGCGTAGTTCACCGCGGCGACCAGAAGGCGCGGTTCGGCAAAGACCCGCTCGAGCGGCATGCCGACGATGTTCTTGGCGCTGATCGCAAGCAGGTTTTCTGCCGCCGGGTTGATGTAACGCACGACCCGTGCGTTGTCCAAAAGCACAACCGCGGTCGCCAGCGCGTCGACTCCGTGGAGACTCAGTTGCGTCATCGCCGCGCCAAACGCCTGACGGGTGTGGCCGGGCACGAAGCGCGCCACCGGGATTGCGGCCAACAGCGGGTCGCCAAAGGCGGTCTGCAAAAACGGATGCGGCCTGGCGGCCCGCCGCGGTTGTCCCCGCTTATTTCAGGCTGGAAATCTCGCGCTTGATGGCTTCGATGTTGCGTTCGTGGTTCGCAACGGCGTCGCGAAAGGGCTGGACCCGGTCGAGAAAACGCTGATAGTTGCGCTCCTCTCCCGTCCGTATTGCTTCCTGTTCGGCGAGCTTCTGCCTGGCGGCCTCGAGCTGCTGCTGCTCTTCGGCGAGTTCCGTTTCGAGAATGCGCCGGCGCTCGTCGTCGCGCTTCTTCTGCGTCTGCCCATCCACCTTGGGAAAGTCTTCCTGGGCGCCGGACTGCGGTTTGGATTCCTGCGGCGCCGGCTTGGGAGCCGGGTCGCTGAAGCATCTCACCAACTTCGCGCCCTTGGGTGGGTTGTTCGGCGTGTTCGAGTAGATCACGCGACCCTCGTCGTCCACGTACTTGCAGGTCTCCGCCCGAGCAGGTACCGAGATCGACGCAATTGCCAGCAACAACGCCCAATGACAAAGCCGCATGAAGTTCACCCGTGGGATCACCGAAGAAATGAGGCGCGCCCATCACGCGATGCGCCTCCCGCCGGAGTCTAAGACAGGCGTTTTGGATTATCAATCGGTGAGTCCCATGACAGAGTCGATCTGGCACAAACAAAAAAGGGCGGGGGTTCCCGCCCTTTTTCTCGTCGCGGTGGCGGTTACGCGCTGTAATACATGTCGAATTCGACCGGATGGGTGGTCATGCGGAAGCGCGTGACTTCCTCCATCTTGAGGTCGATGTAAGCGTCGATCATGTCGTTGGAGAACACGCCGCCCTTGGTGAGAAACTCGCGGTCCTTGTCGAGGTTTTCCAGGGCCTCGTCGAGCGACGCGCACGGGTGCGGCACCTTTTTGACTTCTTCCGGCGGCAGGTCGTACAGGTTCTTGTCGATCGGATCTCCCGGATGGATCTTTTTCTGGACCCCATCCAGGCCGGCCATCAGCATGGCTGCGAAAGCGAGGTACGGGTTCGCGGTCGGGTCGGGGAAGCGCACTTCCACGCGCCGCGCCTTTGGGCTGGCCACGTGAGGAATGCGGCAGGCCGCCGAGCGATTCTTCGCCGAATAAGCCAGATTGATGGGCGCCTCGAATCCCGGCACCAGGCGCTTGTAGGAGTTGGTTCCGGGATTGGTGATGGCGTTGAGCGCTTTGGCGTGCTTGATGATGCCGCCGATGTAATAAAGCGCCAGCTCCGACAAGCCGGCGTAGCCGTTGCCTGCAAACAGATTCTGTCCGCCTTTCCACACCGACTGGTGCACGTGCATGCCGGAGCCGTTGTCGCCAACGATCGGCTTGGGCATGAAGGTGGCGGTCTTGCCATAGGAATGGGCGACGTTCCACACCGTATATTTCAGGATCTGCATCCAGTCCGCGCGCTTCACCAGGCTGTTGAACTTGGTGCCGATCTCGTTCTGGCCGGCTGCCGCCACCTCGTGGTGATGCCCTTCCACTTCCACACCCTGCTGC
Organism: uncultured Alcaligenaceae bacterium; assembly: GCA_964650365.1. Lineage (GTDB taxonomy): Bacteria > Pseudomonadota > Gammaproteobacteria > Burkholderiales > JACQAP01 > JACQAP01. The sequence goes on along the minus strand of CAZYTR010000227.1, from coordinate 3,577 downwards.
TCGAGCGCCAGACACATGGCATTGCGGATGTCCTGCAGCGAGTCAACCGGTGGCACAGGGAAATAGCCACCCTTGACCGGGGGACGGTGAGCCATGTTGCCGCCTTCGAAATCCTTCCCGGTGGACCAGGGCGCTTCCTCGGACGAGATCTTGACGAAGCTGCCGGACATGTCGATGTTCCAGGTCACGCTGTCGAAAATGAAGAACTCGGGCTCAGGCCCGAAATAAGCCGTGTCGCCGATTCCAGTGGACTTCAGATAGGCTTCGGCGCGCTTGGCGATGGTGCGAGGATCGCGGTCGTAGCCCTTGCCGTCGGTGGGCTCGATGACGTCGCAGGAAATGTTCAGCGTCGGTTCGTCGGAAAACGGGTCAAGGCGCGCGGAGTCGGGGTCAGGCATGAGCAGCATGTCGGAAGCTTGAATACCCTTCCACCCGGCGATCGAGGAGCCGTCGAACGCATGGCCGTCCTCAAACTTTTCCGGCCCGAAGGCACCTACAGGGACGGTAACGTGCTGTTCCTTGCCGCGGGTGTCGGTAAACCGCAGGTCAACGAACTTCACGTCGTTGTCTTTGAGCAATTTGAATACATCGGCTGCCGCCATTTTCTTCTCCTGGTTTGGGGTGGATTGCGTGGGAAATCGAGCGAGTCACACGTTCAGCAGGAAGTGTGCCGACTAAAATTGCCCGAAAAATCATTAATTCACAATGCGTTAACCGAATTCCCCTGCAAACTTTCGCACCAATGGCGAGCGAGAAGGGAATTCGCGCTCGAAAATAGTGCACAGGAGCGCGCTTGGCAAGAGATTTTTCGTCGACAAGGTGTTTCTGTTAGCTTTGTGCGGCTGCCCTTTCCAGGACGCCTGGATAGGCGTTAGAATCCGAACTAAGTACTTGTAGAAGAAACAGTTGTGGCCACTACTTCAGAAATTTTGAATAATGCCGCCGAGCGCGGCAAGAAGATGAATCTGCCCTATGGCGGTGCATTGCTTCCGCAGGAGGCTTATGAACTCATGCAAGAAGCGCCAAGGGCAAAACTGGTAGATGTGCGCACTCACGCCGAGTGGGATTATGTCGGCCGGATTCCGGGCAGCGTCTATATTGAGTGGCAAACCTACCCTGGATCGCAGCCAAACCCGAATTTCCTCAACGAGCTCGAGGCGCAGGTAGACAAGCAGGCGGTCGTGATGTTTCTGTGTCGCAGCGGCGCGCGATCGCACGCCGCTGCAGCCGTTGCAGCCCAAGCCGGTTATTTGCACAGCTACAACGTATTACAGGGGTTCGAGGGCGACAAGGACGCCAGCGGCCACCGCAATTCCGTCGGCGGCTGGCGCGTGGCGGGACTTCCCTGGGTGCAAAGTTGAAAGGCGGTGATTGAGTGATTCGGTGATTCAGCGATTCAGGGGTTCAGTAACTCAATCACTCAATCACTCAATCACTCAATCACTTAATCGCCCAATCACCCAATCGCCCAATTGCTCAATCGCCCTTCAGCTTACGGTCCAGTTCACAGCGCCGGTATACGCGGTGGCCAGCACCAGAATCCCGAATCCGATCCGGTACCACGCGAAAACCGTGAAATCATGGCGGCTGATGTAGTGCAACAACCAGCGCACGCACAAGAATGCCGAAGCGAATGCTGCCGCCAATCCGATACCGAAGGTCCCGAGATCCTCTACCAGGAATAGTTGCCGGTTCCTGACCAGTTCGTAAGCCGACGCGGCGAACAGGACCGGGATGGCAAGAAAGAAGGAGAACTCGGTTGCCGCTTTGCGCGACAGTCCGAAAAACAGCCCGCCGATGATGGTCGAGCCGGCGCGGGACGTTCCCGGTATCAGCGCGAATGCCTGTGCAATGCCGACCTTGAGCGCGTCGGTCCAGCGCATGTCCTCGACACTATGGATCCTGATGGCGTGTTTGCGCCGTTCGGCCCAGAGGATGACCAGGCCGCCGGCGATGAACGCGATGGCGACCGGCAGCGGCTTGAACAGGCTCGCCTTGATCGCGCTTCCGAAGAGCAATCCGAGCACCGCAAGCGGAATGAAGGCGATCAGCAGGTTCGCAGCGAAACGCTGCGCCCCGCGATCATGAGGCAGCCGCACCGCGACCGACCAGAGTTTGACGCGGTATTCCCAGACCACGGCGAGAATGGCACCGCACTGGATTACGACCTGGAAGATCTTGCCCTTGTCGCTATTGACGCCGAGCAAGTCACCGGCAAGGATCAGATGGCCGGTGCTCGAGATTGGGAGGAATTCGGTGAGCCCCTCGACGACGCCGAGGATGAGCGCGGCAAGCGGTGTAAGCGCGTCCATGCGGGGATGTTAGCACGGCGAGTTGGCGCGGCCGATTCACCGGGACTTTGAAATCCCCGCGAGAAAATTCCCGATCTCGCTCCAGAACGCCGGACTCGTGGACACGTCGTTGTGATCGGCGTTCGCGATTGACACCAGTCGTTTGTCGCCCTGCCACGCGGCATGCAGCCGGCGCGCATGCTCCGCGGGAATGATCGAGTCGCGCTCCGCCACAATGCACAGCATGGGAACGCTAATGCGGGGTGCGAGATCGAGCGAATTGAAGCGATGCCGCAATAGCAGCGACACCGGCGCGAACGGGTAGTGGCGTTTGGCCACGCTTTCCATGCTGTCGAAGGGTGTGGCGAGGACCATGCCGGCCAGAGGGCGCTCAGAAGCCAGCCGTACGGCAACACCACTGCCGAGACTGCGCCCGAATGCGACGATGCGGGAGTGCTCGACGTCGGATCGCGATCGCGTCCAGTCGTGGAGGCGGCGCGCGTCCGCTGCCATCGCCACCTCTCCCGGACTGCCCTCGGACCAGCCGTAACCACGGTAGTTGACGAGGAGCCATGCCCAGTTCTGCGGCCGTTCGCTCTCTTCCAGCAGCCAGGAGGCCTCTTCCGCATTGCCGCCGAAATAAATGACCAGCGGAAACTTCGTGCCGGCAACGGCCGGAGGTTTGGAAAGGAAACCGTGCAGGCACGTGCCGTCTTCCGCGACCAGGTTGACTTCCTCGACATTGGCAAAGCGCAACAGTACCGAATCTCGCCTCCCTGGATCGAGCGGCTGTCTGAAGAAAATCAGTTGGTCCTGGCCGAAGTACAGAAGGATCGACAACCCGACCAACACACCGGCCGCGATTGTCAGCACCGACGCGCCCACGGCCTTGACGCTCAAAGTATTTGCGTCAGGCGCGACGATAAATCTCGGCGCCTGCGCTGACGAACTCTGCCGCCTTGTCCTTCATTCCCTTTTGCAAGGCCTCGGATTCGGATACGCCCTGGCTTGCAGCGTAGTCGCGCACGTCCTGGGTGATTTTCATCGAGCAGAAATGCGGGCCGCACATCGAACAGAAGTGCGCGAGCTTGGCGCCTTCCTGAGGGAGCGTCTCGTCGTGAAACTGCTTCGCCTTGTCCGGGTCGAGCCCGAGGTTGAACTGGTCGTCCCAGCGGAATTCGAAGCGGGCCTTGGACAGCGCGTTGTCGCGGACCTGTGCGCCGGGGTGGCCTTTGGCCAGGTCTGCCGCGTGTGCGGCGATCTTGTAAGCGATGATGCCGTCCTTG
>CAZYTR010000226.1:0-2140 GCA_964650365.1 uncultured Alcaligenaceae bacterium | reverse complement strand
CCTGGGAGTACTACCCCTACAACGGCTATTTCTTTCTCGACGAATTGTATGGCGCTCTGGAAGCGCATCCCGCCATCGAGACCACGACTTTCGCGCGGCTCCTGGACGAGGGACGCCACGCGGAACCGATGCCCGCGCTGGCCGCGGGCAGGTGGGTATACGGCAATCTCACCACTTGGATCGGCTCCCCGGAAAAGAATCGCGCGTGGGACCTGCTGTGTACCGCCAAGCAGAGCTTCGATCTGGTGGCGGTAAGCGGGCGCCTGAATGCGCAGGAACTCGCGGATGCGACCCGCCAGCTCGCAGACTGCGAAGCTTCCGACTGGTTCTGGTGGCTCAGTGATTACAATCCCAGCGAGTCGGTGCTGGTCTTCGATCGCCTCTATCGCCAGAAACTCGCCAATTTCTATCGGCTCCTCAAACTGCCGGTTCCGGCCGAACTCGACGTGCCGGTGAGCCAGGGCGGCGGCCAGCCTGAACTCGGCGGCGCCATGCGCCGCGCTTCCTGAATCCAGGACTACGCTTTGAACACGAAGGGCACGAAGGTAAACACGAAGGCTCACGAAGGAAAACGGGACTCATTAATGCAAAGTGAAAATGGCCCCGGAATGCGCCGCCGGACGCGGTCTTCGACTTAAACACTGACGCTTGTCGATATTGAATTTCTACCTTCGCTTTTCCTTCGTGTTCCTTTCTTGCTTTTCCTTCGTGCCCTTCGTGTGACATGAGGTTCGCTTTTGAACAATCGAAATGACTAGGAAAGTCTCTCTCTTATTCGGGGTACACGCGCACCAGCCCGCGGGCAATTTCGAACAGGTGCTGAACGACGCCCATGCGCGTTGCTACAAGCCTTTTATAGAAACCGTTTATCGCTATCCGGATTTCAAGCTGTCGGTGCACTTCAGCGGCTGGCTGCTGGGCTACCTGCTGGAGCATTTCCCGGAGGACATGAAAAAGCTGCGCGAGATGGTGGCGAGTGGCCAGGTGGAGATGTTCGGCGGCGGAGACACCGAACCGGTGCTCGCCTCGATTCCCGAGCGCGACCGCCGCTCTCAGCTTGTCGCGTTGTCGGATCGCCTCGAAGCCGCGTTCGGACAACGACCGAGCGGCGCCTGGCTCACCGAGCGGGTGTGGGAATCGGCGGTCGGCCCGTCATTGGCCGATTCCGGCATCCGCTATGTCACCGTGGACGACTATCACTTCCTCTGCGCCGGCAAGCACAGCGATGAGATGACCGGCTACTTCAGCACCGAGGAAGGTGGCATTCGCCTCGATCTGTTCCCGATCTCCGAGGCGCTGCGCTACCGGATACCTTTTTCCACCGCCCCCGAGGCGATTCAATACCTCGAATCGCGGGCCACCGAAGACGGTACGGCCGCTGCGATCTACTTCGACGACATCGAGAAGCTTGGAATCTGGCCCGAGACCTACGAATGGGTATACGAGAAGGAATGGCTGAAGCTGTTCATCGAGGGCGTACTGGCCTCGCCGCTTATCGAACCGATGCTCTACCGCGACTTCGAAAAACAGCAGCGCACGCGTGGCGTGGTGTACCTGCCGGCTACTTCTTACATAGAGATGAACGAGTGGACGCTGGACGCGGACAGGGCGGACGCGTTCGCCGCACTGGTGAAGCAGGAGAAGGACCAGAACCGGTACGACAGCAGCAAGCCCTTCCTGCGCGGCGGCATCTGGCGCAACTTCATCTCGCGCTACGCCGAGTCCAACTGGATGCACAAGCGCATGCTGCAGGTTTCCGGCCGCGTCGCCGCACTGGGCCGAAAGGCAACGCCGCGCATGCGGGAGCTGCTGCACCTGACGCAGTCGAATGACCCCTACTGGCACGGCCTGTTCGGCGGAATTTATCTGCCGCACCTGCGCCGTTCGGTGTGGAATGCGATCGTCGAGCTCGAGGCGCTGCTCGACAAGGCATCCCCGCGCAAGGAAACGGCGCTCGACCTGGATTTGGACGGCCACGACGAGATCTTCCTGAACAGCGGCAAGTTGCAGGCGGTGGTCCGCGACGACGGCCTTGGCGCGATCCACGAGCTTGATTTCTACGCGCTGCGCCAGAACTTCGGCGACACGCTGGCGCGCCGTGCGGAATATTACTACCGCAAGATCCGCGAGGGCGGCGATG
>CAZYTR010000225.1:0-7650 GCA_964650365.1 uncultured Alcaligenaceae bacterium | reverse complement strand
AACCTGATGGCGCGCGGGGTGATTCCGCAGTCGCCGCGTTGGCCCTCGCCGTTTCCGGGCGGGTTCGTCCCTGATCCGCCGGGACGGGGTTGAGGCAGTACATTTCCCGCCTCCGTGTCGCGCGTCGTCCTGAGGTTGATTACACTTCATGCCGGAATGGACCAGCCGGCTTCCGACGAAGATCTGATGTTGCGCTATCGCGACGGCGACGTGCGCGCGTTCGAGGATCTGTACGCGCGCCATCGCGGCGGCGTGTTTCGCTACGTGCTGCGCCAGGTCGGCCTTCGCTCTGCCGCCGAGGAAGTATTCCAGGAAGTGTGGACAAATATCATTTCCTCGCGTGCCCGCTACCGGGTCGAAGCCCGCTTCGCCACGTTTCTGTATCGCGTAGCGCACAATTGCGTGATCGACCATTTCCGCCGCAAGCCGCCGCTGCAGTTGATTTCGCTCGACGACGACGCGGAAGAGGCGATGCAGGTGCCAGGCCCGCAGCAGGAACAGCCGGAGCGCGCTGTGGCCCGGCGGCAGACGGCGAGGCTGCTTCTACGCGTGCTGGCGCTGCTTCCGGACGAGCAGCGCGAAGCTTTTCTGCTGCAGGAGGAGGGCGGGTTGACGTTGCAGGAAATCGCCGAAGTCACTGGGGTCGGCCGGGAAACGGTCAAGAGCCGCCTGAGGTACGCGCTCGCCAAGCTGCGCCAGGAATTGAGTGAATCTGGAATGAACGATCAAGCCGATGTCGCCTGAAGAGCAGGAACTGGAAGAGCAGCGGTCGCGCCTGTCAGGGCACTACCGCGCCGGCTCGACCGAAGAGCCACCCGCGCATCTGGATGCCAGGATCCTGGCGGCCGCCCGGCGCGAGGTCGAGCGCTATCGATTCGCGCGCAACTGGCACCTGCCTGCGTCGATTGCGGCCGTGTTGGTGATCGGCGTGAGCCTGGCTTTGATGACCAGCGAAATCGAAGATCCGTTGCCGCCACTGGATACATCGGCCCGCAATGCGACGGGTGAGGCCGGGAAGGCTGCGCCCGCGCAGGCCATGAAACAGGAATCGCAGGCCCGGCCCACGCCGCGCGCCGGCATCGATCGCGAATTGCGGCCCTCGCGCGAGCGCACCGCACGCAGCGACCGTGAGGTGGACACCTTGCGGAATTCGGCTGCCGAGCAAGCCGATCCGGCCGCGGCGGCGCCTTTGGTCGCGGCGCCGGCTGCTGCGCCGGCGTTACAACAGTTCGAAGCTGCCGCGCCGTCGGAATCGATAGCGGAGCAGAAGAGTGCGTTGGCGGACTCGGCGCAGGGAAAGCGCGCCGCCGCGGCACTGCGCAAGGAGGCGGCGCCATCCTCCGCAATGCCAGCCGACGCGCCCGAGGAATGGCTGAAGAAAATCGAGGATCTGCTGCGCAACGGCAAGACCGCACAGGCGCGCGAGCAACTGGCGGAATTCACCAAGCGCTACCCGGATTACCGCTTGCCGGAGACGCTTCGTGAGCTGGCGGCCGCGACGAAACAGGAGCCGCAATAAAAAAAGCCCCGGATGTCCGGGGCTTTTACTCTTGCGGTGAAACAGGCTTACGCGGCCTTCTTCCTGGTCGCCACGCCCGCCTGCGAGGCGGCGGCGGTGAGATTGGCTTCGGTCATCGCGGCCAGCTGCTTGGCTGCCTTGGCGATGCTTTCGTACACCGTGTTCGCGGTGCCGATAGCGGACTTCACCGCGGCGACCGCCGGTTCGGAACCGGCGGGGGCGGACTTCAGCGCCGCATCCAGGGCAACGACCACGTCCTTGCTGAAACCGGCGATCTGCGCTTCCAGAACCGCACTGATTTCCGACTGGGTGCCGGCCGCAATTTCATACAGGCTGCGAGCGTAGGCGGTGGCCTTGTCGATGCCCGGCTGGAATGTGGAACTGGTCCAGGTCGGCAGTTCAGAGAAATCCTTCGCTTCGGCAAGTGCCTTGGCGTTTTCGATGCCTTGGTTGAAAGCCGACTTGCTGTTCTTGATCTGCAGGTCGAGTAGCTTCTCGGTGCCCTCGGCCGCAATCGTTACCAAGCGCAGGGCGGTTTCCGCTTGGGCCTTGCCAAAACCAGAGATGTGTCCGGATACGGTGGTCATATGAAACTCCTTTAAAAACAATTGATGAGATAATTCGTGTCAGCAGCCAAGGGTCATTATGCCGCAATGCAACAATGACAATATTGGAGCGGAACCTATTGATGTCAAGGGGTTCACAGGACTAGCGCGAAAATAGATTCTGCAACGCACAATAGAGCGGCGTGCAAGGCCTTCGTGTTTGGACGTAACCGACTGAAAAACAGGGACTAAATAGAAATTAGAGCTTGAGGGCGAGACTGAGACCATCGCCGATTGGAATTAAACACAGGTGTACCCGCCGGTCGTCTCGTAGACCTCGATTGAAGTCGCGAATGGCTTGCGTGTCTTCGTCGCGGGCCTTCGGATCTGCGACCTTGCCCCCCCAAAGGGTGTTATCCACAGCGATCAGCCCGCCGACGCGGATTAATGTGAGCGCCCGCTCGTAATAGGCCTCATAGCTCCTTTTGTCGGCGTCTATGAAGGCGAAATCGAAACTTCCAGCCCCACCTGCGGCGATCAGGCTGTCCAGAGTTTGCAGTGCCGGAGCCAGTCTGAGGTCGATCTTTTCGGCGACGCCAGCCTCGGCCCAGTACCGCCGGGCGATGCTTGTCCACTTATCGGAAACGTCGCATGCCACGATATGGCCGTTCTCGGGCAGCGCGAGCGCTACTGCCAGGCTGCTGTAACCCGTGAAAACCCCTATCTCGAGGTATCGCCGCGCGCCCATCAGCCGGACCAGAAGCTGCATGAATTGCCCCTGCTCCGGAGCGATCTGCATGAGCGCCATGCTGTCCGTGGCCGTTTCCTCGCGCAGCCGACGCAGGATGTCGGGCTCGCGTACCGAGTACTCGAACAAGTACGCGTACAACTCGTCCGACAGCGTGAAGGTCTTGTTGGACACGGCAGACTTTGTTCCCTAAATAGTCAGCAAGTTTAAGTTTGGGACCGGCGGAGCGACAGCCGGGGCCGCAACGGTCAGGTTAATAGGGAAACGGAAGAAAAGACAAAGATTAAAGTGCCAACTGCTGGGGATGAACTGCAATTTGTCTGCATTAGCCGTCGGGAACAGTGATCGATGCGACGCGCGGCAGCCGTTCGCGCTGCCAGTTCTTGAGCGCCCATTGCCATAGCCCAGCAACGCCCGCGCCGGCCACTCCCGCGGGCGGCGCGTAACCCAGGAAGCGGAGCACACGATCGAGCGTTACAGCCCGATGGGACTGATCGACCGCATGCGCCCGCGTCTGCTTCGAGAGTTTTTCTCCCGCGCCATTCACCGCCACGGGCAAGTGCAGGTACGCCGGGGTCGGCAGCCCGAGCAATTTCTGCAAATAGATTTGCCGCGGCGTCGAGGCAATGAGGTCCGCGCCGCGCACGACGTCGGTAATTCCCTGTTCGGCATCGTCCACGGCGCAGGCGAGGTGGTAGGCGAACACATGGTCAGCGCGGTAAACCACGAAATCGCCGATTTCGGTCTGCAGGGCCTGGCGCACGTGCCCCTGCAATCCATCGTCGAATTCAATCACCGCGCCGTCGGTGCGTACCCGCTGCGCGCGCGCCTCGCGCTGGGCTGCGAGTCCTTTGCGGCAGGTACCGGGGTATACCGCGCCTTCCACGCCGGTCAGGCCTGCATCGCTGATCTCCTTGCGGCTGCAGGCGCAGGGATAGGTGCGGCCCGATTGCCGCAACTGATGCAACGCCGCGTGGTAGGCGTCGTTACGCGTGCTCTGGTACACCACCGCGCTGTCCCAATGCATGCCGAATGCATCAAGGCAGTGCAGGATCGCGTCGGCGGCCCCAGGAACGGTGCGCGGAGGATCAAGGTCATCGATGCGTACCAGCCAGGTGCCGCCGCGCGAGCGCGCGTCGAGGAAACTGCCCACCGCCGCCACCATCGAACCGAAGTGCAGCGGTCCCGAAGGCGTCGGCGCAAATCTGCCGCGATAGATTGTCACGAATTTATCGTTCGAAAAAACTATGAATTTTCATCGCGGCAGCGCGCGAGTGAAGCGGGCATAGAAGATCGCAGCGGTAAAGAAGACCACCGACAGCACGATCTCGGCAAGCGCCAGCGCCTGGCCGGCGCCGCGCTCGCTCCAGGCGCGCACCACGCCCTCGGTGAAGTAGGCGAGGATCAGCATCGACGACCACTGGTAGGTGTAACGCTTTCCCCGAAGCACGCCGAACAGCGGCAACATCAGCGGCAGCACCTTGAAGGCCAGCGACGAACCGCCTGCGCGCAGTGGCGCCAGCCACAGTTCCCAGGCGAGGCACAGGAAGATCAGCGCCACCAGTGCAGCGCTGGATACGACCTGCAACAGGCGCCTCACACGCGGCTCGCCTTTGCCAGATTCACCAGTTCGGCGCGGGCCGCGCCGGCATCTTTCACTTCACCGTCGAAGTCGAAACGCAACACTTCTGCGTCTGCGAGCACGTCGAAGCCGTCGCAGTCAATCCCAATCATCTGTGCGCTTGCCACGGTCCGGTCATGCACGTGCCGGCAGTAGTCGCGCAGATTTTCGGCATGGTCGTCGTTCATGTGCGCAAGAATTTCACCTTCAGCTTCGGCGATTGCGAGCGCGGGCGCGAGATAGCTTTCGCCCGGGATGGTATGGATGCTGGCGAAGCCCGCGATATAGCGCAGAGACAGCGGCTCCAGGCGGAAGAAGCGGAAGCCGCCTATGCTCAGATAGCTTTCGGCTCCCGGAAAGTAGCGCAGGTATCGCTCCGCCACCGCGGCGTACCCCTCAAGGGGGTATAGAAAAGAATCCTCGGTCGGTGTCAGGTCGCCGATCAGCGTGGCCCGCGCCTGTTCCTGAACTTCCGCCCCCGAAGGCGCAACCAGGAAACTTACGCGCCGGTCGTGGTCGGCGTTCTGGGTGTGCTCAGCGAGGTGGCTGATCAGCACCACGACACGGCCCCGCTGGTCGGTACAGAAGGGCAGCGCGGAGGCGTACGGATAGCCGGGAAACTTCAACGACTGCGTGGCCAGCACGCCGCTGCGAAAATGGCGCACCATCCTGCGCGCTTCATCTCCTCTGGTCATCGCTTCTCACTTTCCGCCACACAAAGAACCTCTCACCGCAGAGGACGCCGAGGACGCGGAGGAAGGGCGATAGCAAAAAAACATTCGAGAGTAAAACCGGATATCGGTGGTTACTTCGGCGCCAGGCTCGCTTTTATCTCCGACATGCCTTTCCTCGTATTTGCTTTTCCTCTGCGCCCTCAGCGTCCTCGGCGGTGAGAGTTGAAGGATCATGTCTTGGCGAGCTTGAGCGCGATTTCGGCCAGTCGCGACCCCAGTGCGATGCAAAGCCGCCGTTCGGCTTCGCTGATCGGCTGGTCCGCGTTGGCGCCGGCGAGATGACTGGCTCCGTAGGGCGTGCCGCCGCTGCGGGTGCTCATCAGGTCGGGTTCGGTGTAGGGCAATCCGACGATCAGCATGCCCTGATGAATGAGCGGCAGCATCATCGACAGCAGCGTGGCTTCCTGGCCGCCGTGCAGCGCTGCAGTGGAAGTGAAAACCGCGGCAGGTTTGCCCGCGATCGCACCATTGAGCCAGAGCGCACCGGTGCCGTCGAGGAAGTATTTGAGCGCCGCCGCCATGTTTCCGAAACGCGTGGGGCTGCCAAGCGCCAGGCCGGCGCATTCCGTCAGGTCCCTGAGTTCGACGTAAGGGGCGCCAGAATCGGGAATCTCCGTTTCGCTGGCCTCTGCGACGGTCGAGACTCTCGGCACGGTCCGCAGCCTGGCCCGCATACCCGGCACCTTTTCGACCCCGCGGGCGATCAATTGCGCCATCTGCTTTACCGCGCCGGTGTGGCTGTAATACAGCACCAGGATTTCCTGCATAGCTTTTGTCTCGCCGGAGAAGCCCGTATTATATCGGCGAAACCTCGCCAGACCCCGATGAAACTCCGGCTCAGATCGCTTCTCGACATCGTCCGCCAGTTCAAGCTGCTGGCGAATTTCGTCGTGCTCGTCTACCGGCGATTCAAGGAGGAACGCTGCTTCCAGCTGTGCGGCAGCCTGACCTTCACAACGTTGCTGGCGTTGGTGCCTCTGATCACCATCATGCTCACCGTGGTGACGGCATTTCCGGTTTTCGACGACATCGTCGAGAAACTGCGCAGTTTCGTCGTTACCAATCTGGTGCCGGAGGCCTCGTCGAAACTGATCGCCGTTTACATGCAGCAGTTTTCGGACAACGCCGCGCGGCTTACCGCGCTGGGCATCGTATTGCTGGGCGTGACGTCGATCATGCTGATGCTCACGATCGACCGCGCCTTCAACACCATCTGGCGGGTGAAGCGGCCGCGGCCGCTGATCCAGCGGGTGCTGATCTACTGGTCGGTGCTCACCATCGGCCCGCTGCTGGTCGGCGGCAGTCTGTCGCTGACCTCCTGGCTGCTGACTCAATCGATGGGATTGGGAAAGCAGGCGCCCGAGCTGACGATTGCGGTGCTGAAGCTGGTGCCGCTGATGCTCACCTCGGTCGCGTTCGGATTCCTGTACCGTACGGTGCCGAACCGGCAGGTCACCGTGCTCGATGCCGCGGTCGGCGGCATCATTGCGGCATTTGCCTTCGAAGCCATGAAGATCGGCTTCGGCCATTTCGTCGCCCAGATCGCTACCTACAAACTGGTGTACGGCACGTTTGCCAGCCTGCCGATCTTCCTAATGTGGATCTACCTGTCCTGGGTGGTGGTCGTGTTCGCGGCGGTGATCACCGCGGTGCTGCCCTATTGGCGCAGCGGCGGCGTGCTGCTCAAGCAGCCCCCCGGCGCGCAATTCGTTGAGGCGGTCGAGATTCTAAAATTGCTCTACCGCGCCTACGCCGACGGACGGGTTCTCAACCTGCAGCAGTTACGCATAGCGGTGAAGCTGTCATGGGAGGAAGCGGAAGCTATTCTCGAAAAGCTGGTGGCGGCGGGTTGGGTGGCGAAACTGCAGGGCAACGGCTGGGTTCTTGGGCGCGATGCCGACGCAATCCGCGTCGGCGAAGTGTTCCAGATGTTCGTGTTTGGGCGCGAAGCCGCTGACGTCAGCGAAGACTCCGCCATCCGGCGCCTGGTTTCCAGCATTGCGGCCAACGTGGACGGGGAATTGGACTTCACCCTGAAAGAACTGCTGGCGAGCGGTGGCGGCCAGCGTGCCGCGAGAATTGCCTGAGGGGACAATGCGGCAGGGCCTGTTTCGTTTCGCTTGCGCACTGCTGCTCGCGTTCGCCTGGCTGTCGGCCGCGGCCGCGGACTTCAAGCTGACCGACACGGACGGCAAGTTGCATCGTCTCGGCGATTACCGCGGCAAATGGGTGATCGTGAATTTCTGGGCGACCTGGTGTCCGCCGTGCCTGGAAGAGATTCCGGATCTGGTGGCGATTGCCGAGTCGCGCAAGGACGTGCAGGTGTTCGGCGTCGCGATGGAATTCCAGGATTCGAAGCAGGTGCTGGAGTTCGCCGAGGGCATGTTCGTCAACTACCCGATCGTGCTCGGCGACAGGAAGACGGCCGATCAGGTCGGCAAGGTCATTGGGCTGCCGACGACGTTTATTTACGATCCGCAGGG
>CAZYTR010000224.1:0-1502 GCA_964650365.1 uncultured Alcaligenaceae bacterium | reverse complement strand
GCAAATCTCGACGAGACCAAGGCACTCAAGTTGATGAGCGAGAATCCGAGCCTGATCAAGCGCCCGGTGTTGGAGAACGGCAGGGATTTGCTGGTTGGTTTTGCCCCCGAGCGCTATGGCGACGCGTTCCGGAATTAACGCGCGGCAGCATAAGATATTTCATCGAGAGTCGACGACAGTTCTTCGGGCGCTTCGGTCCTTGAATATTTCAGCCGCCACGGCCGAACGATTACACAAGAGGGTACAAAAATGACGACCGGAGGATTGCGCCGCGGCATCACGGTGGCCGGAATCGCGGTGCTGCTCGTTGCCTCTGCGGCTCAAACCGGGTCATCGGAGGCAGGCATGGAGATCCGCGTCGGCGAGAACGATCTCGGCGGGGCGGTAAAGAGCGCAAACGGCCCGGAAGCCGGTGTATGGATAATTGCGGAAACGTCAGACCTGCCGACCAAATTCGCCAAGATCGTGGTCACCGACGATCAAGGCCGTTACCTCATTCCCGATCTGCCGAAGGCCGGCTACAGCGTGTGGGTGCGCGGTTACGGGCTGGTGGATTCGCCCAAAGTCCAGGCCACGCCGGGGAAACGCCTCGACCTGAGCGCGGTGGTAGCGCGGAGCGCTGCGGCGGCAGCGGAATATTACCCGGCGATCTACTGGTATTCGCTGCTGAAGATTCCGGGGAAAGGCGAATTCCCAGGCACGGGAATCGACGGCAATGGCATCGAGCCGGGCATGAAGACGCAGACCCACTGGCTCAACACCGTGAAGACCAACGGCTGCATGTCGTGCCACGCGCTGGGCACCGTGGGCACGCGCACCGTTCCGAAGGATTTCGCACACATGAACTCCACCGAAGCGTGGGGGCGGCGCATCGCCTCGGGACAGGCGATGAACAACATGGTCACGGCGGCTGGCCGGCTCGGCACCGGGCGGGCGCTCGGGCTGTGGGCCGAGTGGACCGACCGGATCGCCGCCGGCGAGCTGCCCTTCGCGCAGCCACTGCGGCCGCAGGGAATCGAGCGCAACCTCGTTCTGACGTTGTGGGACTGGAGCCGGCCCAACGCCTACATGCATGATTTGATCGGGACCGATCGACGCAAGCCCGCGGTCAATTCCAACGGAAAGTTCTACGGCGCACCCGAGAACAGCACGGATTACTGGCCGGTCCTCGATCCGCTCACGCACACGGCAACGGAGGTGAAGCATCCCGTGCGCGATCCGAATACGCCCTCGCACCGCACCGATCCGATGGCGCCCTCGCCTTACTGGGGGCCGGATCCGATCTGGGACAGCCAGACCAGCACGCACAACCAGATGATGGACGAGAAGGGACGGGTCTGGGCCGCGGCGCGCATCCGCCATCCGAACAACCCCGACGCCTGCAGGAAAGGCTCGGACCATCCGTCCGCGAAGGTGTTTCCGCTCGAAAGCGCGAACCGGCATCTGTCGGTGTACGACCCTGCCACCGGCAAGTGGAGGCTGATTTCGACCTGCTTCCCGAC
>CAZYTR010000223.1:0-5529 GCA_964650365.1 uncultured Alcaligenaceae bacterium | reverse complement strand
ACGATGCCGTGCGGCTCGAGGATGAGCCGGTCCATGTGCGCAAGCGTGGCCTCGTCCATGCCCAGCCGCGTCAGATCGAGCCGCCCGGCCTGCTTGTCCAGCAGGCGCAGCACCACTCTTTCGCCGTGCCCGGTGGGGATCGTGGACACGCGCACGTCCACCGGCTTGCCGGCCACGCGCAGCGTGATGCGGCCATCCTGCGGCAGGCGTTTTTCCGCGATGTCGAGCTGCGCCATTATTTTCACCCGCGAGACGATCGCGCCATGCAGGGCGCGCGCCGGCTCGATCAGGTCGCGCAGCGTGCCGTCGATACGCAGCCGGACCACCGAGCGCGTTTCGAAGGGCTCGATATGGATGTCCGAGGCGCCATCGCGCAGCGCCTGGGTGAACAATGCATTGATCAGGCGGATGACCGGCGCATCGTCCTGGCTTTCAAGCAGATCCTCGATCCTGGGGATTTCCTGCAGCAACCTGGAGAGGTCCAGGTCCTGCGCGAGGTCGCCGGCCAGCGCGGCCGCCCCGGCATTGGCGTCGTTATAGACCGCGGAGATCAACTCGTCGAATTGCTCCGTGCCGATGCGGCGCGCACGCACCGGCACGCCCAGCGCCCGGCGCAATTCGGCCAGCGCGCCCGCGTGGGCGTCGCTGCGCACCGCCACCTCCGCGAGCCTGCCGTCCAGGGACGTGACGACGACGCCGTTCGCCTTGGCAAAGGCGTAGGGGATCTTGCTATGCGGTCCCTGGAGCTTCAAGGAATTCTCTCGGCACGGCGCACTTACTTCCGCCCGGGTTCGTCCCGGCTCGGCGCGCCCGGTTTCGCTGCGTCCGGCTGACGCGGCGGCAGGGTGGGCGATTCCATGTCCGGCAGAATGGCGTCCTTCGCGGGTTTGGACTTTTGCTGTTCGCCGACGATGTAATCGTAGCGCTCACCGGAAAATGCGTCGGCGCGCTGGCTGTCGCGCACCAGCGTGGGGCGCAGGAAGATCATCAGGTTGGTCTTGCTGCGCGAGCGCGTCTTGTAGCGAAACAGGCCGCCCAGCACCGGGAGGTCTCCCAGCACCGGGACCTTCTGCACCCCGTCGGTGAGGCTGTCCTGGATCAGGCCGCCGATCACCACGATCTGCCCGTCGTCGACCAGGACCATCGAAGTCACCGCGCGTTTGTTGGTGGTCACCCCCGCGGAGCTGGGCAGTAATGTGTCGACGACACTTGAGACTTCCTGGTAAATCTGCAGGCGCACCGTGCCGCCCTCCGAGATCTGCGGCTTGATCTTCAGCGTCAATCCGACATCCTGCCGTTCGATCGTCTGGAAAGGCGAGGGCGTGGTGGCCGCGCCCGTAAGCGCGTACGACCCGGTGATGATGGGGATGTTCTGGCCGATGACGATCGAGGCTTCCTCGTTGTCCAGCGTCAGCAGCGTCGGCGTGGACAGAATATTGGCGTTGGCGTCGGTTTCGAGCGCGCGTATCAGGACGTTGATGTTCAGAACCTCGCCCACGCCGGGAAGGGTTACGGTGCCGTTCACCACCCCGACGTTGAGCCCGGCAGCGGCCGTGGCCGGGTTCTGCGAAGTGCCGATGATGTTCTGGCCCCTGGTGCCGAAATTGGTGCCGCCGAAGCCCTGGACATCGTTCTTGCCCAGCCCGCTCAGGCTCTGCCATTGAATGCCGAATTCGGCGGCCTTGTCGGCGGTGATCTCCGCGATCAGCGCCTCGACATACACCTGCGCGCGACGCACGTCGAGTTTGTCCAGCGCCGCGCGCAGACTATTGTAGATCGCGTCGGGCGCGGTGATGATGATCGAATTGGTGGCGGCGTCGGCTTGGATGATGCCGGGCGTCGCCTGCGCCGCACCACCGGTACGCGGCGCAGCCGCTGTGCCTGCATCTCCCTGATAGATCGCGCGCAGAGTTTCCGCCAGCTTCACCGCCTCGGCATTCTTCAGATAGACGACATGAATGTTGCCGCCCACACTGGTAGGCGAATCGAGCATTGCCGCAAGATTGCGCACGCGTGCGAGCTGCGCTGAATCACCGGAACGCACCACCAGGCTGTTCGAGCGGGCATCCGCGGCCACCGTAAGGCGCTGAGTCGGCTCGGCCGCACCCTGGCCCTGCGCACCCTCCGCGAACATCCGGTTGATCGTCTGCGCGATATCGAGCGCGGAAGAATGCTGAAGCGGGATGACCACCGGGTCGGTGGCGCTCGGCTGGTCGATCGAGTCGATGATTCTCTCGATGCGCCGCAGGTTACTGGCGTAATCCGTGATCACCAGCGTGTTGGTATTCGGATAGGCGGTGATGATGTTATTGGGAGCGATGAGCGGCCGCAGCGAATTCACCAGCATGGTGGCCGACTCGTATTTCAATGTGAACACCTGGGTCTGAATCTGGTCGGAGCCGCGCGACTTGTCCTGCGGGCCGAGCGTGGGGCTGTAGTGCAGCTTGGCGTCGGCTTCGGGAAGGATTTTAATGATGCCGCGATCCTCGACCGCGGCGAAGCCCTGCAGACGCAGCGCCGAAAGAAACACCTCGTACACCGACGCTCTCGGAACCGGTTTCGCCGAAACGATGTTCACCGATCCCTTGACCCGCGGATCGAGCACGAAGTTCCTGCCGGTAATTTCGCTGACGGCTTTTACCACGCCTTCGATGTCGGCGTTGACGAAGTTCAGCGTCACCATGTCGGGATTCGGGCGCGCGCCCGTTTGCGGGGAGCGCTTCTTTGGGCCGCTTTGTTTTGCGGGTGGCTTTGCCGAAGCTGGATCGGCGGGACGCGCGGACTCGTTAGCGCCCGTGGCGCCCGTTTGCGGGGAGCGCGTCGTTGGCCCGCCTTGCGGCGCGGGTGACTTTACTGGAGTTGTATCGGCGGGCCGCGCGACGGGCTTGGACGTTTCCTTGGGTGGCTCTTGCGAGTTCGCGGGCCAAACCTGGCCAATCGCGACCACCGTCGCCAACCACAGGAACGCGGTTCCTGACCAGCGGCGCCTCATGATTTTCACCGTCGGGCGCACCTTCGGAAAGGGACAAAAATCTTTGCGGAAGAACTCATCGGTTGGCTCGCAGTGCGGCGGATTCTGCGGCTGTGTTCTTCTCCGGCCACGCGAGCGTTTCACGGATTCCGCCGCGTTCCAGGATGACGTGATTGGTGCCGACTTCCGCGAGCCGGACGCCGGGAGCAACGTCTTCGCCTTCCTGCACGGCGAGAATATCTTTCGCCTCGAGTTGCACCACCGCGTATCCGCTCTGCCCCCCCGTGGCCGCTACGATACCGAGCAGCCTGATCGCGATTCCCGTTGGCACCGGAGCGTTCTGATCCCGATGCATGCTGCCGAACAGCGCGCCCGCGGCTACGGTGCCGGTGTCCGGGGCGCTCGATGCGCGCGGTTCGGGAAGCGGGGCGAGCCAGACCCAGGTCCAGTACGCCGCCACCAAGGCGAGCAATGCCAGCGCGGCAATGGTCGCCAGGGTGACCACAGCCGTTTGCGCAATGTTCGATCGGTCGAGTAGGAGCTGCCGCATACCTAGGCTTGTTGGCGCGACGGCACGTAACTAGCGTCCTGTTGCGCTACTTCGCGGCTGAAAACCTGACGAGCGTCGGCGCCATGCGGTGTTGCCTGACGCCGACTTCGCCGGTTTTCCGATCGATGATGGATTGTCGCCAAATGGATACGCGGTCTGCCTTCCAAGGTTATCAAGTTGTCCCACGAATCAGCGGAACAGGACACCCGGCGCGGGGTAATGATCGACCCGACAGAATACCCTCATGCAGGACCAAAGTTATATCATAGCGAACGTGCCCTATCTACGCTATCGGACAGAGTGTATTTCGGCGAATGGAACAATCGGCGTAATTGGCTGGATCGGAACATGACGAGCAACCCTCGGATGATATTGGAATGCAAGGAACGTCAAATGAAAGTGAAGTCATGGCAAGGCGGATTCACGTTACTCGAGGTGATGGTGGTGGTCGTGATCCTCGCCATACTCGCCGCCCTGGTCGTGCCGAAGATCATCAGCCGTCCCGACGAGGCGCGCGTGATCGCTGCGAAGCAGGATATCGCGAGCCTGATGCAGGCGCTCAAGCTTTACCGGCTGGATAATCAGCGCTACCCCGTAACCGAACAGGGTTTGCAGGCGCTGGTGGCGAAGCCGACTACCGCCCCGCTCCCGCCCAACTGGAAGGCAGGCGGATATGTCGAGCGCCTGCCCAAGGACCCCTGGGGCAGTCCCTACCAGTATCTGAATCCTGGAATACACGGCGAGATCGACATCTTCAGTTTCGGGGCCGATGGCGCACCCGGCGGTGAAGGCAACGACGCCGACATTGGTTCTTGGACGCTCTAAGAGCAAGTGATTAGGTGATTAGGTGATTAGGTGATTAGGTGACTGAGACCAGATCGCAGGTAATCGGAGGATTGACAATCGCTCAGTCACCCAATTTCTCAATCACTGAATCACTCAGTAAATTGGGTGATTAGGTGATTGAAACCAGGTCGCAGGTGATCGGGAAATTGACAATCACTCAGTGGCTCAATTACTCAATCACTAAATCACTCAATCACTCACTCATCCCCGGACGTAGCCGAATCGGCGTCAGGCGACTAAAATCATTAGCTGGAGCGAGCGGAAAGGAGCACCTGTCATGACAATCGCCGAAAAGGAACTCATGAAGCGGATTACGGCCGATCCGAAGATCTTTGGCGGCAAGCCAATCGTGCGCGGTCTGCGCATTTCCGTCGAAACCATCGTGAGCCTGCTCGCGCAGGGGGAGACAGTAAAGGCGATCCTCGATGATTACCCCGGCCTTACTCCCGAGGATGTGCAGGCGTGCCTCGCTTATGCTCATTGAGCGGGAAATATCCAACGGCTCCGTCATCACGGTGCGCGGCGATCGTATCCGGATTTCACGCTGAAACGCATCCGCGACACCCGTTGCCGCCCCGGGGTCGCGCTTATCTCTCATCACTCTTCAACTCATCACTCATTACCCGGTGAGGAGTAAGTGATTCGGTGATTGAGTGATTAAGTGATTAAGTGATTAAGTGATTGGGTGATTAGGTGATTAGGTGACTGAGACCAGATCGCAGGTAATCGGAGGATTGACAATCGCTCAGTCACCCAATTTCTCAATCACTCAATCGCTCAATCACTCAGTAAATTGGGTGATTAAGTGATTGGGACCAGGTCGCAGGTAATCGGAGGATTGACAATCACTCAATCACTGAATCACTCAATCTCTCAATCACTGAATCACTCAGTTACCAGGTCCGCTCGCGGCCGACAGGGCTTCACGCTCATCGAGCTGCTGGTGGTGTTGGTGATCATGGGATTGTTCGCCGGCCTGGTCAGCACCATCATGCGGCCCGACGATCGGGCGCTGCTACGCGTCGAGGGCGAACGGCTGGCGCAACTTCTGGATCTTGCGGCGATGCAGTCGCGCCTCACCGGCAAGTCCATCGCCTGGACCGCGGATGGGCCGGGTTATCGCTTCTGGCGGTTCAACGAAGATACTAACTGGTCCGAGATC
>CAZYTR010000222.1:0-2180 GCA_964650365.1 uncultured Alcaligenaceae bacterium | reverse complement strand
ACCGCTTCGCCGACGTTGACCAGCTGGCCGCGGCCCAGGTCGCGCCCGTAACACATGGCGCACAGACCGTAACGCGTGTCGCAGGTGAGCGGCGTACGCACCTTGACCTCGTCGATGCCCAGCGTCTCGATGCGTTCCACCGCTTCTTCGTCCAGCAGCATGCCGGCTGCGTATACCACCTGGCTGTTCTCAGGATTGACCACGTCGTTGGCGGCCACGCGGCCGAGAATGCGCTCACGCAGAGACTCGACCACCTCGCCACCCTCGATCAGAGCCTTCATGGCCACACCGTTGGTCGTGCCGCAATCGTCCTCGATTACAACCAGATCCTGGGTCACGTCAACCAGACGGCGGGTCAGATAGCCCGAGTTCGCGGTCTTCAGCGCGGTGTCGGCCAGACCCTTGCGCGCGCCGTGAGTCGAGATGAAGTACTGCAGCACGTTCAGGCCTTCGCGGAAGTTCGCTGTAATCGGCGTTTCGATGATGGAACCGTCCGGCTTGGCCATCAGGCCGCGCATGCCGGCGAGCTGACGGATTTGCGCAGCCGAACCCCGCGCCCCCGAATCGGCCATCATGTAAATGGCGTTGAACGATTCCTGCGATATCGGGTTGCCCTTCTTGTCCTTCATCGGCACCCAGTCGTTCTTCCTGGCGTCCCACTCCACCACCGGTTCCTGTCCGAGGCGCTCCATCATCGCCTTGGCGACCATGTCGCCGGCGCGGCCCCAGATATCCACCACCTTGTTGTAGCGCTCGCCCTGCGTCACCAGGCCCGAGGTGTACTGCGACTCGATGTCCTGTACTTCCTTCTCGGCGGCGTCGATCAGTTGCTCTTTCTCCGGCGGAATCTCCATGTCGTCCACGCAGATCGAGATGCCGGCACGGGTCGCGTAGGTAAAGCCGGTGTACATCAGTTTGTCGGCGAATATCACCGTTTCGCGCAGGCCGCAACGGCGGAAGCCGGCGTTGATCAGCTTGGAGATTTCCTTCTTCTTGAGCGCCTTGTTGATCAGCTCGAATGGCAATCCCGCCGGCAGGATCTCGGACAGAAGCGCGCGGCCCACCGTGGTGTCACTGCGGGTAACGCGCTCGGTCACGTTGCCGGCTTCGTCCTTGTCGAACTCCTTGATGCGCACCAGCACGCGCGCGTGCAGTTCCA
The DNA here is from genome assembly GCA_964650365.1 of uncultured Alcaligenaceae bacterium. Classification (GTDB taxonomy): domain Bacteria; phylum Pseudomonadota; class Gammaproteobacteria; order Burkholderiales; family JACQAP01; genus JACQAP01. Next base: position 1,021 of record CAZYTR010000222.1, on the reverse strand, counting down.
CCTGCCGGTTGTCGTAGGCGCGCTGGACTTCGGCGACATCGCGGAAAATCATGCCCTCGCCGCGCGCTCCGATTTTTTGCCGGGTCATGTAGTAAAGACCGAGCACGATGTCCTGCGACGGCACGATGATCGGATCGCCATTGGCCGGCGACAGGATATTGTTGGAGGACAGCATCAGCGTGCGCGCTTCCATCTGCGCTTCCAGCGACAGCGGCACGTGCACCGCCATCTGGTCGCCGTCGAAGTCGGCGTTGAACGCCGCGCACACCAGCGGATGCAGCTGGATCGCCTTGCCTTCGATCAGCACCGGCTCGAAGGCCTGGATGCCCAGGCGGTGCAGCGTCGGGGCGCGGTTGAGCATCACCGGGTGCTCGCGGATCACCTCTTCGAGGATGTCCCACACCACCGGGTTCTCGTTCTCGACCTCGCGCTTGGCCGCCTTGACGGTGCCGGCGATGCCCATGACCTCCAGCTTGTGGAAAATGAAGGGCTTGAACAGTTCCAGCGCCATCTTTTTCGGCAGTCCGCACTGGTGCAGCTTCAATTGCGGCCCGACCACGATCACCGAGCGGCCGGAGTAGTCGACGCGCTTGCCCAGCAGGTTCTGGCGGAAGCGGCCGCCCTTGCCCTTGATCATGTCGGCGAGCGACTTGAGCGGGCGCTTGTTGGCTCCGGTCATCGCCTTGCCGCGGCGGCCGTTATCCAGCAGCGAATCCACCGCCTCCTGCAGCATGCGCTTCTCGTTGCGTACGATGATTTCCGGCGCCTTGAGTTCGAGCAGGCGCTTGAGCCGGTTGTTGCGGTTGATGACGCGGCGGTAGAGGTCATTCAGATCGGAAGTCGCGAAGCGCCCCCCATCGAGCGGCACCAGCGGCCGCAATTCCGGCGGCAGCACCGGCAATACTTCCATCACCATCCAGTCGGCCTTGATGCCGGATTTCTGGAATCCCTCGAGCACTTTGAGCCGCTTGGCGATCTTCTTGATCTTGGTTTCGGAGTCGGTGCCCTCGAGTTCCTTGCG
>CAZYTR010000221.1:0-1723 GCA_964650365.1 uncultured Alcaligenaceae bacterium | reverse complement strand
CTCGTGAACCACGAGGGCGTCGTCCACGAGAAGGACCTGGGATCCGGCACTGCATCGGTTGCGGCCGCCATGAAGCTCTTCAACCCCGACAAGACCTGGAAGAAGGCGCAGTAGCCCTTTCCCGCGGGCTCTTCCGCGGCGGCGCACTAGGTGTGAATTCTACGACCGTTGATCTCTAGGGGTTTGTTGAAATTCGATGAATTTTCTCGTTCATTGCATGTCTATGGAATGCGCGGTGTAAATGAGAAAACGGAGTGGGCAGATGCGTGGAGCCGATGTGATGAAGGAAGAGTTGTTTACGGTGGGTGGACTGGATCAATATATCCCCGTCGATCATCCGTTGCGTCCGGTTCGCGACGTGTTCAACGGCTGCCTTGCCCGCATGGACACCCACTTCGACGGACTCTACAGCCCCTTTGGCCGCGATTCGATTCCGCCTGAGAAGCTGTTGCGCGCCTTGATGCTGCAAGTGCTGTTTGGTATTCGCAGCGAGCGGCAAATGGTTGAGCAGTTGGGCTACAACATGCTCTATCGCTGGTTTGTCGGCCTGCCGCTGCATGAACAGCCGTGGGATCACTCCACCTTCAGCAAGAATCGTGAACGCCTGCTGGAAGGCGGCACCCCCGAAGTCTTGTTTCAGCAAGTGCTCGATTGCGCACGCGCCGAGAACCTGTTGTCTGACGAACACTTCTCGGTCGATGGCACGCTGATCCGCGCCTGGGCCTCGCAAGCCTCGTTCGTGCGCAAGGATGGAAGTGATGACGACGGCGACGGCGGCAATTTCCATGGGCAGAAGCGCAGCAATGATACGCACGCCTCGACGACGGATCCGGATGCGCGGCTGTTCAAGAAGAGCCAAGGCGCCGAGGCGCATCTGGCTTATCTGGGACACGCGCTCACCGAGAACCGGCACGGCTTTGCGGTCGCGGCCACGTTGACTCACGCCACCGGCACCGCGGAGCGCGAAGCGGCGCTGGCGCTGATGGACCAAACGGCTGACCCGGACCGGGTGGATCGCCTGCGGCGCACGCTGGGGGCGGACAAGAACTACGATACGGCTGACTTTGTGGCCGACTGTCGAGCGCGCAATATCACGCCGCATGTGGCGCAGAACACGCGCCGTGCCGGCGGCAGTGCCATTGATGGACGCACCAGTCGACATGCCGGCTATGAGGTCAGCCAGACCAAACGGCAGATGGCGGAGCGGATACATGCTTGGCCGAAGACCTGGTCGACAATGCGCCGAGCGATGATGCGCGGGCTGGATCGCATGAAGGCGCAGTACCAGATGGCGCTCACGGGGGGCAACTTGCTGCGATTGGTGAACTTGACAGGATAGGTGTGCCTGAAGCGGTGCAAATGCAGCAAAGCCGCAGAAAAAACGCGGTGGGCGCATCAAAAAGGACGAAACACGACGCGTCATCGGTGGTCGATCAGCAAAAAAATGCTGGACAAAAACTCGGTACCGCAAAATCACGAAGCAACAGAGAAAATCATCCGAATTTCAACAAACCCCTAGAACGCGGCCTTCGTCCCGTACCGGTTCGGTCACCGGATGCCCCAGCAAAAGGGATCGCCCTCGTCGAGGAGCAGGGTCGCCTCCGCGTTCACCCACGCGCGGCCCGTGATGGTAGGAACGATCCGCTCGCCGTCCCGCCGGTACGTACCGCGAAAGGTGCTGCCGATGATGCTCTCCTGCACCCACACCTCGCCTTCGGCGAAC
>CAZYTR010000220.1:0-4835 GCA_964650365.1 uncultured Alcaligenaceae bacterium | reverse complement strand
CATCCATCCGCAGCTGCTCGCCTGTGGCTGTTACTGGTCCCGGCGCGACGGCGGGAAAATTTTCCTCGGCCGGCACGGCACGCAGAACAGCGACGCCTTCATCGGCAGCCCGGTGCAGTACGTCTACGAGAACCGGCAGCCGTACCGCCGCAATCTGGCGACGCTGGACGAGCAGCGCGATCCCGCATTGCTGCACGAGCTGCGCGCCGAGGGCATGACCGACTATTACGCGCTGCCGCTCTGGTTCGGCTCGGGCGAGCTCAATTTCATGACCACCGCCACCGCAGCGCCGGCGGGCTTCACCGACGACGACCTGGACCGCTTCGAGGCGCTCGCCAACCTGCTTGCGCCGCTGCTCGAGACCATCCATGCGCGGCGCATGACCCTCGGACTGCTGGACACCTTCGTCGGTCCCCGCATCGGCAAACGCATCCTCGATGGCCAGGTGAAGCGCGGCGACGGCGACCGCATCGAGGCGGCCTTCTGGTACTCGGACCTGCGCGGCTTCACCGCGCTGAGCGAAGCCCTGCCGGCAGCACAACTGCTGCAGCTGCTGAACGAGTACTTCGAGTACTGCGCCGCCGCCGCCGCGGCGCGCGGCGGCGAGATCCTGCAGTTCATCGGCGACGCGATCCTGATCGTGTTCGAGATCAAGCGGCCGGAGGACGAGGCGCAGGTCTGCGAAAGCGCGCTCGATGCGGCGATCGATGCATTCGCCGCGATCGCCGTGGTCAACCACCGGCGGCGCCACGGCGGCATGCCGGAGATCGAATTCGGCCTCGGGCTGCACCTGGGCACGGTGACGCATGCCAACGTCGGATCGCCGAGCCGGCTCGCCTTCAATGTGGTGGGGCCAGCGGTCAACAAGACCGCGCGCATCCAGGCGCGCACCAAGGACGCAGGCACTCCGCTGCTGCTCTCGGCGGAATTCGCCGCGCTGGTGAAGCGACCTCTGCGCAGCGCCGGCCGCTTCGAGCTGCGCGGCGTCGCGGGCTCGCACGAGGTATTCGCGCTCACGGAGGACCCGTGATTGACAGGCTGCGGCGTTGGGCCGGCGAACTCAAGGCGCAACTGCTCACGCTCTGGTTCTGCCGGTCCCATCCCGATACACCGCTCGCGGCGAAGCTGCTCGCCGCGCTGGTGGTCGCCTACGCCTTCAGCCCGATCGACCTGATCCCCGACTTCATCCCGGTGATCGGCTACCTGGACGAGCTGATCCTGCTGCCGCTCGGCATCTACCTGGCGCTGCGCCTGATCCCGGCCCATGTGATCGCGGCGTCGAGGCAGAAGGCCGAGCTGTGGATCGCCGAAAGCAAGAGCAAACCCAGGAACTACTTCGGCGCCGCGGTCATCCTTCTCGTCTGGATTGCGCTGGCGTATGGGGCTTGGATTGTCGCCGCCGATTGGATTCGCATCTCCTAGTTCAACTGCGGTTCAGCAGCCGTCCCTCGAAGAGAGCGGCGGCATTTTTCACCCGGCAAGCGCTTCCATGTACGGGCGCATCACGTTCTCGACGCGGCACACGCGCGCGTAGCGGTGCAGGTCTTCCGAAGTCGCACGGCGCTCGCGCCAGACCTCGCGCAGCGCCTTGCCGGAAAAGCGGTGGAAGCGGAACGCCAGCCCCGGCCCGCGCTTGGGCAGACGCGCCTTGCGGTCGAGCGCCATAATAAGTGTCGATGTTTTGTAACATGATGGAAGTTCGGCCAGGTTTTCGCCGAAGTCACCGCGAAACTGTTCCGATTTCGCCTATCGGAGCCAGCGGGTGAATCTCAGGTCTGACGCGCCACTCTTGGTTCCGGTGAACGCCGCCGCGCCATAGCCGGCTTGGCGGCGAACCGAGCCCCTGACTTCTGATTTCGCACGGCCTGAGGACGGGATTTTCTCTCCTTGCTCTTTTCCCTCGGCGCCACGGTTAACGCGAATCCGGTGGCGGCGAGCATCGCCTTCAGCGTACGAAATTCCGGATTACCCTCTCGCGACAACGTTTTGTAGAGTTGTTGGCGATTGAGCTTTGCGCGCTTGGCGATAGCGCCGATCCCGCCATGCGCCTCGATTACCTTGCGCAGCGCATACAGGAAGTCGCCGGGCACCTCCTCCTCTGCCGCCAACGTCAGATAGGCAGCGGCAAATTCAGGATCGCGCAGATCCCTGCGCAAGTAGGGTTCAGCCGCAACCGAGGGTGCCACGCGTCCTTTGCTCATAGTCTCTCCTGAACTGCTTTGCCATCGCGATGTCTGCTGCCTGCGTCCTCTTGTCCCCGCCGCAGAGCAACAGAATCACCCTTTGCCCGGCACGGAAGAAATAGCCGCGGTAGCCGGGCCCCAGGTCGATCCTGAATTCGAATACACCCTCTCCTACCGGCTCGCAGTCGCCGAACAGGCCTCTCTGGAACCGTCCGAGCCGTCTGGCGACCGCAGCAGCCGCTCGACGATCCGCCAACGACTCTTGCCACACCCGGAATGGCACTTGCCAGGCAAGCGTCCGGTAAAAGAGCAACTCCCAGTCTTCAGGCGCGATCATTGTCCGCTATAACCGACAGTCGGTCAATTCCCCTCTGAGGTTCAAACGCGCCAGCGCGTGCTATCGTTGACGCGGCACTGAACACAAGACTCCAGACCGCATGCCCCTCCCCTGGCCTGAAATCCGCGACATGGACCCATGAGGCTCTACGCGGGCATGTCAAAGGAGTTTATCGACGATGCTGTTCACAACCGCATCGCCTCGAAACTCTGTGATGCATTTGTTCGCCACTATCGGCACCGTCCTTCGCCCGGCGAAGAACAGTCATGGCGCAACTCTCTGCGCGCCGTGTCCCAAGTTTTCGAACTTGGACATATTGATGACCACGGGGTAATTCTCGAATATCAACTGCCTTTGACGTCCCGACGGCTGGATTGCCTGGTAACAGGTCGGGACCGCGATGGACGGGATGAAGCCGTCATCATGGAGCTCAAGCAGTGGTCCGAGTGCGAAGCCACCGATGAACCGAGCATCGTACGCACCGCACTAGGAGGAGCGCGCAGGGATGTTTTACACCCCGCCGCTCAAGCCAAACAGTATCGCGACTACCTTGCCGACATGCACACAGCCTTTTACGAAGGCGCCCAACCCGTTCTGCTGTCTGCCTGTTCGTACCTGCACAACTACGCTACCGAAGAAAACGATCCTCTCTTTTCCCGGCACTACTCTGATCTGCTGCGTACTTCTCCTGTTTTTGCCGCCGACGATGCAGACGCACTCGTAGACTTTCTGCGGCATCGCCTTGAGGCTGGCTATGGGGCGCCAGTATTGGAGCGAATCGAAAACAGTCGTTTTCGTCCCAGCAAAAAGCTGTTGCAGCATGTCGCCGATGTCATTCGTACGGAGCCTGCGTTCATTCTGCTAGACGAGCAGAAGGTGGTATTCGACAGAATCTTCAGCACCGTCGTCGCCAGCCACAAGCATCGCAAGAAGCACGTGTTTCTCGTGAACGGCGGCCCTGGTACTGGAAAGTCGGTAATTGCCATTCAACTGATGGCTGAACTCTCCCGCAAGGGTCTGAATGCACAATACGCCACCGGATCCCAGGCGTTTACCAAGACATTGCACAAAATACTTGGCGCACGTGCAGCGGCACAGTTCAGATATTTTTCCAACTATGGTACTGCTGCACCGTCCGAGATCGATATCTTGATCTGCGATGAAGCACATCGAATTCGCGCAACAAGTACGAATCGATTTACGCCAACAACTAAACAAACCAAGAAAGCACAAATTCAGGAACTGATCGACGCAGCTAAGGTCGCCGTATTCTTCATCGACGACCGCCAGGTCGTGCGACCGGGCGAAGTAGGGTCGATGGCCTTGGTTCGCAGCGCGGCCACCGAAAATCACTGTGAACTACACGAATATGGCTTGGAGGCTCAGTTCCGGTGCGCCGGATCGGACGGTTTTGTCAATTGGATTGACAACACTTTGGAAGTACGTGAAACGGCCAATGTGCTTTGGAATCAGCGCGAGGAAGCGTTCGAGTTTCGAATTTACCAGAGCCCCAGTGCGCTTGAGAGCGGAATACGACAACGCGCCGCAGAGGGATTTTCAGCTCGAGTCACGGCTGGATTTTGTTGGCCGTGGTCCAAGGAGCTTGAAGCGGGCGGGAAGCTCAAGGACGACGTGATCATTGGAGACTACCGACGGCCTTGGAACGCGCGTTCGGGCGTAACTGGCCTTGCGCGAGGGATACCTCGCGAAATTTATTGGGCACATGACCCCGGTGGAATCGATCAGATTGGCTGCGTATATACCGCACAGGGATTCGAATTCGATTACGTTGGAATTATCTGGGGGCCGGATCTGGTCTATGACCTGGGTGCCGGACGGTGGCGCGGCGACAAGAAAAAGTCGCAAGACTGGATTGTCAGCAGGTCCGGGGACCGATTCACAGAACTTGTGAAGAATACCTATCGCGTTCTGCTCTCGCGTGGTCTCAAGGGCTGTTACATGTATTTCATGGACAAGGATACTGAGGCGTTCGTGCGAAGCCGAACGGAGGGCTTAGAATTGACGATCACGTCGGACGCAAAGGCGACTCGGCCCTTGCCTCAACGGCGGCAGGCCGTGCAGTTGCCCTCCTCACTCCGCACGGTGCCTGCCAACGAACTGCGTCCCAACGTAAATGCCGTGCCCCTCTTTGATTTACAGATTGCTGCTGGACATTTTTCCGGCGAACAAACGGTCTCATCGGGGGACAGTGTATGGGTCGCCCTTCCGGATACCTACAGAATTGGGGCGGACCTGTTCGTCGCGCAAGTAAAAGGCGAATCGATGAATCGCTTGATTCCGGACGGCGCGTGGTG
>CAZYTR010000219.1:0-18542 GCA_964650365.1 uncultured Alcaligenaceae bacterium | reverse complement strand
CCGGGGCATTGCACGGGATCATGCGGGTGCGCGGATTCACCCAGGACGACGCGCATATATTCTGTACCGAGGACCAAGTGCAGGAAGAGGCATCGGGGTTCATCGAGTTGCTGCAAGAGGTGTACGCCGACTTCGGCTTCAGCGAGATCCTGATCAAGCTGTCGACCCGGCCGGCTAAACGCATCGGTTCGGACCAGACTTGGGATCGGGCCGAAGCGGCGCTCAAGGCGGCGCTGGATGCCAAGGGCCTCAAATGGGACCTCAACCCCGGCGAGGGAGCCTTCTATGGTCCTAAGATCGAGTTTTCTCTCAAGGACTCGATCGGCAGATTGTGGCAGTGCGGCACCCTGCAGCTCGATTTCGAGCTTCCGAAGCGGCTGGGCGCCGAATACATCACCGAAGATAACGGTAGGAAGACGCCGGTTATGCTCCACCGGGCGATTCTCGGATCGCTGGAGCGCTTCATCGGCATCCTCATCGAGAACCACGCCGGGGCGATGCCGCTATGGCTGGCTCCGCAGCAGGTGGTGATCATGAACATCTCCGAACACCAGGCCGGATATGCCGGCGGAGTGGCCGAGCGCCTCAAGGCGGCTGGGCTACGCGCCTTTGCGGACTTGAGAAACGAGAAAATTACCTATAAAATTCGCGAACATAGTTTGCAGAAGCTACCTTATCAGCTGATCGTCGGGGATAAGGAGGTCGCTGCAAACACCGTTGCCGTGCGTACCCGGGGGGGGGCTGATCTCGGCCAGATGTCGTTCGACGCCTTTGTCGCACGGCTGAGATCCGAACTGCCCCATGCGGGAAGTACGGCTTAATTTTTTAATGGAGGTCTGCCCATAGCTCAGGACAAGGACGTCAGGATCAACGGCGATATCACTGCGCCGGAGGTCCGGCTCATCGGCATCAAGGGTGAGCCAATCGGGATTGTCAGCCTCGCCGAGGCGAATGCCATGGCGGAGGAACTGGAAATCGACCTGGTGGAAATCGCACCTACCGCAAAACCGCCGGTTGCCCGGCTAATGGATTTCGGCAAGTTCAAGTACAGCGAAGCCAAGAAAAGGCACGAGGCGAAACTCAAGCAGAAACAGATTCAGGTCAAGGAAGTGAAGTTCCGGCCCGGCACCGACGAAGGTGATTACAAGATCAAGCTGCGCAACCTGATCCGTTTCCTCGAAGAAGGCGACAAGACCAAGGTGACGTTGCGCTTTCGCGGCCGCGAAATGGCGCATCAGGAATTCGGCGTCAAACTGCTGGAGCGCGTGAAGGCAGACCTCGAGCCCTACGGCTCGGTCGAGCAGTTTCCGAAGATGGAGGGCCGGCAGATGGTCATGGTGCTGTCGCCCAAGAAAAAGTAATTTTTGTGATGGGTAGTCAGTAACTGGTGTCCAGTGGAATCGGCGGTTGTTTTTTGCCAATCGCCGATTGCCAATCACCAGTCACCGTTTTCAAACAAGTGATGTCCGGGTTCCAAAGTGCCGCCTGCGGCCACCCGGCGTCAGGCTAAAACAAGGGAGTCGATTCATGCCAAAGATGAAGACCAAGAGCGGCGCGGCCAAGCGTTTCCGCGCGCTGGGTAACGGCCGCTTCAAACGCTCGCAGGCAAACCTGCGCCACATCCTTACCAAGAAGTCGACCACGCGCAAGCGCCATCTGCGCGGTACGACTGCCGTGTCGGCATCGGACCATGGGCATATCCGTGCCATGCTTCCGTACGCGTAAGGAGGACAGCCATGCCAAGAGTCAAACGTGGAGTAACCGCGCATGCGCGGCACAAGAAGGTTCTCGCCAAAGCCAAGGGTTTCCGCGGCCGCCGCGGTAATGTTTACCGTATCGCCAAACAGGCGGTGATGCGGGCCGGGCAGTATGCCTACCGTGATCGCCGCCAGAAGAAGCGTGACTTCCGCGCTTTGTGGATCGCGCGGATCAACGCCGCAGCGCGCGAATTCGGTTTGACCTACAGCAAGTTGATCAACGGCCTGAAGAAAGCATCGGTCGAGGTGGACCGCAAGGTGCTCGCCGACATTGCGGTGTTCGACAAACAGGCTTTTGAAAAAATTGCGAGTCAGGCGAAAGCCAGCCTCGGTACCTGATTCGTACAAGCTGCGAAAAAGGAGGCTTCAGGGCCTCCTTTTTTATTCACCGGACAGCAGTGGCCCATGGACAACCTGGAAAAGATCGTCGCCGATGCAAAATCCGCGTTCGAGCGGGTTGCCGATCTCGCACAACTGGAGCAGACGAAGGCGCGCTTTCTGGGAAAGACCGGCACGCTCACCGAACAACTGAAAGGTCTCGGCAAGCTGCCTGCCGCGGAACGCCCAAGGGCCGGTGCGCTGATCAATCAGGCAAAGGAGAAGGTGGAGGCGCTTCTTGTCGCACGCCGCGAGGCCATCCAGGCGCGGTCGCTCGAAGACCGCCTGGCTCAGGAGGCCCTCGACGTCACTCTGCCCGGGCGAGGCCGCAGCCGCGGCGGCATCCACCCGGTCATCCGTACCTGGCAGCGCATCGAAGGCATTTTTCGCTCGACGGGATTCGATGTCGCCGACGGACCGGAGATTGAAACCGATTGGTACAACTTCACCGCGCTCAATCAACCCGAGAACCATCCCGCCCGCTCCATGCATGACACCTTTTATATCGAGGGAGGATTGCTGCTGCGTACCCACACCAGCCCGATCCAGGTGCGTTACGCGCGCGCGCGCAAGCCGCCGATCAAGGTGATCGCGGCGGGACGCACCTACCGGGTGGATTCGGATGCGACCCACTCGCCGATGTTTCACCAGGTCGAGGGGCTGTGGATAGACGAACACGTCAGTTTTGCGGATCTGAAGGGTGTTTACACCGATTTCCTGCGTCGCTTCTTCGAAACCGACGACTTGCAGGTGCGCTTCCGTCCCTCGTTTTTTCCGTTTACCGAGCCCTCCGCCGAGATCGACATGGCGTTTCCCAGCGGGCCGCTCGAGGGCCGCTGGCTGGAAATTTCCGGAGCCGGGCAAGTGCATCCCAACGTCGTGCGCAACTTCGGCCTCGACCCGGAGCGCTACATCGGATTCGCCTTCGGTAGCGGACTTGAGCGGCTGACCATGCTGCGCTATGGCATCAGCGACCTGCGGCTGTTCTTCGAAAATGATCTGCGGTTCCTCGAACAATTCAATTGAACCGCTAGAAGACAAAAATGCAGTTCTCGGAAAAATGGTTGCGCACGCTGGTCGATCCGCCTTTGACCACGGAGGCGCTCGCGCATCTGCTGACCATGTCGGGCCTGGAGGTGGAGAGTAGCGTGAGCGTGGCGCCGCCATTCACGGGAGTGGTGGTGGGGCGGGTGCTCAGTGTCGAGAAACACCCGAACGCGGACAAGCTGACGGTGTGCCGTGTCGACGTCGGCAGCGGGGAACCGCTTTCCATCGTCTGCGGCGCGCCCAACGTGGTCACGGGGATGAAGGCACCCTGCGCGCTGGTCGGCGCCAGCCTGCCGGGTGCACCGGCGTACAAGCCGCTCGAGATCAAGGCCACGACCATGCGTGGAGTGGAAAGTCGCGGCATGCTGTGTTCGGCACGTGAACTCGGACTGTCGGACGATCATAGCGGTCTGCTGGTGATTTCCGGGGATGCGGTGCCCGGAAGCGACGTGCGTAATGTGCTGGCTCTGGACGACAGGGTGCTGACGATCAAGCTCACGCCCAATCGCGCAGACTGCCTGTCGGTGCTTGGCGTCGCGCGCGAAGTGTCGGCGTTGACCGCCGCGCCGCTGAACCCTCCGGACATGCGTCCCGTTTCCGCCACGAGCAGCGCCGGGTTTTCGGTGCGGATTTCCGATCCGAAGGGATGCGGACGCTTCACCGGGCGGGTGATCCGCCACGTCAACGCGAGAGCACCCACACCGGAGTGGATGAAGCAGCGGTTGGAACGTGCCGGGCAGCGTTGTATTTCGGCGCTGGTGGACGTCACCAATTACGTGATGCTCGAACTGGGCCGGCCGGTGCACGTCTATGACCTCGACAAGCTCAGCGGTGGTATCGAAGTGCGCGTCGGCCGCAAGGGCGAGAAACTCAAACTTCTCAACGAGCAGGTCGTGGAGATCGACGAGAGCGTGCTGGCGATCACCGATGCCAGCGGGCCTATCGGACTGGCTGGCATCATGGGCGGTGACAGTACCAAAGCGGACCTGGAAACCCGCAACGTCTTCCTCGAGGTCGCCTTCTTCTTTCCGGAGGCAATCGCTGGTCGCGCGCGGCGCTACAACTTCGTCAGCGACGCCTCACACCGCTTTGAGCGCGGCGTCGATTTTAACAATAACCTTGACGGCATCGAACGCGCCACACGGCTGATCCTGGATATTTGTGGCGGAGAAGCGGGGCCGGTGAACGACACCGTGGCGCAATTGCCGCAGACCCGCCCGGTGCGCATGCGGGTGGCTCGCGCGCGCAAGGTCATCGGCGTGCCGGTCAGCGCGGAAGATATGGCCGACGTCTTCAGCCGTCTGAACCTGGCGTTCGGGCGCGAGGGCGCCGGCGCCGAGGAAGTCTTTTTGGTTACCCCGCCTTCGTACCGCTTCGACCTGGGAATAGAGGAAGACCTGATCGAAGAAGTGGCACGGGTCTATGGTTTTGAGCGGATTCCCGCGCAGCCTCCGGTGGCGTCGGGCGCGATGTTGCCGCTTTCGGAAAACCGGCGTTCGCTGCACGATCTGCGCCGGCAAATGGCGGCCGCCGAATACCAGGAAGTGGTCAACTACAGTTTCGTGGACGCCTCCTGGGAGGCCGATTTTGCCGGAAATGCCGATCCGATCCGGTTGCTCAACCCGATCGCCAGTCAGATGGCGGTCATGCGTTCCTCGTTGATCGGCGGGCTGGTTGCGAACGTTGTCTACAATCTGAACCGCAAACTGGAACGGGTGCGCGCGTTCGAGTTGGGGCGGGCGTTCCTGCGCGATCCCGCCGTCTTGGACGGTGAACTTGATGTAGCGGGCATCCGCCAGCCGATGCGCGTGGCGGCGGTGGCGTATGGGACGGTGGTCGAGGAGCAGTGGGGCGTTCCGGCGCGGGGGGTCGATTTGTTCGACGTCAAGAATGACCTGGAAACGCTGATCGCGCCCAAGGCCGTGCGCTTCGAACCGGTTATTCACCCGGCATTGCATCCCGGACGCGGGGCCCGGGTCATCCTGGATGACCTGGTCATAGGCTGGATCGGCGAATTGCACCCCAAATGGCAGAAGAAGTACGAATTGCCTGAGCCGCTGGTTGCCTTTGAAATCGATGCCGAACCGCTACTGGCGCTGCCACTGCCGCAGTATCGCGAAGTATCGAGGTTCCCCCCGGTGCACCGCGACCTTGCCGTAACGGTGGACGAGGCCACCCCGGTGCAAGCCATTCTGGACGGGCTTTTGCGAGCTAAACCGGCCATCGTCCACGCGGTTCGGGTGTTCGATGTGTACCGCGGCAAGGGCATCGAAAACGGGAAAAAAGGTCTTGCTTTCCGTGTGTTATTGCAAGATACTCAAAAGACTCTGACGGACGTCGAGGTGGACGCCGCGATTGCGGGTCTGCGCAACGTGCTGGAACAAGAATACGGTGCCAAGCTGAGACAATAAGGTGAAGTCATGACACTGACCAAAGCAGACCTGGCGGATCTGTTGTTCGAGAAAGTCGGACTGAACAAGCGCGAAGCCAAAGACATGGTGGAGTCCTTCTTCGAGGAAGTGCGCATTGCGCTCGAGGCAGGGGAGGGCGTGAAGCTGTCCGGTTTCGGCAATTTCCAGTTGCGCGACAAGCCGCAGCGGCCTGGCCGCAATCCCAAAACTGGCGAGGAAATCCCAATTACGGCGCGTCGGGTCGTGACCTTTCATGCCAGCCAGAAACTAAAGGCGATGGTGGAAAAGAACTACGGTGGACAGCAGCAACCACAACAGCAGCAGTCCTAAGACCCCGCTGCCGCCGATCCCCGCAAAACGCTACTTCACCATTGGTGAGGTCAGCGAGTTATGTGGCGTCAAGCCACACGTGCTGCGCTACTGGGAGCAGGAGTTCACCCAGTTGAAGCCGGTGAAGCGGCGTGGCAACCGGCGCTATTATCAGCACCACGAAGTGCTGCTGATCCGGCGCATCCGCGAGCTCCTGTACGAACAGGGATTCACCATCAGCGGCGCGCGGGCGCGGCTGGACGAGGCTGCAGTGCAACTCAAATCACCTTCCTCCAGATTCAATCCCGTACTGTTGCGCCGGGAAATCCAGAGTCTGCTCGACATCTTGCGGGCTTGATACGTGCCGCGCGCGGGGCCTCTGCTATAATCCGCTCTCGATTCGGGGCGTAGCGCAGCCTGGTAGCGTACCTGCATGGGGTGCAGGTGGTCGGAGGTTCAAATCCTCTCGCCCCGACCAAATTTTTGCGGTCCTTCTCTCCGATGCGCATTCTCCTGAGCAACGACGACGGGTACTTCGCACCCGGCCTCGCTGCACTCGCCGAAGCGTTGTCAAAACTTGCCGAGATTGTCGTGGTCGCGCCCGAACGCGACCGCAGCGGCTCCAGCAATTCGCTCACCCTCGATCGCCCGTTGCAGGTCAGGCGCTCGCACAACGGCTTTCACTACGTCAACGGCACGCCCACCGACTGCGTGCACCTCGCCGTGACCGGCATGCTGGACCGGCTTCCGGACATGGTAATTTCGGGCATCAATCACGGTGCCAACATGGGCGACGACACCATATACTCCGGAACGGTCGCGGCGGCGACGGAAGGATTTCTCCTGGGCATTCCCTCGATCGCGGTGTCGCTGGCGAGCAAAGCGGCGGGCAATTATCCGGCCGCGGCGCAGGCGGTGTGCAACATGGTCGAGCGTTTTCGCCGCCAGCCGATTGCATTTCCGGTGCTGCTCAACGTCAATGTCCCGGATGTGCCCGCCGATCAGCTGGCGGGATCGGCAGTGACCAGGCTTGGACGGCGGCACAAGTCCGAGCCAGTGATAAAGTCCACCAACCCGCGCGGGGAAACGGTGTACTGGATCGGCGCGGCAGGCGACGCGGAGGATGCGGGCGAGGGCACGGACTTTTATGCGGTTGCGAAACGGATGGTTTCGGTGACGCCGCTGCAGATCGATCTCACGCACTACGCCAGGCTGGAAAGCGTGCGCGACTGGCTGAAAGAACCGGCACTTATCTAGAGTACGGGCGCGGCGGTCATTTCGACACGACATGAACAGCAGGCTCAGCGGCATCGGCATGACCTCCCAGCGTACCCGAATGCGCATGGTGGAACGCCTGCGCGACCAGGGCGTAAAAGACGAGGTGGTGCTGGGTGCCATGGCGGATGTGCCGCGCCACATGTTCGTCGACGAGGCGCTGGCGAGCCGTGCCTACGACGACGTATCGCTACCCATCGGCTTCGGCCAGACCATCTCCAATCCGTTCACCGTCGCCCGCATGGTCGAACTGGCGCGCGCCGGCCGCGCACTCAGCAATGTGCTCGAGATCGGCACCGGTTGCGGTTACCAGGCTGCGGTACTGTCGCGTGTGGCGCGCGAAGTCTATTCGATCGAGCGTCTCGCCGGCCTAGTGTCCAAGGCGCGGGTGAGATTGCGCGAACTTGGAATCCGCAACATCAAACTCAGACATGGCGACGGCCGCCACGGACTGAAGGACGGCGGCCCATTCGATGCCATCGTGATGGCGGCGGCGGCGACGCACATACCCGAGGCACTGGCTGCGCAATTGGTGGAAGGCGGGCGCCTGGTAATGCCGCTGGGCACGCGCGAACAGCGCCTGGTGCTGGTCGAGCGTGGCCACGACGGATTCAGCCAATCGGTGCTGGACGACGTGAATTTCGTCCCGCTGATTGCGGGGGTATCGACTTGAATCTGGTTTTTCGTTGCGGGGGAATATCACGGCCGCTCATGCTCGTCGCATTGATCGCAATGCTGGGCGCGGGTTGCGGCTCCACGCCTACCGCGGCTCCGGTACTCGAGCGTTCACCGAATGCGTCCCGGACCACGCCGGCCGCATCTGCCGCAACCACGCCCAGCGCTGCCGCAACCACGCCCAGCGCTGCCGCACCCGTCGCTACCGCTCCGGCTCCCACCGCACCCCAGACGGCTGCACCCCCACATGCGAGTGCACCTGCCGCATCAGCAGTCCAGAAAGCTGAGGCACCGGTTTCCGCAAGCACGGAAGAGCCGATCACCAGGCCCTACCGTGAAGGCGATTGGCGGCCGGAATTCCACGTCGTCAAGAAAGGCGACACGCTCTACAGCATCGCGCTGGATTACGGCCAGGATTACCGTGAACTGGCTGCTTGGAACAACCTGGAGGACCCGGCATTGATTCGTGTGGATCAACGGCTGCGGCTGTTCCCGCCGGACAGCGTGGGCGAACTCGCGCCGCCGCAGGCCGTGCCGCTGCCTGCCGAAATCCCGCCTGAGCCGGTTGTGGTACCGGTGAAGACCGAGCCGAAAGCGCGCAAGTTGCCTTACTCGGAACAGGCACTGGCACAGTTGAAAGCAGCAACGCCGAAACCAGCGTCAACGCCTGCGACAGCCTCGTCTCCGCCGCCCACGGCCTCGCTTCCCGCCAAGCCGGCAGTGAAGGCGCCGGCGATTGCGGCGCCCAAGGAAGGCAGCAGTGCGGACGTGCGGCTGATCTGGGAGTGGCCGACTCAGGGAAAAGTTATCTACGGATTCGGGGAAGGAACGAACCAGAAGGGTGTTGGGATCGAAGGCCGGTCCGGACAGGCCGTGCTGGCGAGTGCGCCCGGAAAGGTCGTCTACAGCGGCAGCGGTCTGCGCGGTTACGGCAAACTGATTATCATCAAGCACAATACGTCGTACCTGAGCGTGTACGCACACAACAGTCAGATCCTGGTGAAGGAAGGGCAATCGGTGGCCAAGGGCCAGAAGATCGCGGAAATGGGCAGTACCGACAGCGACCGCGTCGCCCTGCATTTCGAGATCCGCCGGCTCGGCAAACCGATCGATCCGCTGCAGTATCTGCCGGAGCCGATTTCATGAACGAAGAGAATTATTCTTCACAGGAGGACGGCGTCACGGAACTCGCACCTGTCGCTGAGGTCGCTGTCCGTCTCTATTTCGGCACCGATATCCCCAGCGACGTCACCCAGCTCTATTTCAACGACATCGGGCACAACGCTTTACTTACGGCAGAGGAGGAGGTCCGCTACGCACGGTTGGTCAAGCAGGGAGATTTCCTGTCACGCCAGAAGATGATCGAACATAATCTCAGGCTGGTCGTGAACATTGCCAAGCACTACACCGGCTGTGGCCTGCAGTTGCTGGACCTTATCGAAGAAGGCAATCTCGGCCTGATCCACGCGCTCGAGAAATTCGATCCCGAACGCGGCTTCCGCTTTTCCACCTATGCCACGTGGTGGATCCGTCAGAGCATCGAACGAGCCATCATGTATCAGTCGCGTACCATCCGCCTGCCTGTGCACGTGATCAAGGAATTGAACACCGTGTTGCGGGCGATGCGCCATCTGCAGACCCACTCGGAACGCGACCCCAGCCCGGATGACGTTGCGCATCTGCTGGACTTGCGGGTCGAGGACGTGCGCCGCCTGCTGTGGCTCAACGAGCGCACGACGTCGCTCGATGCGCCTCTGGAAATTGATCCCCTGCTTTCAGTCGGCGAGTCGATCGCCGACGAAAACACCCCGCCGCCGGATGTCGGCCTGGAGAACGCGGAGATCGAGACTTATGTGCGCGAGTGGCTGAATCAGTTGAACGAACGCCAGCGCAGTGTGATCGAGCGGCGTTACGGGCTCAATGGGTCGGAGATCCACACGCTCGAACAGCTGGCGCAAAGCCTGAACCTGACGAGGGAAAGAGTGCGCCAGATCCAGATCGAGGCGCTCGCCTCGGTACGCAAGATTCTTCGCCGCAGTGGAATGTCGCGGGAAACGCTCCTGTAGGAAGGCGCAGCATGGGTCCGGCGGCATTTCATCTCAGGCTGTTCACCGCCTTGCGGAATTCTTCCAAAACACACGGACTCTTTTCGTCACCGTAACGCAGCGCCACGTACAGCGCAGCGATACGTTGAACCGTCTCCCTCAGTTGCGGAAACTGCAGCGACACCCTGGCGGCGAAGTCACGTGGTCCTTCGCTGTGCCTGCGTGGCGCGCCGCGCCTGGCCATCGCCTGGCAATATCTTGCATAAGCGCGTTGCACCGGATCCATGCGCGGCGCAGTGAGCCGCATAAGCAACAGGACTGCCAGTACCAGCAGGATGATACCGCTGGTGGCAATGAGCACGATCACCATGTTCTGCCAGGTCGCCTGCGCCAAGCCCACCTGCGACAGGAAACGCACCTGCCTTTCCGGGTTGTAGCCCAGTACCCACTGGTTCCATGAGTTGGCGACTGCATCCCAGGCAAAGCGGGCCTGACGCAGCCATTCGAGACGATTGCGTGCCCCCAGCGATGCCTGATCGGTTTCCGGCACCGCCGCAGCCAGTCCGCGTTCGATGCGCAGCGGAGAAACCGCCGCGGTCGGGTCCACTCGTACCCAACCCTCGCCGGCCAGCCAGACCTCGGTCCAGGCGTGCGCCTCGGACTGGCGCACGATGAGGTAACCGTCCACGGGATTCATCTCGCCGCCCAGGTAACCGGTTACGATACGTGCAGGAACGCTGGCGGCGCGCATCAAGTATGTGAATGCCGAAGCGTAATGCTCACAGAAACCGCTGCGGGTTTCGAACAGAAACTGATCGACGGGATTGTCGCCGAGTTCAGGCGGCGCCAGCGTGTAGATGAACGGCTGTTCCCGGAACATCGTCAGCGCCCGTAGGATGATGTCGCGGTCGCTGGTGGTTTCGGCGCGCCAGGAGGCGGCCAGCGCTTGCGCACGCGGAGCCGCGCGATCGGGAAGCCGAAGTGCGCGTTGCAACTGCATCCGATGTTCGTTGACCCCCACGCGGTAGGACGGTATCGACTGCACGTCGTAACGGATGCGCTCTCGCACCGGCCGTCGCGCCAGCATCTGGTAATCCACGGAAAAGTAGCTGTTGGGCGCGGCGCGCGACGGCAGGTCTATGGTGAACATCCAGCGTTGGTCGTGAGGCTCCAGCGTCACCGTATAGTTCAATGGCGGACCCAGCGCCTCGAATTCTATCGAATCGGCGGTGTTGATCTGGCCGGCGCGCCAGGCGCGCCCGTCGAAATCCCACAGCACCGGCCCGCGCCAGTAGAGCTGCGAGGGTTTTTCCGGCAGTGTCTTGAACAGCACGCGGAAGGCAACATCGTCGGACAGGCTGAGCGCGCTCACGTCGCCGGGAGACATTACGTCCGACAATCCCGACCGGGCGCCGTAGTTGACCTGCGGCAATCCCCAGAGCGGGCCCTGAACCCGGGGAAAAAGCAGGAACAGAGCCAGCATGACGGGAATGCCTTGCGCGAGCAGACTCGCGGCATAGCGCAACACCACGGCTGGCTTGGGCGGGCCTGCCTGGTGCTGAAGGCTGATCATGGTCGCGGTGATGAGCCAGACGATGACCAGCATGTACAACGCGGTGGGAATCGACTGCGAGTAGAAAAAGTTGGTGATGACCAGGAAATAGGCGAGCAGCACGACCGCCATGGTGTCGCGCGGTTTTGACATTTCCATCAACTTCAGCGCCGCCATCACTGTCAGCAGCGCGACGCTCACGTCACGGCCATACAGCGTCCGATACGACAGCGCCACCCCGGCGACGGCGGCAAGTGCAACCGCAAGCAGCAGCCAGCGATTGGGCAGCGGCTTGCGCCGGTAGCCCAGATAGAGGCGCGACAGCAGCACTGTGGCGCCGAAAGCCGGAATCCAAAGCGGCAGATGTTGTGCATGCGGCGCCATAACCAGCGCCAGCGAGAACAGCAGCGCGGCGAGATTGATCTGGCTCAGGCCGGCGGCGCTCGACATGTCATCCGCGCGCAGGCTTGAACAATGCGATCGCCTGCAGACAACGGTCGCGATGCAATGCGCCGAATTCCGGCTCGTATTCGATCCCGGGCAGCCGCAGCCCGAAGCGTTGACCCGCGACTTCGGCCTCGATCACCCAGCGGGTGAGGCGGGAAAGTCTGGCCTCCAGACCCAGCCCTTGCGCAATGTCGGCAAGATCGAGCCACAACTCCGAGGCGGCGTTGCCGGAAAACTGCTTGGTGAGAAATACGTCGCTACGCGCGAACGCCTTCCAGGCGATACGGCGTGGAGAGTCACCGGGATGGTAGTTGCGCAGACCGGCGAAATCCTCGTCGCCGGCGCCGCTGGCTCCACCTTGCCCGCTGGCGGCCTGCGCCGGCGGCAGCGGAACATGACCGGGCTCGGGGCGCGCATACACCAGGCACTGCAATTCGAGTTCGACGTTGGCCCACGCGTAGAACAGGCCGACCGGATAGGCAGTAAAAATGCGAAAACGCCCGGGCCGCATCAGACCGCGGCTTGCGGCGGGCATTCCCACTTCCACGTCCTGTTCGTCTCGAGGCGCCACGTCGAAGTACACCGGGCTCTGGCCGGCCAGCCGGATCGCCAGGCTCAGCCGTTGATGTGTCCCCGGATTGTCGATCACGATGTGAAAGCGGGCAAAATCTCCGGCGAAAACCGGGCGCGCCTTGGCGGGGCGCAGCGCGACCCGCGCCAGGTTACGCCAGGTGTGCAGGAGCGAAACCACGCCGATGCCGGCGAGCAGGAACGTGAGAATGTAACCGAGGCTCAGGTTGTAATTGATCGAGCCGATCAGTAGCAACAGCAGGGTGACGGCAAACATGAGCCCGGCAGCAGTCGGGAGAATGTAGACGCGCCGTTGGCCGAGCACTACCGGCGCCGCTTCCGGACCTCTGGGCGGGAATATCCAGTCGCCGATCCTGTCTCGTATCGAAAGCGGAGAGGAGTGAGGCGTAAGGCGTGAGGCGAAAGGCAATGCACCGAACAAGGTGTTTCCAACAGATTTGCTACGCCTCACGCCTTACGCCTCACGGGATAGCCACTTCGGCAATCAGCCGCTCCGCGAGTTGCGTGCTGCCCAGCGAGGCGTAACCGTTGACCGGGTAGATCCGGTGACCGGCCACACTCGGCAGCACTGCCTGCACGTCTTCCGGAATGACTTCGCGGCGTCCGTCCATGAATGCCCATGCACGAGCAGCGTTCAGCAGGAACAAACCGGCGCGCGGCGACAGGCCGTTGATGAAATCCGGCGACTGCCGGGTATAGGCAATCAGAGCCTGCACGTAGTCCAGCAGAGCCGGCGCAGTGAGGATTTCACGAACCTTCTTCTGCAAGGACAGTAGTTGCACCGCAGTAAACGCCGGCGCCAGGTCGGAAATCATGTCGCGGCGCTCTTGTCCTTCCAGCAGCGTGCGTTCGGCCGCGGCGTCCGGATATCCCAGATGAATGCGCATCAGAAAACGGTCGAGCTGCGACTCGGGCAACGGAAACGTCCCGACCTGGTGGGAGGGGTTCTGGGTCGCGATCACGAAAAACGGCTCGGGCAGTGGGCGGGTCTGGCCGTCGGTGGTGACCTGATGCTCCTCCATCGATTCCAACAGCGCACTTTGTGCTTTCGGTGTGGCGCGGTTGACTTCGTCCGCAAGGATCACGTGCGCGAATACCGGGCCGGGATGAAATTTGAAGGTGGAGCTTTCGCGATCGAACACCGATACGCCGAGGATGTCGGCGGGCAACCGGTCGCGGGTGAACTGAATGCGCTGGAAATCGAGGCCCAGGGTCTTGGCAAGCGCATGCGCAAGTGTCGTCTTTCCCACCCCCGGCAAGTCCTCGATCAGCAAATGTCCGCGTGCCAGCAGGCAGGCAAGCGTCAGGCGGATCTGGTGTTCCTTGCCGAGGATGATTCGGCCCACCTGAAGGACAACCGGATCGAGCGGATTGGGCATGCGTATGGGAAGGGTTTGCGGATGCGAAATTGGAGATGCGCTCGTTTCCTGGGAAAGCGCGCCCGGTCCGGAGTTCCCGGACATCCTAGTTTACCTCCTTCCGTATAAGATGCGGCGAGGCCCCGGTTCCCGCCATCGCTCGCCGCCCTATGCCAACTGCTTTTGTTCACCATCGAAACTGCACGCTGCACCAAATGGGCTCCCATCACCCCGAGTGCCCGGCGCGGATAACCGCGATCGAAGATCACCTGCTCGCCACCGGAATCCTCGAGCACCTGGTGGATGTGGCCGCGCCACCGGCGAAGCGCGAGCAACTGTTGCGTGTGCACGATCCGGGCTACGTGGACGCGATCGAGGCCAGCGTCCCGGAGCACGGACTTGTCCACCTCGATCCCGATACCGCGATGAATCCGCACTCGCATCATGCCGCCCTGCGGGCGGCGGGCGCGGTGGTCAAGGCCACTGACATGGTCGTTGGGGGCGAGGTCGAGAACGCATTTTGTTGCGTGCGCCCGCCCGGCCATCATGCCGGGCGGGCGCGCGCCATGGGATTCTGCTTTTTCAACAACGTCGCGGTGGGCGCGGCCCACGCGCTGGAAGAGCATGGCCTGGAGCGTGTGGCAATCGTGGACTTCGACGTGCACCACGGCAACGGCACCGAGGATATCTTTCGCGATGAACCCCGGGTGATGATGGTGTCCACGTTCCAGCATCCGTTCTACCCGTACAGCGGTGTGGAAGGCTATTCCGAGCGCATGGTGAACATTCCGCTTGCGGCATACAGCGGCGGCCGGCAGTTCCGCGCCGCGGTCGAAGATCACTGGCTGCCTGCGTTGGATCGATTCAAGCCGCAAATGGTCTTTGTATCCGCCGGGTTCGACGCCCATCGGGACGACGACATGGCGTCGTTGAGCCTGGTGGAAAGCGATTACGCCTGGGTGACCGGTCGCATCAAGGAAATTGCCGAACAACACGGCAAGGGGCGGTTGGTTTCGACTCTGGAAGGCGGCTACGAATTGACCGCGCTGGCACGCAGCGTCGCCGAGCACATTCGCGTGCTGAGCGGACTGTGAAGAAGATCCCGGGCGCGGCCAACCGGGAATTTTTTTCCGATTCGCGTTCGGAAAATGTAGAGGTTCGCCAGACTTAGAGAATCAGCGCCGCAGCGACTTTCCGCCCTTCAGCCACCAGGATGTTGTAAGTCCGGCAGGCCGCGGGTGTATCCATCACTTCGACGCCGACGCGGGCCCGCGCCAGCGATTGCAGAAGGCGCGGGTGCGGGAAGCGCAGGCTGTTGCCTGTGCCAAGCAGGACAATTTCCACGCCCAGTCCGGCCAGAAACTGGACGTCTTCTTCCCGCAGCATATCGACTCCTTCCGCGGCCCATGCCTCGACCGGCCGATCGGGCAGGACCACGACGCTGCGCTCGAAGCGCACCGCGTTCACCATTACGTAGCCCTCACCGTAACCGGTGAAGGCATTCTGGTTGTCGCTTCTGGTGAGGTGAAGTTTCAAGGCGCGGGGTTTCTTTGCTGCGATGCGGCCGATCCGGTAGGATTATAACTTTCCAATCGACCCAACTTCCATCGCTCCAACAGTCGGTTACGAGCCGACGGCAGCGCCGGTCCGAATCCATGCCCATGAAGGATTTCCCCCGCATACGACGCCTGCCTCCCTACGTCTTCAACATTACCGGCGAGTTGAAGGCGGCGGCACGGAGCCGCGGGGAGGACATCATCGACATGAGCATGGGCAATCCGGACGGGGTCACGCCCAAGCACATCGTCGACAAGCTGGTGGAGGCGTCGCAGCGCATCGACACCCATGGCTACTCGGTCTCCAAGGGCATTCCGCGGTTGCGCCGCGCGATCTGCAACTGGTACCAGTCCCGTTTCGGGGTGACGCTGGATCCGGATTCCGAGGCCATCGTCACGATCGGCTCGAAGGAAGGACTCGCGCATCTGATGCTCGCCACGCTGGATCACGGCGATACCGTGCTGGTGCCGAATCCGAGCTACCCCATTCATATCTACGGTGCAGTGATTGCCGGTGCGGATATCCGTTCGGTACGCATGACGCCGGGAATCGATTTCATCCAGGAGCTGCAGCGGGCGATCCGGGAATCCATCCCCAAGCCGAAGATGATGATCCTGGGTTTCCCGAGCAATCCGACCGCGCAGTGTGTGGAGCTCGAATTCTTCGAGCGCGTCGTGGCGCTGGCGAAGGATTACGGCATCCTGGTGGTGCACGACCTGGCATACGCTGACATCTGCTTCGACGGTTGGAAGGCGCCATCGATCATGCAGGTGCCCGGGGCCCGTGAAGTCGCGGTCGAATTCTTCACCATGAGCAAAAGCTACAACATGGCAGGCTGGCGCATCGGCTTCATGGTCGGCAACAAGGACCTGGTGTCGGCGCTGGCACGCATCAAGAGCTACCATGACTACGGCAGCTTTACGCCCATACAGGTGGCATCCATCGCCGCGCTCGAAGGCCCGCAGGACTGCGTGCGCGAGATCTGCGAAAAATATCAGAAGCGCCGCGACGTGCTCGCGCGGGGTTTGCATGAAGCCGGGTGGATGGTGCAGGTGCCGAAAGCGTCGATGTATATCTGGGCCGAGATTCCGGCGCCTTATAAAGGCATGGGGTCGCTGGAGTTTGCCAAGAAGCTTCTGGTGGACGCCAAGGTGGCGGTTTCCCCCGGCATCGGCTTCGGCGAATATGGTGACGATCATGTGCGCTTCGCCCTGATCGAGAACGAAGCGCGCATCCGCCAGGCCGTGCGGGGGATCAAGGAAATGTTCCGTCGCGACGGAATGCTGGTATCGGGCCCACGCCTGGTTTCCGCGTAGGCATACGCGGCAAGGCGGCTTGACGTTGCAGACGGCGCATCGAAGTTAACAGGTTTCCCATTCTATCGGGCGTGCGTCGCCCGATCTTTTTGTGTAAAGAATATTCATGACGGCCGGCGCGTTGCGCAGAAGAGATTTTCAATGAAACCGATACACGTGGGCCTGCTCGGCATTGGCACCGTGGGTGGCGGAACGTTCGCCGTGCTTCGCCGCAACCAGGAAGAGATCATCCGGCGGGCGGGCCGCGCCATCGTCATCAAGATGGTCGCCGACAAGGACCTTGGTCGGGCGCGCAAGCTGGTTGGCGATGCCGCCGAGATCACCGATGACGCATACGAGGTTGTACGCAGTCCCGAAATCGACATCGTTGTTGAATTGATCGGCGGCACCAAAGTCGCGAAGGACCTGATCCTGGCGGCGATCGAAAACGGCAAGCATGTTGTAACCGCCAACAAGGCTTTGCTGGCTACCCACGGCAACGAGATCTTCCTTGCCGCGCAAAGGAAAGGGGTCATGGTCGCCTTTGAGGCGGCGGTTGCTGGCGGTATTCCGATCATCAAGGCGCTGCGAGAAGGCCTGACTGCCAACCGCATCGAATGGATCGCCGGAATCATCAATGGGACCTCGAATTTCATCCTGTCAGAGATGCGCGAGAAAGGTTCGAGCTTCAAAGACGTGCTGGCCGAAGCGCAGCGCCTGGGCTATGCGGAAGCCGATCCGACCTTCGACGTCGAGGGGGTCGATGCCGCGCACAAGATCACCATCATGGCGGCGATCGCCTACGGCATCCCGATGCAGTTCGAAAAGGCCTATACGGAGGGTATTTCCAAACTTACCAGGGAGGACATCCGCTATGCCGAGGAACTCGGCTACCGGATCAAGCTGCTCGGCATCACCCGGCGCACGACGGCCGGAATCGAATTGCGGGTACATCCGACGCTGATCCCGTCGCGGCGGCTGATCGCCAACGTGGAAGGGGTCATGAACGCCATCCTGGTCAAGGGCGACGCGGTCGGGGCCACGATGTACTACGGCGCCGGCGCCGGCGCCGAGCCGACCGCCTCGGCGGTGGTGGCCGATCTGGTGGACGTGACCCGGATGCATACCGCCGACCCCGAGCACCGGGTGCCACATCTGGCGTTCCAGCCGGACCGGATTTCCGATACGCCGATCCTGGCGATGGAGGAAGTCGAGACCTCGTACTACCTGCGGCTGCGGGTGCTGGATCGGCCCGGCGTGCTCGCCGACATCACCCGCGTTCTCGCCGACATGTCGATCTCAATCCATGCGATGGTGCAGAAGGAGCCGAACGAAGGCGAGGAGCAGGTGGACATCATCATGCTGACCCACCTGATCAAGGAGAAGAACGTCAATACGGCGATCAAGCGCATCGAGTCGCTGCCGGTGGTATCCGGCAAGGTCACCCGTATCCGCCTCGAACTACTCGGCAGGAACTAAACGACAATAAACTCAATATGACCATGGCGAACCACTACACCGGCGTCATCAATCGCTACCGAGACCGACTCCCGGTCGGGCCGAATACGCCCGTTATCACGCTCAACGAAGGCAACACACCGCTGATCGAACTGGTCAATTTGCCGAAGATCATCGGGAAGGACGTACGCATCTTCTGCAAGTTCGAGGGACTGAATCCCACCGGCTCGTTCAAGGACCGCGGCATGACCATGGCGGTGACCAAAGCGGTCGAGGCGGGGGCGCGAGCGATCATCTGTGCTTCCACCGGCAATACCTCGGCAGCCGCCGCCGCGTATGCCGCTCGCGCAGGCATCACCTGTTATGTGTTGATCCCGGAAGGCAAGA
>CAZYTR010000218.1:0-6322 GCA_964650365.1 uncultured Alcaligenaceae bacterium | reverse complement strand
CACCGGATTGGTCTGGTCGATCGCGATCGCCGGTGGAATGCCTTCGATCCGGTCCACCTGCGGCTTGTCCATGCGCTCCAGGAACTGGCGCGCGTACGGCGAGAAGGTCTCCACGTAGCGGCGCTGGCCCTCGGCGTAGAGCGTGTCGAACACCAGCGAAGACTTGCCGGAACCGGACACGCCGGTCACCACCAGCAATTCATTCAGCGGCAGATCGAGATCGAGTTTCTTGAGATTATTCTGCCGCGCGCCGCGGATACGGATGACGTCGGAAATGTGCTTGGGCATGAGAGCTGGCAGGCGATCGCTTGTTCCAGCGGGCGGTAACCTGGCCGGAAGACTTTCCCGCGATGAAAGGCGGCTATTCTACCGGCCCGTAATGCGGTGTTTGGGTTGATGCTGCATTGCATGATCAGGTTCCGTCGATTCAAACGCTTGACTCCACCCTGACGCCGTTGCAGTATTCCCTGGCTGGGGGCAAAAAAGAAAGGGAGAGATGTGAGGCAAAAAAAAACGAGCCCGCGCATATTCTTGATGATGACGCTGGCAGCAATCTGGCTTGGTCCGTCGGCCGCGATCGCCGAGGAAGACTTAAGGGGGGACAAGGAGCGCGGGGCCAAACTGTACTCAAGGTACTGCCGCGGCTGCCACGGGGAAGAGGGCTTGGGGGATGGCCGGGGTTTCATGCCCCACATCGGCAATCTCACCAGGAAGGGCTACATCGAGGAATTGCCCGATTCTTATCTGCTGCTGGCAATCACGAAAGGGGGCCCCGGTATCGGCAAGAGCAACGCCATGCCCTCGTTCGAAAGCACGCTCTCCCTGGAACAGATCAAGGACCTCATTGCCCACATCCGCAGTCTTACTCTCTACTGACGCCGACGCGTTTGTCAGCGTTCCCAGAAGATCCAGGGAAATTTTCCCAGAATATATGAGAAGGAGATAACCACAATCGATCAAGACCTTGACGGTACAAATCAAGAATAGTTGAGAACTTCAAGAAACACTAGTCGTTCGCAAGTAATAAGTTCAACTTTCAGGAGGAGGATGCAATGAGATTCATCAGATCATTGATAATTACGGCCTTCGCGGTCCCGCTGGCGGTCTCTGTCGCATTTGCCGACATGGAAGCGCAGCAGGGCTCCGGCAAGGCAGGCAGCTGGGCGAAGCGCGTCCCGGTCAAACCCGATCCGTCCAAGATCGTCGTTCCTAGTGGTTACAAGGTCAGCGTGTTCAAGGCTGGCCTCGACACCCCGTCGGCAGCCACGGTGGACGGCGACGGCAACGTCTGGGTGGCCATCTCCGGCAATCTGTTCGGAGGCCCGGATGGGGCACTGATCGAACCGCCGCACGTAAAGGTGTTCAACAAGAGCGGCACGCTGATCAAGGAAATCGGCAAGGGCGTGTTCAAGGCGCATGTGATGAATGAGTTCAGTTACTGCCCCGAGAACAAGAAGATCTACATCCCGGAATACCGCGAGAAGATCTGGGAAATCGACGGCGTCAACGGCCAGCTGAAGCAGATCGTGAAGGATTTGCCCATTGGCGACCACCAAAACGGCGGCATCACCTGCAAGGACGGCTATATCTATTTCGCGATAGGACTGCCGAGCAACACTGGATTCGCCGATCCCGACAACCACGGCTGGACCGACATCCCGAACGATTCGTTCTGGTTGGCGCATCCGGATGGTTTTCCGGCGACTCCGCACGATGCCCCCTGCCGCGACATAGTGCATACCGGCCTGAACGTCAAGTCCTCGGATGGCCGCATGACAGGCGCGTACCTCCCGGTTGGCGTGCCCGCCAAGGTAGGACAGGTCATCAAGGCCACGGTACCCTGCCACGGCTCGATCATGCGGGTGAAGATGACCGACAAGGGCGCTGACGGTATCTATCCGCACGAAAAGATGGAAGTGTATGCATATGGCTTCCGCAACCAGGCCGGCGTCGCCTTCGGGCCCAAGGGCACGAGGTTCGAGAACGCCTTGGCGGTCTCGGACAACGGTGGCAATGATCTGGGCCATCGCCGCATCGCCAACAGCGGGGAGAAGTTGTACATCGTCACGGAAAAGGGCCAGGACGGGGGCTACCCGGACAAAGACGGCTTCGGCTTTGTGACGAACAAGAAATCCAGCCTGTTCATGTGGACCGGTTCCAAGATCGAGCGGCCGTATCCGCAGCTCTACATCGGCGACGAGCCGTTTGTTCCGAAGTTGCCGCCCTACCACTTCCCGGTCCACGTTCACGGCGTCCGCGGAACTCCGCTGATCGGATCCAACCCGAATCCGGACGGCTACATCAATCCGGTGCTGGAGTGGGAGACCAACAATCCGATGGACGGGATCGCCTGGAGTTCCTCCGCCTTCGGCACCAGCAAGGAAACGCTGTTCGCAGCGGTCTATGGTGTCATCGACAACGGTCCGGAAAGCCTGGTGCCGACCTGGCCGGTAATCGTGCAGGTCGACTTCCTGAATCCCACCGGGGTGAAGTGGTCCACCTTCGCGGGTAACGTCGAGCCGGGCCCGAACGCGTATCAGAAACCGGCAAACCGCGGCGGGATGGAACGCACCAACGACGTCGTATTCAGCAACGACGGCAAGACGATGTACGTGGTGGACTACGGTGAGCTCTACGTCGACTTCACCATGCCCTCCCCGTTCTACTACACAGCGAAGTCCGGCGTGATCTGGGCGATTACCTACACGGGTAACTGACCGGAGTCTCACCGCAGTCGCAATACCCGAGTAGCCGGCGGCAGCTTCGTGGCCGCCGCCGGCCCGCCCGGTTTTCGCAATATCCACTCATATCATCTGCATGAGATTTTCGTGGCGCAACTGCATTGCGAGGCCCGTTTCCCGTACGCTTTCCGCGTCTGCGCCGTTATCGCCGCGTACCTGGCGCTGTCGCCGGCACCGGTAATTGCGGAAGGAGACGCAAATCGGGGGGGCGAACTGTTTCAGCAATACTGCTCGGGCTGCCATGGGCCCCAGGGAAGAGGCAGCAGAAAGTCGGGCTTCATGCCCCGTCCGAAGAATCTCACCATGAAGGGCTACACGGACCTTCTTCCGGACGAATACCTGTTCACCGTGATAGCAAAAGGAGGCGCCGGCGTAAACAAAAGCGAATACATGCCTGCCTTCGAAGGCGCAATCCAAAAGGACGATATCGAGAATCTGATTGCATTCATCCGGACTCTGGTCTTGTACTGAGCCGGTACATTCAAGGAGGAGGACAACGTGTCACCAATAAAAAACATCATTGTCACATGCGTTTCGCTGGCATTCGCCGCCGGCGTATACGCGCAAAACCTGACGGAATGGGTCAAACAGACGCCCGTCAAGCCCGACGCGTCGAAACTGAAAGTTCCGCAGGGCTATACCGCCAGTGTTTTCGTCGAGGGACTCAGCACGCCGTCCTCTGCGACGGTGGACAAGGACGGCAACGTCTGGGTCGCTATCTCCGGCAACCTGTTCGGTGGTCCGGATGCGGAACTGATGGAACCCCCGCACGTGAAGGTGTTCGACAAGAATGGCAATCTCATAAAGGAAATCGGCAAGGGGACGTTCAAGACGGTTATGAACGAGTTTTCATATTGCGCCGAGAACGGCAAGACATACATTCCGGAATACGGCGAACGGATCTGGGAAATCGACGGCCTCAGCGGCCAGCTCACGGTAATCATGAAAGACCTGCACAACGGCGACCACCGCAATGGCGGCATCACTTGCAAGGACGGTTACATCTACTTTGCGCTGGGCGTGCCGAGCAACGAAGGTTTCGCCGATCCCGACAACCTCGGCTGGACCGACATCCCGAACGACCCGTTCTGGCTCAAGCATCCCGACGGCCTTGGCACGACGCCGCACGACGCGCCCTGCCGCGACATTGTCCACACCGGCTTGAACGTGCGCACGTCCGACGGACGCTACACCGGCGCCTACATGCCGGCCGGCGTTGCCGCCAAGCCTGGCCAGATCGTCAAGGCCACGGTACCGTGCCACGGTTCGATCATGCGCGTGAAAATGACCGACAAGGGCGCCGACGGCATTTACCCGCACGAGAAGATGGAAGTCTATGCGATGGGCTTCCGCAACCAATCCGGCGTCGCGTTCGGGCCGAAAGGCAGTCGTTTCGAAAATGCCCTGGCGGTTGCCGACAATGGAATGAACGACCTCGGCCACCGGCGCATCGCAAACGGTGCGGAGAAGATCTGGATCGTCACGGAGAAAGGCCAGGACGCCGGCTTCCCCGATAAGGAAGGCATGAACTTCGTCACCAACAAACGTTTCGGCTGGAGGTCGTGGACGGGCACAATGTACGAACGGCCCCATCCGCACCTGTACATCGGCGACAAGCCTTTCATTCCGAAAGCGTCGCCCTACACCGGCAACCTGAACAATGCCGGCGTGCGCGGCGTGCCGAAGATCGTCGCCAACGCAAACCCGGACGGTTACATCAATCCGGCCCTGGAGTGGGACACCAACAGCCCGATCGACGGCATTGCCTGGAGCGCGAAAGGTTTTGGCGCGGACAACCAGTTATTTGCCTCGGTGTACGGCATTCTCACCGGACCGGACAGCCTGGAGCCGACATGGCCGTATGTGCTGAAGATCGAGTTCCTCGAACCCTTCGGCATCAAATGGTCGCACTTCGTCGGCAACATCGAACCCGGCGGCAATGCGTACCAGAAACCGGAAAACCGCGGCGGCATGGAGCGGCCGAACGACGTAGCGTTCAGTCCGGACGGCAGGACCATGTACATCGTCGACTACGGCGCGGTGCACATGAACTGGAACATTGCGCAGCCATTTTACCCGGTCGCCAAATCCGGCGTGATCTGGGCCGTGACCCGCGACTGAACAGTCCGTTTGGAAAAAGGCCGGCGCAGCGAATCATCGCTGTGCCGGTTTTCTTTCAGGAAAGACAAAAAAGTGGAAAGGCGAGGTTCCAAGCTGACACCTGGTGTTTGGTAGGGCTTCCAGTACTTCCGCTTTCACCGTTTACCTTTCCCCTTTCACCTGTATTTCTTTAGCGCCACGCGCACGAATTCGTTGGTGTACGAATCCGCCGGATTCAGATCTTTCGCTTCCTTGACCGCCGGCTCGAAACCGATCAGCACCTTGAGCTGCGCCTCGACCCCCGCCGGCGGGAACAGGCCGTCCTTCGAGTAGCTTTCGCGCATTCTGCGCAGCGCGGACAGATACAGGCCCGGGTCGCCCAGCAGATACTCCGGCGGCACGGTCTTCGCGACCTCCTCGGCCGAGGCAATGTTCAGCCATCTCAGCGCCCGAACCATCGCGTTGGTCAACGCCTGCACCGTTTTCGGATTGGCAATCACGAACGCCTCGCGCGTGTACAGTGAACCCGCCGGCAAGGGACTGCCGAACACCGCCTTGGCGCCCTGCACCGTCACCGTTTCCACCATGACCCGGATCGTGCCGGAGTTTTCCAGCAGCGTGATGGCCGGTTCGATGTTGGCGATCGCGTCGAGGTGTCCGGCCTGCATCGCCGCCGCCGCACCCGGACCGGATCCCACGCCGATGATGGAGACATCGTCCGAAGACAGGCCCACCGATGCGAGCAGATGATTGACGAACGCATGGGTGCTCGATCCGGGCGCCGTCACGCCTATTTTCATGCCCTTGAGGTCCTTCGGCGAGCGGTACGCTGCAGCGTGTTTTGTCGCCACGCCGAGTGAAATCGCCGGGGTGGCAACCTGCAGCACGAACGCCTTGAGCAGCTGCCCGCGCGAGCGCATCACCAGCACGTGGTCGAAGCCGCCGGAAACCACGTCTGCGCTGCCGCCCATCATCGCCTGCAGCGACTTCGCGCCGCCGGCGAAATCCAGGATCTCAACCTTCAACCCTTCGTCCGCGAAGTAGCCGCGCCGCTCGGCAATGGTCAGCGGTAGGTAGTAAAGCGCCGCCTTGCCCCCCACCGCGATGGTCACGGCGGACTTCTCCAATTGCGCACCGGCGGGGCTCGCCGCGATACCGATCAGAATGAAGGCAACCAGGGTCCGCAGTTTTCTCATTGTCTATTCCGTCA
Organism: uncultured Alcaligenaceae bacterium; assembly: GCA_964650365.1. GTDB lineage: Bacteria > Pseudomonadota > Gammaproteobacteria > Burkholderiales > JACQAP01 > JACQAP01. The sequence continues at coordinate 271 of CAZYTR010000218.1, read as the reverse complement.
CCAGGGAATGGCCGGGCAGGTCGAACGTTCGTGCCGAAATTCTACCCTGGGAACTATTCGGCTCGCAGTTGCCCGTGCGCGGCAGTGAGCGCGGCGCAACCTGTGGACTCGCGTTAAACTGCAGTCTCGCGCTAGACGCGACAACAACGGAGACCGCCGCATGATCGAACTTTACTTCGCGCCGACCGCCAATGGATTGCGCGCTGCAGTAGCATTGGAGGAAACCGGCCTGCCTTACCGGACGCACAAGGTGGAACTTGCCAAGGGCGAA
>CAZYTR010000217.1:0-8511 GCA_964650365.1 uncultured Alcaligenaceae bacterium | reverse complement strand
AGTGCCAGGGCCAAGAAGGCTTCGCGCGGCACGTCGGAGGGATAGCGGATGCCGAAGTCGGGTGCGGGCGAAAACCCGAATCGCGCGTAAAAGGCTGGCTCGCCGAGCACGACCACACGCGTGTGGCCAAGCTCGCGACAGCGGGCCAGCCCCGCGCTCACCAGCGCGCTGCCGATGCCCAGGCGCTGAAATGCCGGCAACACCGCAAGTGGCGCCAAGGCCAGCAAGGGGATCACGCCATCGCCGCTTTCCGCCACGATCCGCGAGAACACCACATGCCCCAGTACACGGCCTTTCTCTTCGGCGACCATGGCACACACGATCTTTGACGAAGCGCGCAGCCGTTCGACCAGGCGGGCCTCGGCTTCTCGCCCGAAAGCGGTTACAAGCATTGCGCCAACTGCTTCCGCGTCTTCGGGACGTTCCTCCCGGATCTGCGACATCGGTCAGCCGTTGCGCGCAAGCCGTCCCGAAAGCGGGTACTGGGGATCGTTGAATCCCGGCGTGGAGGGATGCCCCGGGCGCACCAGAGAATCCACCAGCGCTTCGCCTTTGGCGTCGAGCTTGAACTCGAGCGCTTTCAGATAATCCTGCCACTGCGCGAGCGTGCGCGGACCACCAATCACGCTGTCCACAATGGAATTGTTCAGCACCCAGTTGACCGCGAAATGGCCCGCGCCCATGCCCTTCTTCTCCGCGAAGGCCTTGATCTTCTGCGCGATAGCCAGCGACTCCTTGCGAAATTCGGTCTCCATCATGCGTTTGTCGTTGCGGCCTGCGCGAGTTTCCGCCGGCGGCGCTGTACTTGGATGGTACTTGCCGGTGAGAACGCCGCGGGCCAGCGGGCTGTAAGGCACCACGCCGATGCCGTAGTACCGGCATGCCGGCAGGATCTCGACCTCTGGCTGCCGGTTCATCGCGTTGTAGTACGGCTGGCAAACCACCGGCTGCGCAATGCCCAGCGACCGGCACAGGTGCATGATCTCGGCGATGCGCCAGCCGCGAAAGTTGGACAAGCCGAAGTAGCGGGCCTTGCCGGAACGGATGATGTCGTCCATGGCCCGGAGGGCTTCCTCCAAAGGCGCATCGTCGAAGTCGCGGTGAAAGTAATAGATGTCCACGTAATCAGTATTCAGCCGTTTCAGACTGGCGTCGATCGCCTGCATCACCCATTTGCGGCCGAGTCCGACGCAATTCGGATCTTCGCCCATGCGGTTGCCGACCTTGGTGGCGAGTACCCAGTAGTCGCGCCTCGCGGCGATCAGCTTACCGGTGATGCGCTCCGATTCACCCTTGGCGTACTGATCGGCGGTGTCGATGAAATTGACTCCGGCGTCGAACGCGGAGTCGACGATGCGCGCAGCTTCCTTTTCGTCAGTGCGGTCCCCGAACATCATGGTGCCGAGGCAAAGCGGCGAGACCTTCAGACCGCTACGGCCGAGCGTGCGATATTCCATTGCAACCTCCAGCGGAACGCTTGTCGTGAAATGCGGCGATGATGCCGCAAGCCGAACCCCGGCGCAAACGCGCTTGAGGCGGCCATTGCGACAATGCTATAAGAGTTCTTCGCCACAATTGTCGCCGACTTTCGGCCCATCATGCCTGCAACGCTCCCAGTGCAAATGCGCGCAATCGAAATCACCGTGCCAGGTGGACCCGAAGTCCTGCGCGTCAGCCAGCGTCCGGTCCCCGTTCCCGCTTTCAATGAAGTGCTGATCGAGGTCGCCGCGGCTGGCGTCAACCGCCCCGACGTCCTGCAACGCAAGGGCGGCTACCCGCCTCCGCCCGGCGCATCCGACATTCCCGGGCTCGAGGTCGCCGGCACCATCGTCGCCGCAGGCGCGGGAGTGAGTGAATGGAGACCCGGCGATCGGGTCTGCGCACTGGTGACCGGCGGGGGCTACGCCGAGTATGTCGCCGCCCCGGCGCCGCAGTGCCTGCCGATCCCGCGCGGCCTTACGCTCATCGAAGCCGCAGGGCTTCCCGAGACCTTCTTCACCGTGTGGGTCAATGTGTTCGAGCGGGCGGGGCTGAAAGGCGCGGAGACGCTGCTGATACACGGCGGATCGAGCGGCATCGGCGTTACCGCGATCCAGATGGCGCGGGCGTTCGGCCATCGCGTGTTCGTCACCGCGGGTACGGCCGACAAATGCGCCGCCTGTGAGAAACTCGGCGCCAGCCGCGCGATCAACTACCGGACCGAGGATTTTGTCGCAGTGGTGAAGGAACTGACCGGCGGCAAGGGTGTGGACGTGATCCTGGACATGGTGGGCGGCGATTACGTGCCGCGCGAACTGGCCTGCCTCGCCGAAGACGGACGGCTGTCACTGATCGCCTTCCTCGGCGGCAGCAAGGCCACCATCGACATGACCGACATACTGCGCAGGCGCCTGACCATCACCGGCTCAACGCTGCGCGCGCGCTCGGTCGAAGTCAAAGGAGCAATAGCGCAGGCACTGAAGCAGAAAGTCTGGCCACTGATCGAGGCCGGTAAAATCAGACCGGTGATCTACCGGACCTTCAGGCTGGAGGAAGCGTCGGCGGCACACGCTCTGATGGAATCGAGCGCGCATGTCGGCAAGATCATCCTGGAAGTAAAACCCTGACGCAAAGGCAGGAGCAGGCCTGACTCCCCCTTGAAAACTCAAACAGTCTGCTTCAGACCTTCGACGCTGTCTTCGCTGGAGTGCGGCAGCGCGCGCCGCAACAGCGACAGATCCCGCTGCTCGGCGACTTCTGCGGCGTAGTCGACGTTCTTGGTAATTTCGTCCAGATAGGGATTCCGGCCGCCGAAATGCTTGTCGGCATAGCCGTAGGCGCTGCCGAGATGATCGTTCATACGCACCGTCGCCGTCTTGTAGAACTTCGGCGTCCTGGTAACCAGGTCTTCCGCCGACTTGAACATCACGCTGGCGCGATCGTCTCCGTCATCGCGCGCCGCCAGCCCGCCCTCGACAAATTCCGGATAAAGCCGGTCGCGGCACTTCTCCAGATAACAGCGATCCGCCATCTGCGCAATGATGTCCGCGGTGCCGAGCATGTTGCCCAGCAACCGGAAGGTCCGATTAGGGACGTGGATTTTCTGGACCGGCCGCTCGTAGCCGGTGAAGTGAATGATCTCGGAGGCGATCGGCGCGAGCTCCGCCATCCCCAGCCTGCCGATATACTCTTCCAGGAACTTGGCGCCGCGGGTGACGTGCTTGAGCGTGTACTCCGCACCGTTCTTGTGGCGCATGTCGTTGGCCCTGCGCAGGTAGCCGACGTCGTGAAACAGCGCCATGACCACCCCGAAACGGTACAGCCTGGCACCGAGGGCCTCGGCGCGTCGATCGTGGCGCGAACGCTCGTATCCGTCCATGAGCCGCGCCATCGCGAGCGTGACGTCAAGCGAGTGTTGCAGGTCGTGATAACCGGTATCGCACGCCCGGAAACCCGGATACTCGCCCTTGTGCAGCCGCGCGAGATCCCTGAACGAACGGTTCACGACGTGGGTGGAAGCGTTCGGGTAGAGTTCCAGGAAGATGCGATTGACTTCGGCATTCACCGACGGCGGATCCGTGGTGTTGACCTGGTTGGTCACATCGTATTCATTCCGCCGTTCCATTTAGCGCTTGTCCAGCGGGGTCCACCCGCGCAATCCACGCATGGTAACCTCGCCCACCGGTCCTATCAAGGCGCTTCTTCCTCCACAGGACCAGCGCCACACCCGGCCGCCCACGAGCCGCTTCAAATGGCTCAGGCTTAGGGTAATGCCATGAATGTCCGTGAGAATGTTCCGGGAGCCGAGAATGACACGAATGAAATCATTGCGTCTCGAGACGGCGCTGGCCGCGCGGCAACAGGACCGGGGCGCGCGCAGTATTGTTGGCGTCAGGCGCGCCGAGTTCTACTACACTTAATGTTTATCAACACAGCTTCGAGCGCACCATCGAATGAAGGCCGAGTTTTCCAAACTTGTCGAAACCGGCGCGAGCGGCGTGTATCGCTGCCACTCGGCGTTGGCGGAAGCGGCGCTGGGTGCCGCGGCGAAGCGCGGCATGCGCGTGGAAAAAGTGGCGCTTGCGGGCGCGCGCGACAAGAATGCGTTCATGAACGCAGTTGCCAAGGCGCTGGTGTTCCCGGACTACGCCGGCCACAACTGGGACGCCTTTTACGATTGCCTGGTGGACCTGGAACACGACAAGGGCGAGGGATTGCTGGTGCTGCTGCGCGACGCCTCCGGGTTTGCCCGCGCTGAATCGGACGAGTTCGCCGCTGCGGTGGATGCGTTACAGGACGCCGCCGACTTCTGGCAAGACGAGCAGAAAACGCTGCTGGTGGTAGTCGAACTGGAGGCGCCTGTGCTGGCGCCCGAGTTGCCGGAAGTCAGCGGTCGATAGGACTCGCCACGGCCGATGCACGCGGTGCGCGCGCTTTTCGCGCGCGTGCGGAACTCAGATAACGCGCGAGTTCCTGCAGCGCGCGGCCGTACACCTCGCGCTTGAACTCGACCACGCTCTCCAGCGGAACCCAGTACTCGTGCCAGCGCCAGGCATCAAACTCCGGATGCTCGGAGTTGCGCAGGCAAACGTGGCAATCGCGCCCGATCAAACGAAGCAGGAACCAGATCTGTTTCTGGCCGCGATACACGCTGCGGCTTTCGCGCCGCGCCCAGGTCTGCGGCACCTCGTAGCGGAGCCACTCGCGCGTACGGCCGAGAATCTTCACGTGGCAGGGATCAAGGCCGACCTCTTCCTTCAACTCCCGGTACATCGCCGTCTCGGGAGTTTCACCGGGCTTGATGCCGCCCTGCGGAAACTGCCAGGCATGTTCCTTGACCCGCTTGCCCCAGAAGACCTCGTTCTTGCCGTTACACAGAACAATTCCTACATTCGGGCGATAGCCGTCACGGTCGATCATGTCAGCCACCCCAATCACAATTTCGGTTGACCGGATTCTTTCATAAATACCGTAACGAAGGAAGGCGCAAGCGCCCGCGCTCTAGAGCGTCAGGTGGCCTTCAGTGTGGGGGTTAAGTTCCCGTAAACCCTCGACAAACTGCAGGAATTCAAGGCCGTAACGAGCCTGCAGAGCACGCGCCTTGTGGCGCAAATCGTCCCAGCGCAGGCGAGCCGGGGAGCGGGTAAAAGCCATCACAACGACGTTGCCGCGCCTTTCAGCCGGCACGCACGCCACGGCATCGAATACCCGCTCGATGCGCTGCACATAAGCATCAAAGCGGCTATCCGAACTCCACAGGTTCACCACCAGTATTCCGCCGTCGGTCAGCGCCGCGCGCGCATCGGCGTAAAAACCCTCCGAGGTCAGCCCGGGAACCTGTTCGTGCCCGTCGTAGCCATCGACCATCAACACCCCGCAACTGCGCGGATGAGCGGCCACCCATTGGCTGCCTTCGGCCATTTCGACGCAAAAACGGCCGTCGTCCACCGGCACGTGGAAATACTGGCGCGCCGCCACGATCACACGAGGCTGCGACTCGACCACGGTGATTTGCACCGAAGGCAGGTGGCGATAGACGAACTTTGCAAGCGACCCGCCGCCAAGGCCGATCATCAGGATGCGTTTGGGGAGCGGGTCGAACAACAGGAACGCCATCATGGCCCTGGTATACGACAGCACCAGCTCGGTGGGGTCAGCCAGCTTCATCGAGCTTTGCACCGTCTGGCTACCCAGATGAAGCGAACGGATGCCGTCTTTCTCGCTTACTTCGACGCTGATTTCGCGATCGGCCGAACGATGGATTTTCCATTTCCCGAACACCGCTGCTCTCCACTTCAGGATGGCTCTCTACCGTAGAATAACGACTTTTCGAACACGGGCAAGACATGCGCACTTCGCAGTTCTTCATTTCCACGCTAAAGGAGGCGCCCAGCGAAGCGGAACTCATCAGCCACAAACTGATGCTCCGGGCGGGGTTGATCAGGAAGCTCGGCAGCGGCCTTTATACCTGGATGCCTCTTGGTCTGCGGGTGCTGCGCAAGGTGGAAAGCATCGTGCGCGAGGAGATGAACCGCGCCGGCGCCGTGGAACTGCTGATGCCGGCGATCCAGCCCGCCGAACTGTGGCAGGAGTCCGGCCGCTGGGAACAGTTCGGCCCGCAGATGCTCAAGATCAAGGATCGCCACGAACGCGAGTTCTGCTTCGGTCCTACTCACGAGGAAGTGATCACCGACATCGCGCGCAGGGAGATTCGCTCCTACCGCCAGTTGCCGCTCAATTTCTACCAGATCCAGACCAAGTTCCGCGATGAAATCCGGCCGCGTTTCGGCGTGATGCGCGCGCGCGAATTCGTAATGAAAGACGCCTACTCCTTTCACGCCGGCGCCGCGGACCTGGAGCGCGAATACCGCAATATGTACGACACTTACTCGCGCATCTTCTCCCGCATGGGACTGAAGTACCGCGCGGTCGCTGCCGACACCGGCGCCATCGGCGGCACCGGCTCGCACGAATTTCACGTGCTTGCCGACTCCGGCGAGGACGCGATCGCCTACTCGCCTGCCTCGGATTACGCCGCCAACGTCGAACTCGCCGAAGCGGTTGCGCCGCTAAAGCCGCGCGGCCCGTCCACGCAAAAAATGAACAAAGTGCCCACCCCCGGCAAGACCACTTGCGAGGAAGTCACCGCGATGCTGGGACTGCCACTGTCGCAGTCGGTCAAGGCGCTCGCGGTCATGCATGAAGAGCGCATGCTCATGTTGCTGGTGCGCGGCGACCATCAGCTGAATGAACCGAAAGTGGCGAAGCTTCCCGGCCTGGATCCGTTCCGTTTCGCGACCGAAAAGGAGATTGAAGCGCGCATCGGCTGCCGTCCGGGCTACATCGGACCGATGGGCCTGCCGGGCGAAATTACCGTGATTGCCGATCGCTCTGTCGCGGCGATGAACGACTTCGTCTGCGGCGCCAACGAGGCGGGCTATCACCTGACCGGCGTGAACTTCGGCCGTGATCTCGTGGAACCGCTGGTCGCCGACATCCGCAACGCCGTGGCTGGCGACCCCAGCCCGGACGGCAAGGGCCGCCTGGAAATCTGCCGCGGCATCGAGGTCGGACACATTTTCCAGCTGGGCAGCAAGTACTCCAAGGCGCTAAACGCCAGCTTCCTGGACGAATCCGGCAAGTCACAGGTAATGGAAATGGGCTGCTATGGGATCGGCGTGTCGCGCATCGTCGCCGCGGCGATCGAGCAGGGAAACGACGAGCGCGGCATCATCTGGCCGCTGCCCATTGCGCCGTTCCAGGTTGCCATCGCGCCGATCGGATACGGGAAGAACGCCGAGGTCAAAAACGTCGCCGATCGCCTGCACGACGAATTGCAGTCGGCCGGAATCGAGGTGCTGCTGGACGACCGCGACGAGCGTCCGGGCGTGATGTTTGCCGATCTGGAACTGATCGGCATCCCCCATCGCGTCACCATCGGCGAGCGTGGTTTGAAGGATGGAAAAGTGGAGTTTCAGGACAGAGGCGATGCTTCGGCGAGAGCAATCGAGTTGCATTCGGCGCCGGAGGTCCTAAAATCCCTGTTATGACGATGACACACGGCTCCGCGGGCACGCGCATCACGGCGCGCATCGCGCTCGCAGCGGCATGCGTACTCGCTTCGGCAAGCGCAGCGGCCGGCGAGCAGATGTACGAGCCGCTGTCTGCGAGCGTTCAAGCGGCATTGCATCGCACGGTTGCCGATCAGGCCAGCCCGCGGCTCGCATTTGCCTCCCAAGCGGAAGGCATTGCATGGATGGCCGAAATGTCCAAACGGCTGGAGAAGCACGTTGTGGACGCTACTACGCGCGAGGACCTTCTCACCACCGTACACTACGAGGCGACTCGTGCCGGGCTCGATCCACAACTGGTGCTGGGCGTAATCCAGGTGGAAAGCGGGTTTCGCAAGTACGCCGTGTCCAAGGCTGGCGCGCGCGGCTACATGCAGGTGATGCCCTTCTGGAAGACGCTGATCGGCGAATCGGGGCAAAACCTCTTCAACCTGCGCACCAACCTGCGCTACGGCTGCACCATTCTGCGCCACTATCTCGAAATCGAGCGCGGCGACACCTTCCGTGCGCTCGGCCGCTATAACGGCTCGCTCGGCAGATCGCGCTACCCGAACGCGGTGTTGCGGGCCTGGACGGGCGCCTGGAACTACAAGGCCGGCGATCGCGTAATCGCCACGCCGACGGCCTACGCAGGCGAGAGCCGCTAGCGCTTCGTCCCTTCTCGCAGCGCTTTCGGCGAACTAGATTTTGCGATCGAGCAGGCGCTCGATCTGCTTGCGGGTAATTTTGCCGACGTGGCGAAGCGCAAGTTTGCCCTGCGGATCGTAAATAAACGTCGTCGGCAGCCCAATGACCTTGCCGACCTGATCGGCAGTCTTCCTGTCGCCGAGCACGATCGGGTAGTTGACGAACATGCCCTCGGCGAACTGCAGCACCTGCTTCGAATCCTGGAATTCCATCGCCACGCCGAACACCTGCACGTCCTTGCGCGACCCGGCAATCGCCACCAGATCCGGAATCT
>CAZYTR010000216.1:0-1547 GCA_964650365.1 uncultured Alcaligenaceae bacterium | reverse complement strand
ATCGACAACCCGCGTGCTGGTGCCCTTGTGCGCCTTCTCGATGTCGGCTCGCGTGCCGACGGCGAGAATCCTTCCGCCCTTGACCGCCAATGCCTCGGCGGCGGGCTGCTTGTCGTTCACCGTGATGATGTCGCCGCCGGTGTAGATCGCGTCGGCGGCATCGACCTGCTGCTGCGGGGGTTGTTGCGGCTTGTCGCAGCCGGCGATAAGAGTCGCTCCGATCAAGATTGCGAGAGATTGTGTAATGGTCAACTTCACTGAAAAGCTCCTTTAACGCGGAATCCTGTGGCCCAACGCCCACAATCACCGGGCGTCAACAGGCGGCGAAGCCGGCTGTTGACGCTCCGGTGCATTGTGAGGTTGGGCGTCAACTTGCTCATCTGGTGGATGGCCCGTCATTCCTCAAGGCGTAGGTTGATCGCCTTGACTACCTTGGTGATGGACACCACGTCAGCTTGCACTCGGCGGGTGAACTGCGCCGGAGGTTCGCCCAACACAAAAACCCCTTGCTCCTGCAATGAACGGCCGAACTCTGGTGCTTTCACGACAGCCAAGATCTCCTTGTTGAGACGATCAATGACTTCCGCTGGCGTCCCTTTCGGCGCCGCAAGTCCGTACCATAGTGCAGGGGTGTCCATCCCCGCAACGCCCACTTCATCGAGTGTAGGTATGCTCGGCAAGGCCGGTATTCTGCGAGTTCCCGTCACCGCTAAGGCTTTCAGTTTCCCCGCGCGGATCTGCGGGAGCGACAAAGGTGGGGTCATGAAGATCATGGAGACCCGACCACCGACGATATCAACGATAGCCGCGGCCTCGCCCTTGTAGGGGACGTGCACGATGTCGGTCTGAGTCTGTGCCTTAAAGATCTCGGTCACCAAGTGCGCTAACGCGCCTGAGCCCGCGGAGGCGTAGGTGAGATCGCCCGGCTTGCGACGGGCAAGGGCAATCAGGTCCGACACGCTATTCACGGGCAGTGCGGGCGAAGGCACCAGAATCAACGGCATCTCGGTAATGGCCGTTATCGGAGCGAAGTCGTCAAGAGGGTTCCGACCGCGTACGACGGCGCCAACGACAAGCGAGCCAGTACTGCAGAAAAGCAACGTGTGCCCGTCCGGCTTGGCGCGTGCGACGAGTTCGGCTCCGATATGGCCACCTGCCCCCGGCCGGTTCTCCACTATTACCGGTCTTCCCAGCCGTTCAGACAGGCCCTTTGCCACCAAACGTGCTTGGACATCACTGCCGCCGCCGGCAGCAAAGGAAACGATGATCGAGATCGTACGCGTTGGATAGTCGGCGGCGGAAATACCTTCGGACGCCAACATGCACGCGCCGGCAAGGAGCATGATGTACAGCGCGCGGAGATGCTTAGCTTGCCAACGGTTGATCATCGCGCAGCTTCCGTTGAGGCCCAACGCCTTGTTCAGCGGCGCGCTTCGGCGCGTCCGCTGGAACTAAAGTTAGGAGGGCGAACATCAAAAATAGGCAGCCATGACTGGCCTACTCGATGAACGCCGTGGATTCTGCGCAAGCACGCCCCCTTACCAGTT
>CAZYTR010000215.1:0-3027 GCA_964650365.1 uncultured Alcaligenaceae bacterium | reverse complement strand
TGGAGTGCAGAGGCCCAGGCGAACGACCCAAGCTGAGCCACCGCCGGCCAGATGTCAAAGCACAATCAAAGGACAATGAACGCGAACGAAGCGACTGAACGACAAACACTGAAACGGGGAGGCGGTTGGCTCCAGCGCCTGGTTGAACGAGTTCGCTGCGCTCAAGCGCTTCGCGTTCTGCGATGTTGGGGGTGATTCGAGGGCGGCGGGCATGCCGTTGTGGGCTTGCTTGTGCGGGGTGAGCCGGGCAAGGATGGCAGCCTCATGAAAAAACATCAACTGTTTCTTCCACGGTCGTCGTCGTTGCGGGTGCTTCGGCTTCTTTAGTCTCGTATCCTTCGGTCGTCCGCTTCATCGGGCATCTGCAGCTCAAGGGCCTCGCGCCGCGCACGGTGGAGGCTTATGTCTGCATGCTCCGCCTGCTGGCCCAGTGGGCGGGCTGCGACCCGGCTCTGCTTTCAGAGGAGCGGGTGCGGGACTGCTTTCTGCATCTGGTCAATGTGCGGCATTATGCGCCCAAGACGCTGCGCCAGGCGCGCGCGGCGTTGAGCGGCTTCTTCCTCGGGATGCTCGGCATGCGGGACTGGCGGGTGTTTGCGCACATCCAGACGAAGGACCGCCAGCAGCTCCCGGTGGTGTTGAGCCGCGATGAGGTGCGGCGTGTGCTCGCAGAGGTCAAGGAGCTGCGCTTCCTCGCGCCGCTGACGTTGATCTATTTGTGCGGGCTGCGCCTGAGCGAGGCGCTGCATGTCGAGACGCGGGACATCCATCGCAAGGAACTGCGCCTGCATGTGCGCTTGGGCAAGGGCGGCAAGGATCGATGCGTGCCGCTGCCGCAGGCGGCGCTGGACGTGCTGGAGCGTTGGTGGCGCTGTCATCGCCATGCGTGCTTGTTGTTCCCGGCGATGGGCCATGCGTGGAAGACGACTTTCCGAGAGGATCCCGCCGCGCAGGCCGTGGCGCAAAAGGAGCGCTTGCAGCTCGCGGCGCATCCGATGAGCGACAGCGCGCTGCAACAGGTGTGGCGGCTCGCGCTGGCCGCGAGCGGGGTGAAGAAGAAGGCCACCATTCACACGCTGCGCCATTCCTATGCCACGCACTTGCTGGAGGAGGGCGTGAGCTTGCGCTACGTGAGCCAATACCTCGGGCACGCGACGCTGGAGCAGACGCTCATCTACGCCCACCTCACGGATGTGTCCGCCGAGCAGACGCAGCAGGCGCTGGCGCGACTCGCCGCAAGACTCACGGCACCCGCTTCAGCATCGCCACCCTTCGCTGCTTAACGGGCGATGCCGGCTCTCATCACCGCAGCGCCGCCGTCACTGGCGGCGGTGTTCGCGCGGCATTGGCCTGCGTATCTCGCGGCTTATGGCACGCGCAGTCCGCCGCAGCATCGTCATGCGGCGCGGGCCATCATGCAGTGCCGCACGGCGGAGCTGGGCGGCGTTGTTCATCGCTGCAACGGCTGCGGGCGCATGGAGGCGCGGCCCATCTCCTGCGGGCACCGCGCGTGCAACGGCTGCGGCCAGCACAAGTCCCTGGAGTGGGAGGCGCGGCAAAAAGCGCGCCTGCTGCCCGTGCCTTATCACATGGCCACGTTCACCATCCCCGCCGAGTTCCGCGCGCTCTTCCGCGCCAACCAGGTGTTGTGCTACGACTTGTTGTTCCGCGAGAGCGCCGCGGCCCTCGGCGCGTTCGCGGCCGATCCCCGGCACCTCGGTGGACAGATCGGCATGACCGGCGTGCTGCAAACTTGGACGCGCGATTTGCGTTATCATCCACACATCCATTATCTCGTGCCCGGCGGCGCGCTCACCGACACGGGCTGGATCAGGCCGAAGAACCCCGGCATCCTCGTCCCCGCCATCCCGCTGGCCGTGCATCTGCGCAACCGCATGCGCCGCGCGCTGAGGGAGGCCGACTTCAAACTCTACCTGACCCTCCCCTCCAAAGCGTGGAAGAAGCCCTGGAACTGCGACGCGCGCCCCGTCGGCAGCGGCGCGAAGGCCATGGAGTATGTGGCCCGTTATGTGCAAAAGACCGCGCTGGACGCCGCGCGCATTATCGCCATCAGCGGGCACAGCGTGAGCTACCGGTGGACCCACCGCGAGAGCGGCGAGACCCGCGTCACCACCGTGACGGGGATGGAGTTCCTGCGCCTGTTCCTGCAGCACGTCCTGCCCCGCGGGTTCCGGCGCGTGCGGCACTTTGGTTATTTGAGCGCCGCCGCCAAAGAGCGCTACGAGCGGCTGCGCAGTTTGCTGAATGCCGGAGCCATCACCCTCATTCTGCCGGAGAAGACCGCCGTGTGCTGCGCCGCCTGCGGGCAGGCGATGACGTTCCTCCACGCCATACGCTCGCGTCACCGCGCCCGGCCACCACCCGTCGCTGGAGCCACCCCATGACCCGATCCCCAAGCCCACCACCACCGGCCGCCGCGACGCCAACCAAGCGCGCCACCGACGGCAACGCAGCGTCATGCCCGCATCGCGGGAGAAAGCGCATCACGAGCCCCCCGAGGCCGCCGCCGCACGGGCCAATCGCGTCACCACCCTCGCCAGGGCGGCACCCGCCGCATCGAACCGGCAAAAAGGCCGCGTTTCACCGGACCAAAAGCCGGGACAACCCGCGCGTCCATCCCACACCAGGGCCGAAGCGAGGAAAAGCTTTCCCCAAGGACTAAGTCCAGGGCCACCCCACCGCGAATCGTTCAACAACCGTTATCATTGCGGCTTCGCGCAATGATAACCATGTTCGTTTCGTTAGGCGTTCCGGCTGTTGTCATTTGGCGTGTGGAATATCCATGACTCTGCCTTCGACTGCCTCACGCAGAAGGGCCGACGCATGGGCAAGACGGTTTGTGATCATGGCTTCCTTTGATAGACGCGGACGTAGTCCACCAGCATTCGCTGCGGAAAGACGGTGCTCGCGTCGGGCGGGCCGGGCAAATGGCCGCCGACGGAGACGTTGAGGATCAAATGGAACGCCTGGTCGAAGGGCGCGGGGAAAGCTCTGCCTTCGCTGCGC
>CAZYTR010000214.1:0-2896 GCA_964650365.1 uncultured Alcaligenaceae bacterium | reverse complement strand
AAGGCAGGAGGAAACTCATGAAACTCACCAACGAACAGATCGCTCAGTTCGAGCGCGACGGCTATCTTCTTTTCCCGAGCCTGTTCACGCCGCAGGAGATGAAGGCCTTGCTCGACGAAGTGCCGGCGCTGTATGCGCAGCATCGCCCGGAAAACGTGCGCGAGAAGGACAGCGATGCGGTGCGCACCAATTTCGCCGCGCACATGTACAGCAAGCCCTTCGCCAAGCTCGCGCGCCACCCGCGCATGGTCGAGCCGGTGATGGAGCTGTTCGGCGAAGCGCTGTACATGCACCAGTTCAAGATCAACGGCAAGATGGCAGTCGACGGTGACGTCTGGCAGTGGCACCAGGATTACGGCACCTGGAAGAACGACGATCTGATGCCGGAACCCCGGGCAATGAACGTGGCGATCTTCCTGGACGAGGTGAATGAGTTCAATGGGCCGCTGATGTTCATCCCCGGCAGCCACAAGCTTGGAGTGCTCGACGCGCAGCACGACACTTCGACCACCAGCTATCCGTTGTGGACCATCAACCACGACAGCATCCGCAAGCTGGTGGAGCGCGGCGGCATCGTCGCACCGAAAGGTCCCGCCGGATCGATGATCCTGTTCCACTCCTGCCTCGTGCATGCGTCGTCTTCCAACCTGTCGCCCTGGAACCGGGTGAGCGTGTACCTGAGCCTGTGCGCGGTCTCCAACCACATCCGCCGCTTCAAGCGCCCCGAGTACATCGCACACCGCGACTTCACGCCGATACAGTGTCTGCCGGACGACTGCCTGCTGCGCGATTACGATGTGCCGCTGCCCTGGAAGGACGGCACGCCCGAAGAGGCGCTCAAGCCCAAACTTGTGGCCTAGGTTGTCATTCCCGCGTAATAGGGAATGACAGTTCAATGATGGATCAAGGAACCGAGCCATGAACCTCTACGCCAAACTTCAGGAGCGCGAAGCGCAGGGGAAACGGCTGCGCGTCGGGCTGATCGGCGCCGGAAAATTCGGCGCCATGTACCTTGCCCAGGTGCCGAAGACGCCTGGTTTGCATCTGGCCGGCATTGCCGATCTGTCTCCGCAGAATGCCAGGACCAATCTCGAGCGCGTCGGCTGGAAGGCGGAGCGCTACGCCGCGCCCTCGCTCGACGCCGCGCTTTCATCGGGGCTCACGCACGTGGGAGAGGACTGGCAGGCGCTCGTCGCGCACCCTGCGGTAGACATCATCGTCGAAGCCACCGGCAATCCGCTGGCCGCGGTCGAGCACGCACTTGCCGCATTCAAGAATGGCAAGCATGTGGTGATGGTCACCGTAGAAGCGGACGCAATGTGCGGCCCGTTGCTGGCGCGCCGGGCGCAGGAAGCCGGCGTGGTCTACAGCCTGGCTTACGGCGATCAGCCGGCGCTGATCTGCGACCTGGTCGATTGGGCGCGCGCCGCCGGATTCAGCGTCGTTGCGGCCGGCCGCGGCCACAAGTGGCTTCCGCATTTCGCCCAGTCCACGCCGGAAACGGTGTGGGGCTACTACGGCCTTACTGCGGAGCAGGCGAGGATCGGGGGCCTGAATCCGAAGATGTTCAATTCCTTCCTCGACGGCTCCAAGCCCGCGATCGAGAGCACCGCCGTGTGCAACGCCACCGGCCTGACGCCGGCGCCCTGGGGACTGAAGTTTCCGCCTGCCAGCGTGGACGACATACCGACCGTGATGCGTCCCGTGTCCGAAGGCGGCCATCTGCACCACAAGGGGCAGGTGGAGGTGATTTCCTCACTGGAGGCGGACGGGAGGGTGATCCCCTATGACATCCGCTTCGGTGTGTGGGTCGTATTCGAGGGCGAGACCGAGTACATCCGCAACTGCTTCAAGGAGTACATGGTGCGCACCGATTCATCGGGACGCTATGCCTGCCTGTACAAGCGCTGGCACCTGATCGGTCTTGAGGTCGGCATATCGGTTGCGTCGGTGGGATTGCGGCGCGAACCGACCGGCTGTCCGACCGGATTCCGCGCCGATGTGGTGGCCTCCGCCAAGCGCGACCTCAAGCCCGGGGAGATTCTCGACGGCGAGGGCGGCTACACGGTGGTGGGCAGGCTCATGCCGGCGCAGGCTTCGCTCAGGCTCGGCGGTCTGTCGCTCGGACTCGCGCATGGCGTAAAGGTGCTCAAACCGGTTGCCGCGGGACAGCCGCTGCGCTGGACCGATGTTGCCGTCGACGAATCCAGCTACGCCGTCAAGGTGCGCAGGGAGATGGAACAACTGTTTGCGTCGCAAGCGGAAGCGGCGTTGACGCAATAGGTTGCTAGGTTTTTATACGCAGCGAAAAAAATAGCGCCGGAGACATTCCCTCCCCCTGGAAGGGGGAGGGCTAGGGTGGGGGTGCGGCGTGTTTCGTGTGGCTGGCTTTTCACCCCCATCCCAACCTTCCCCCATCAAGGGGGAAGGAGTATTTAATGCGGCACTATTTATGTCGCAAGGTATAGAAAATTCCCTGGGAGACCCTTGACGCAAAGACGTTAAGAAAACTGCGAATCTTGAACCACGGGGATCACGGGGATTTTGGTCAGGTTGTTTTTCCCAGTGTACCCCGTGGTCAATATTGTTTTATGAAGTTGTTTGCTTTCTTCGCGCACCCCTCAAGGGCACCCGTCGAGCGCACCCCTCAAGGGGGTATTGAAGGGAAGGTATTGAAAAGAAGGTATTGAAAAGAAGGTATTGAAAAGAATCTTTGCGTCGAATCTTTAGACTCCGGGAAAGCGCTCAGCTGGCAGGTTTCTGCGCCCGGTACTCTGAAAAAATCCCCAGTTCGAGATGGCGATGAGCGCTCGGGAATCCGGCGCTTTCCAGCGTGCGCAGCACGCGCTCGGGCGCGGCGCACGCGTCGATGGTGTCCCAGTAGTAACTCCACAAC
>CAZYTR010000213.1:0-1631 GCA_964650365.1 uncultured Alcaligenaceae bacterium | reverse complement strand
GCTGCCACTGCGCGCGGATCGCCTTCGAAACCGTAACGCCATCCATCAGCACGGCGCTCATGACGGGACAAAACCCCCAATCTCAACGCAGAGGCGCCGAGATCGCAGAGTTCGCGGAGGAGAATCGAAACGATAATTTTTTATGATCCTGATCTGCATCTGTCGTTACTCTGCGTCCTTTGCGTACTCTGCGTCTCTGCGTTGGGTTTTGATGTCGGCGTTTCGCCTCACGCCTCACCCTTCACTTTCTCTATTTCCGCCAGCGTGGAAAAAAACACCGGGCCGCGGCCCATGTCCGCTTCGCGCTGGCTCACCAGCGCGTTTACGTTCACTCCGCCGCGCTGCCTCGACCCCTGCAATTGTTTCTGCGTGCCGATCACGCCCTGGAGCAGTCCGTCGACGATGAGCGCGTGGCCGAATACTTCGCCGCGGTCGTTGTACAGGCGGCAGTAGTCGCCGTTGCCGATCCCCCGCGCCCGGGCGTCTGCGGCGCTGACTTCGAAGGTCGAGCGCGCCATCATTTCCTGCAGCCGTGGCACATGCTGGAAACTCGCGCCGATGAAATAGTGCGTCGCCGCGCTGATTACCTGCAGCGGATACTGCCTGCTCGCCGCGGCGTTGCTCAGCCCTTCGATTTCGTCGACATGAGCGGGCAGCGGATCGACGCCGAGGTCCCTGAGAGCTTCGGAATAGATTTCGATCTTGCCCGACGGGGTCGGCCACTTGCCGCTGTTTACGCCCCATCTGCGCGGAGAATCGGTGTTGGCGCGCGCCCAGCCGTTGCGCTGCAGTTGCTCGAAACTCACGCCCTCGAACAAGGAATTTACTTCGGGGTCGATCAGCTCGCGGATCATGTCCTCGTCCGACTGCGCGAAACACGGTTCGTCATAGTCCATCGCGCGCGCCAGCCGGCGGAACATTTCCTGGTTGTCCAGGCTCTCGCCCTGTTTCTCGATTGCCTGCTCGGAAAGGCTGAAGTAGTAGTTGCCGTAGGCTGCAAGCAGGTCCACGTGCTCGAGCGCCGTATCGGCGGGCAGCACAATGTCGGCGTAGGACGTGGTGTCGCTCCAGAAAGTGTCGTGCACCACCGTGAACAGGTCCTCGCGCGCCAGCCCTTTGCGCGCTGCCGCCGTGTCCGGCACGCAATTGGCCGGATCGGAGTTCCAGCAGAACAGCGCTTTGATCGGCGGGCTCAGGTCCGCATCGTTGAGCGCATTGCCCAGCTGGATCATGTTGATGGTGCGCGGCTTGCGCCCGGCCAGCAGGTCGGTGCGCTGCAGTTTACGCAGATCCACCCGGCGCATTTCGCCTCCGGTGGACATGCACACGCCGCCTTTGCCGCGCACCGCCCCGGTGATGACGGGCAGCAGCTTGATCGCCTTGGTCATCATCCCGCCGTTGTCGTGACGCTGTATCCCCCAATTGAGACGGATGAAGGACTGTTTCGTGCCGCCGTAGAGCAGCGCCAGCTTTTCCACCTCCGCCGCCGCTATCCCGGTGATTGCTTCCACCCGATCGAGCGGATACTCCGGTAGGCGTTCTTCCAGCAGTTTTTCCCACCCCACAGTGTGGCTGCGCAGGAAATCCAGGTCGTGCAGCCCGCGATCGACGATGATTTTCATCATGCCCAG
>CAZYTR010000212.1:0-4201 GCA_964650365.1 uncultured Alcaligenaceae bacterium | reverse complement strand
ATCAACACGCATTTTCACACAATGACCAGACACTTTGACCTCCTCACCATCGGCGGCGGCAGCGGCGGTGTCGCCGTTTCCAATCGCGCGGCAAATTACGGCGCCAAGTGCGCGCTGATCGAGGCCGGCAAGCTAGGCGGCACCTGTGTCAACGTCGGCTGCGTGCCCAAGAAGATCATGTGGAACGGCGCCAGCTTCGCGCACGCGATCGAGGACGCCGCGGACTACGGATTTTCGGTGGGATCCGTGAAGTTCGACTGGGCGCATCTGAAGCGCAACCGAGACCGGTACGTCGCCGACATGAACGGCCATTACGAGCGCACGCTGAACAGAAACGACGTGGAGATCGTGCGCGGCTTCGCCCGCTTCGTCGGACCCAAGGCCGTCGAGGTGAACGGCGAAAACCTCACCGCGGAGCACATCGTCATCGCAGTGGGCGGCCGGCCGATCGTGCCAGACATACCCGGAGCGGAAATTGGCATCACCTCAAACGGATTTTTCGAGCTCGAGGCCCGGCCCAATAGAGTTGCGATCGTCGGCGCCGGTTACGTCTCATTGGAATTCGCCAGCGTGCTACGGGCACTCGGCGCCGAGGTGACCGTGATTTTGCGCCGCGATCACTTTCTGCACAGCTTCGATGCGATGCTGCGCGAGAGCCTGATGGCGCAGATGCAAGCTGATGGGATACGAATGGTCATGCGCGCGCGCGTAACCCGGGTCGCCAAAGCCTCCGGCGCGATCCGAATCGAATGCGACAACGGTCAGGCCGTGGAAGGCCTGGACACGCTGATCTGGGCGGTGGGCCGCCGCTCCAATGCCGACAAACTCGATCTGGACAAGACCGGAGTGAAGGTCAATGACACCGGCGACATCGGCACCGATGCGTATCAGAACACCAATGTCGCGGGCATTTATGCGATCGGCGACATTACCGGCCAGTTCGGGCTAACTCCGGTTGCCATCGCAGCCGGCCGCAGACTCGCGGACCGCGTGTCCGGCGGAATGACGGAGCGCCGGCTCGATTACGAGAATATTCCCACGGTGCTGTTCACCCATCCACCGATCGGCACAGTCGGGCTTACCGAGGAAGGCGCGACGCAGAAGTTCGGGGCCGCGGCGGTCAAGGTTTACGAGGCGGGCTTCACCCCGATGGTCCACGCCTTCACTCATCGCAAGGTGAAGTGCGCGATGAAACTGGTGGTCGTCGGCCCCGAGGAGAAGGTTGTCGGCGTGCACATCTTCGGGACCGGCGCCGACGAAATGCTGCAGGGCTTCGCGGTGGCCGTGCGGATGGGAGCGACAAAGCGCGATCTGGACGACACCGTCGCGATTCATCCCACGGTGGCGGAAGAATTGGTAACGCTGCGCGGCAGCCGAGCTGCGCAAGGCTAGAGGATAGAGGATAGAGGAAAAACGTGCTTTAAGCGTAGTGGTCGCAACTTGATCTAATGGGATGGTCGCCCCTTCCCGAAACGGCATCGAAGTGCCAATGTGGAAAACTGCGATGTTCCACAAACCAGGAGAGGCGACCGTGATGAAGCTTACGACAGTTGGGATCGATCTGGCAAAGAACGTGATTCAGGTGCATGGAGTTGATGCACGAGGCAAGGCGGTGCTGAAGAAGCAATTAAAGCGCAACCAGGTGCTGGCGTTCTTCGGCAACTACGAGCCGTGCCTGATCGGCATGGAAGCCTGCGGCAGCGCGCACTACTGGGCGAGGAAGCTTGAGAAGCTGGGGCACACGGTGAAGCTGATGGCTCCGCAGTTCGTTAAGCCGTACGTGAAGACGAACAAGAACGATGCTGCGGACGCCGAGGCGATCTGTGAAGCGGTGGGCCGGCCCACGATGCGTTTCGTGCCGATCAAGACGGGCGAACAGCAGGCGGTGTTGTCCTTGCACCGTGCGCGGCAAGGTTTCGTCAAGGCGCGCACGGCGCAGGCCAATCAGATCCGCGGGCTCTTGTGCGAATACGGGATCGTCATTCCGCAAGGGATCGGACACATTGCCAAGCGCCTGCCGGAGATACTCGAAGACGGCGAGAACGATCTGCCCGGCCAATTCCGAGTGCTGTTGCAGCGGCTCGGGGAGCACCTAAAGGAGCTGGATCGGCAAGCTTGCGAGCTCGAGTTGCAGATCCAGATTTGGCACCAGGAGAACGAAGCGAGCAGAAAGCTTGCGGCAATACCGGGGATTGGGCCGATCACGGCCAGCGCGTTGGTAGCCTCGATTGGAGATGCGAGAGATTTCAAGAATGGTCGGCAGCTCGCAGCATGGCTGGGGCTGGTTCCTAGACAACACTCCACGGGTGGCAAGCCAACGCTGCTGGGAATCAGCAAGCGCGGCGATACGTATCTCCGAACACTGCTAATTCACGGTGCCAGAGCAGTAATTAGAGTGGCTGAACGCAAGGCAGGTCATGCAGAAAGCTGGCTCGCACGATTGATGGCCCGGCGCAACAAGAATGTTGCGGCCGTGGCGTTGGCGAACAAGAATGCCCGCATCGTCTGGGCACTCCTGGCGCAGGCTCGGACCTACCAGGCGAACTACAAGGCTATAGCGGCATGAGCGCAAACTACTTACCGCCGCTCGCTCGCCAGCGTGTGCTACGTGCCGGCGAGCCCCGAGGGTCCTTGCGGAGTGGTGGCACAACGGGAAAAGTTTCATAGAGGAGGCATTCCACCGATTGCTCAGGCAACCATGACGTGATGGCAAGATAGGTCAGACCGTGACTGGCAAAACCCGAGGTCGTCAGAGTGCTTAAAAAGCACGTTGATCTGTTAGAGGAGCCAGTCAGCATATTCCATCAGGGACAGAGGCTTTGCCTCAAATAAAGTCCGGATCTATGACTGCAATCTTTACCTTCTTACCGTCATCGACTGAATGCTTGACAAACCGGGGCGACCATCTATGACGACCAGTGTCCGGTTTTGGCAAGCGCCACCCGGCGGCTTTCGAGAAACGCGACCGTCGCTTCGCGACCCGAAGCGGACATCTGACGAACAAGCCCAGACGCAGCCTCGTATACGCTACGACGTCGGCTGGGTCGCCTTGTAGGGCTGCATTGTCAGCGTGCCGGCTTATACCACGCGGGACTCATCCCGCCTTGTTTGACCCAGCCCTCTGTTGACATCCACTCACAGTAGGCAACTCGGAGCCAGAGTTTGTCATTTCTGGGATCCCACCAGCAACTTTCCGGGTTATCCCCTTGCTTAGCAACGACCCGAGTGACCGTGTTCAATCGGCCACCATCGTTATTTTCGGGCTGTCGCCCCACCCTGAACTCCACGAAATCTCCTAATTCCAATTTTATGGGCTTCGGGACATGCAATACGCGAGCATCTGCATACTCTGCACTTGATTGCTTACTAGGGCCTCCGCAACAGTAGATTCGCGCCATCACTACGCTGCCGTCCACCAAATCGGAGTCAGCAATGCCAGCAGCGCGGATGGCCTTGTATGCCTCCGCCTCGCGCGGGTGATCAAGTTCGGCACGCGTCGCGACATAGAACACTTGCGCGACACGAAGCGACTCAGTCGGAACGAAATCGGAATAAAGGCCTGCCCCCTTCGGAGCGGTCCCGCAACCAGATACGAGAAACAGCGACCACAAGAATGCATTGATTCGGAGTGGTGTCGACATGATTTCTCTTTCTTGCAGCAAAGTGAGCGAAGTGGTCGGCGTGTCTCTTCATCATGAATGACATTTCTACAAATAGCGTCGGAACGCGGTCTTCGGACACACTTAAACGCTTGGCTACTGCAACGAAGGCCAAGGAGGTGGTGGCTTTGGTCTAAGCCACTCACCCAGGGAATGTGGGGATCAGTGCCGGAGCACGTTACGCCTGCGCCATCACGACGTCAATTCAAGGCGAACAGCTGAGCCAACCGATTGGAACGACACGAACGTTCGCTCGTGGCCGGTTTTTGCCTGCCACTCATCAGTCTAAAATTCCCAGGAAGTGGACATTGTCTGTCAGATGGAGTCGCGACTACTTCACATTCTGCCCAATGTCCTGTCTCTAGCACCTTAGACCTCAGTCCTCACGCCTCACTCCTCACGCCTCTTGCCTCTTGCCTCTCGCCTCTCGCCTCACGCCCCTCGTCCCTCGCACCTCGCACCTCGCACCTCGCACCTCGCACCTCGCACCTCGATTCCGACGGCTTCCTTGAGCCGCCGGAATAGGTTACCTTACGCCCGGT
>CAZYTR010000211.1:0-4313 GCA_964650365.1 uncultured Alcaligenaceae bacterium | reverse complement strand
GAGGGCAAGAAGCAGTGATTAAGTGATTGTCGAGTGGGTATTGAAAAGAATCCTCTGTGGTTACTCAGGAGAACGCTAAATAGTGCGCACTGCGACACCTGTTGAGTCCCTTCTCCCTCCGGGAGAAGGACAGGATGAGGGAGCTTTTGCCGGTGTTATTCCCTCACCCCAACCCTCTCCCGGAGGGAGAGGGGGAAAAACGATGCGCACTATTTACCGGTTGGGTCAGTAACTCGGGGCGCGCCGCGCACTCACCGGAACTTGCGGTTCAGCGGACAGTCTTGATCAGTGGCGGGATTTATCTTCGCTTTCCGTTCCACTACACGACGAGGAGATTGAATGAGAAAAATCATCACGGCTTTCGCGATGGCTATGGCGCTGCTTTCGGCCGGCGCGATGGCGCAAGATACGAAGGGTCTGATGTTCGGCGGCAAGGGCGGCGTCATGAAGCCGCACGGCTCCAACAATGACGCCGGGTTCAACGTCGGCGCGGTACTGGGTAAACCGATTCAGGGCAATCTCTCCTGGGAAGCGGAGCTTATGCTCGGCATTGTCGAGGGTGACGTAGGCAACAACCACGACTGGAGTATCAATTCGGTTGCCGGCTACGCGGTGTATCGCAGCCAAGGCGACGTTCACGTCAAGGCCAAGCTCGGCGTTTCCTTGTGGGACGACGACTTAGACGACGACATGAACCTGACCGCAGGAATCGGCCTCGGCTTCCGCATGGGGCGCGGCATACTCGACGTCGAGTACACCCAGGTCAACCCGAGCACCGATTACATCACCGTGGGCTACATCCTGCCGTTCTGATTTGCTCAGCACTTCGAGACAAAAAAAGCCCGCGTGCCTTCCGGCACGCGGGCTTTTGATTTTTTTACTTCGCACCCGAAAGTTCAGGTCAGCGTGCCGCCTCTGGTTTCGACATACACCGCGTACAGCGAGGTACTGCCCGCCATGAACAGGCGGTTGCGCTTGACCCCGCCGAAGCACAGGTTGCCGATGATTTCCGGCATGCGGATCTGGCCAATACGCGTGCCGTCCGGCGAGAATACGTGCACGCCGTCGTAGCCGTCGCCGACCCAGCCCATCGCGGCCCAGACGTTGCCGTCCTCGTCGCAGCGGATGCCGTCGGCAAAGCCAATCTTGCCGTCCATTTCCATGCTGGCAAATACCCTGCCGTTCTTGAGTCGCTTGCTGCTGTCCACGTCGTACACCCAGATAACGCTCTTGGCGTCCGGATAGTGTGAAAGCCCCGTGTCGGCGATGTACACCTTCTTGAAATCGGGCGAGAAACATAGCCCGTTGGGCTTGTACGGTTCGTCGGTCACCTTCTCAATCTTGCCCGGAGCGTCGATGCGGTAAACCGCTTCCTTCTGGATCGGCTGTGGGCTGCCGGTGTTAAGCCGCTGACCTTCGTAGTTCATCAGGCCGCCATAACCGGGATCGGTGAAGTAATACCAGCCGTCCGGATGCGCGGCACCATCGTTCGGTGCATTCAGGCCTTTGCCGCCTGCCTTGTCGGCAAGTACTGTGTAGCTGCCGTCGAGTTCGTAACGCCCCACGCGCCGCGTGCCGTGCTCGAACGAGATCTGGCGTCCCTGGTAGTCGAAGGTGTTGCCGTTCGAGTTGCCGGCGGGATAGTGGAAATTGCGGCCTACATGGCCGTCTTCATCGCACCAGCGCAGTTGTTCGTTGTTCGGAATATCGCTCCAAACCAGATAGCGTCCGACCCCGCTCCAGGCGCAACCTTCGGCCCACATGGTTCCGCGATACAGGCGCACGATCGGCGTGTTGCCGAGCTTGTATTTGAAACGCTTGTCCAGCGGGATCACATCCGGGTTCGGATAACGTGCGATCGGACCATCGGCATCGTAGATGTCGATGAAGTTGCGCGCGAATGCCTGCGGGGCCATAGCCGTGATCGCGGCGATTCCGGACACCTTGGCCAGAAAGCTGCGGCGGGTGTTCTCGTCGGCCTTCCTTTCGACCGGTTTGGACTGGTCGATAAATTCCAGTTCTCTTGCTTCTTCCATTTTGGATTTCCTCCTCGTTATGTAGGTTTTCTGTCCCCCCTGCGGAGACTTGCGCCTCGCGAAGGTGATGGTGCGCGGCCGCCTCACCCTTCTCGAACCGGCCCGGGATTCCCTGCACCCTGTCGTCGTCACCGACTCTGAAACCTTATTCTTCCCTTGGCGGCTTGGCAAGCGGTCTCGTTCCGAGACCCCCTGCCGCGCCGCACAAACCTGGACTAAGATGCATCCGTTGTCCGCGCCGAGGCACGATGAAGTTCATCAATCAGCTGTTGTCCCAGCACATTGCTCGCTATCCGCGGATGCAGCTCGACGACATCTACAAGCTGCTGCATCAGGTGGCGCTCGGCCCTGGCCATGCGGTGAAGGATGCAGCCATCGCCCGTGCATGGCTGGAAAAGGAGTCTGCCGAACTCGGCACCGGGCCGGTCGAACCTGAAAAGGACGTGATCTCACCGGACGGCAGGCTGACGCGGGTGCACCTGCGTTCCTGGGTGGCCGCCGGAAGAAGTCTCGATGAGCTGAACCGCGCATTTGTCGAGACCGCGAACAGCTATCCGCCTTCGCGTGAAAAGCTCGAGAAATTCTGCGGCTGCCTTGGCGACCTCGCCAGTGCCGGGGGTATCCCGTTCGCGCAGCAAGAGGTGGTGGCGTACTTCGATCGCATCGCGCAGGCCGGCTACCCCGTGGTACATCACTCCAAGACGTACAGCGATGCCTACAAGCCTGCCTATCGCGTGGTCGATGTCACGCTGCTACAAGGCAGCAATAGATAAGCCCTCACCGCTAGAGTAACCGGTAGGAAATAACAGCCAGGGAGGTACCATGTCTTCGCTGCGCATTACCGAGATCCGCGCATTCCCGACTTCGTTTCCGGTCGATCCAAAAGACAGCGTCACGCTGGGCATCGGCCGCGCAGTGAAGCGCGACGCGGTCATCGTGAAAGTGGAAACCGAAGGCGGCGTGACCGGCTGGGGCGAAGCGCACCACGGACGCTGTCCGGGCGCGGTGGCGCATCTGGTCAACACCACGCTCAGGCAACTGGTCCTCGGCCAGGACGCGAACGACACGACTGGCGTGTGGAAGAAGGTGTACGACAAGCAACTCGCCAGCCACGGCATGGGTGCAGGCGCCTGCCTGGCGCTCTCCGGCATTGACATGGCGCTGTGGGATATCCGCGGCAAGGCACTAAAGATCCCCCTGTATAGACTTCTCGGCGGCCGCGCACGCCCGATTCCGGCCTACGCCGGCGGCGTCTCGCTCGGATACCAGGTACCGAAGGCGCTCGTGGAGGAGGCCCGGCCTCACGTTCAGGCCGGCTACAAGGCGGTGAAGCTGCGCATCGGCGACACAGTTGCGCGCGATGTCGAGCGCATCGCCGCCGTGCGCAAAGCCTTCGGCGACGAAATGGTGATCCTCACCGACGCCAACATCGGCTACAACATTGCCGATGTCCGCGCGGCGATGCCCGCGTTGGACGAATACAACGTCGGCTGGCTGGAAGAGCCCTTCCCTGCGCACGACTACCTGTCGTATCGGGAAGCGGCGCGCTATGGCCGCACGCCGCTCGCCGCGGGCGAGAATCACTACACCCGCTTTGAGTTCAACCGGGTGATCGAAGACGGTGCCATCACGATTCTGCAACCGGACCTGTCGAAGACCGGCGGCATCACCGAGGCGCTGCGCATCGCCGCACTGGCATCGAGCTGGAAACTGCCGATCCATCCGCACACATCAATGACCGGAATCAACATGGCGGCCACCATCCATTTCCTCGCCGCCATCGAAAACGGCGGCTACTTCGAGGCCGACGTGTCGAAGAACAACCTGTTCCGCGACGAACTGGTATCCACGCCTTACGTACTGGACAGAGACGGCAACGTGGCACCGCTGGAAGCGCCGGGCATCGGCGTGGAAGTGGACGAGGGATTCCTGAAAGCGCACCCGGTGATCGAAGGGCCCGCTTACGTCTAAAACAAAGCGCTCAACGCAGAGGGCGCGGAGGAAAACCAAAACGAGGAAAAACAATATGGGTGTTAACAGCAGGCCGGGTGCAAAAGTCACCACCGATACCAGTTTTTAACTCGCGTATGTTCTTTTGATCCTGCTTTTCCTCCGCGTACCCCTCAAGGGGGTATTGAAAAGAATCCTCTGCGGTTGGCGTTGTGTTTTAAATTGATTGAAAGGACACTTGATGGAATCCAGCGTCGAACTCGAACGTCATGACACGACCACGGTCATCACGCTCAACCGCCCCGCCGTCCTGAACGCAGTCGATGT
>CAZYTR010000210.1:0-7966 GCA_964650365.1 uncultured Alcaligenaceae bacterium | reverse complement strand
TGTTCCGCCTGGATCAGCGTGACTTGGCGGTTGCCGTTGTTCTTCGAAGCGTAGTGATCGCCTGCAAGACCGTAGCATGCGACTGCGTCCACCAGATCCAGTGCCGCCAGCGGCGTCCGCCGCTCGAGCCGGATGCCGATCCACTCCACTTTCCCCGAGCGGGGAAAGTTAGCCATCAGCTTCGCAAGATCTCCATCTGGATCCAAACCCACCCCTTTTCAACGCAAAGGACGCAAAGGTACGCAAAGGAAAGACAAGGCAGGGCTGATCATCAAACGAAAAACGTGCGCACACGATCCACCCTGGAGGGTTTCCCATTCCACGCGACGTTTTTGCAGTTCACCTTCGTTCCTGGTTTTCCTTCGCGTACCTTGGCGTCCTTTGCGTTGAACGCGTTTCAGTTTTTGTTTTTTCCGACCATGTCTTCGGGCCGCACCCACTGGTCGAACTGTTCCGCGCTGACATAGCCGAGTTTCGCGGCCGCTTCCTTGAGGGTGGTGCCT
The DNA here is from genome assembly GCA_964650365.1 of uncultured Alcaligenaceae bacterium. Lineage (GTDB taxonomy): Bacteria > Pseudomonadota > Gammaproteobacteria > Burkholderiales > JACQAP01 > JACQAP01. The sequence continues at coordinate 7,463 of CAZYTR010000210.1, read as the reverse complement.
TCCTGGTGGGCTTTCTTTGCGATCTGCGCGGCTTTGTCGTAGCCGATATGCGGATTGAGCGCCGTGACCAGCATCAGGGATTCCCGCACCGACTTTTCGATGCGTTCGCGGTTCGGCTCGATGCCAGCCACGCAATTGTCGTTGAAGCTCACCGCGCCGTCGGCGAGCAGCCGGACGCTCTGCAGGAAATTGTGAATGATGACCGGCTTGAAGACGTTCAACTCGAAATTGCCCTGTGATCCGCCGACGTTGATGACCACGTCGTTGCCGAACACCTGGCAGCAAACCATTGTCAGCGCTTCCGACTGCGTGGGGTTCACCTTGCCCGGCATGCTCGAGCTGCCCGGTTCGTTCTCGGGAATTGTGAGCTCGCCGATTCCGCAGCGCGGGCCGGACGCCAGCCAGCGGATGTCGTTGGCGATCTTCATCAGCGATGCCGCCAGCGTTTTCAGCGCCCCGTGCGCGTGGACGAGCGCATCGTTAGCCGCCAGCGCCTCGAACTTGTTGCGCGCTGAGACGAACGGCAGTTTGGTCGCCTTCCCCAGTTCCTTCGCCACCCGCGCGCCGAACTCCGGATGCGCGTTCAGACCGGTGCCCACCGCAGTGCCGCCCAGCGCCAGTTCGCACAAGTGCGTCAATGACGCCTGTACGTGGGCGATGCCGTGGTCGAGTTGGGAAACGTAGCCGGAGAATTCCTGCCCGAGGGTCAGCGGGGTGGCATCCTGCAGGTGGGTACGGCCGATCTTGATGATGTCGTCGAATGCCCTGGATTTTTGCGCCAGCGTGTCGCGCAAGGTCTTCAGGGACGGCACCAGCCGGTCATGCAACGCCCGCACCGCGGCAACATGCATCGCCGTCGGAAAAACATCGTTGGAGGATTGCCCCTTATTGACGTCGTCGTTCGGGTGCACGAGACGCTTCTCGCCGCGGCTGCCTTCGAGAATTTCCGACGCGCGGTTAGCGAGCACCTCGTTGATGTTCATATTGGTCTGCGTCCCGGAGCCGGTCTGCCAGACCACCAGGGGAAACTCTTCGTCATGCTTCCCGGCGATGACCTCGTCCGTGGCCTCGATGACGGCACTGCCCTTCTTGGAATCGAGCAGGCCGAGTTCGATGTTCACCGCGGCGGCGGCGCGCTTCACCAGCGCCAGCGAGCGGATCAGCTCCACCGGCATGCGCTCGCCGGAAATGCGGAAATTCTGCAGGCTGCGTTGGGTCTGCGCGCCCCACAGGCGGTCGGCCGGGACTTCGATCTCGCCGAACGTGTCCTTCTCTATCCTGGTTTTCATATTTAGCCCCTAAACCAAGAGAAACTCTTTGAACACGAAGGTACACGAAGGAAAGGCAAGAAGTAAGGGCCACGAAGGAGAGACAAATATTGGACATAAACCGGGAGAACGCCAAGAAATATCAGAATCCGGTAGACCAAATAGCCCTGACTCATGGAAGGTTTCCCGACGTCCTCGGCATCTTGGTGGTTCATATCCAGTCTCTATGTTCTCCTTCGTGATCCTTTCTTGTCTTTCCTTCGTGCCCCTTCGTGTTAAATGCGTTTATGGCGGTTTGTCAGGCCGGCGTTGCTTTCAGGCGCCAAGGTCGGCAAGCGGATGCTCGTGCGCCTGCCAGGGACTGGCGAAGAAACCCTCGAGCCATTGCGGCGTCACTTCCGCCGGCGTCGCCGGCCGCCAGCGCGGGCGCCAGTCCTTGTCGATCAGCAGCGCGCGGATACCCTCGGCGAGGTCCGCATGCGCGGCGCAGGTCAGTGAGGCCACCAACTCGACGCGGAAGACTTCAGCCAGCGAGGCATGCAGCATGCGCCGCTGCAGGGCATGCGACAACGCAGCCGAACCGGGCGCCCCCGCGGCAAGTGTCGCGGCGGCCTTTGCCAACCAGGCGTCCTGCGTTTTCACGCCCGTGATGGCCGCGACGATTTCGGGCAGCGTTGCGTATCCGCACAACTCTCCGATCAGGTCGAGATGCTCGCGCAGCGGGCTGGAAGCAGGACGCGCAACCGCGAAGCTGCGCAGGACATCCGTGAGCAGGCGATGAGCATCCCCAGCGTCCGCAGTCCATGGCTGCCGCATCAGACTTTGCATGACCCGGGCCTTGTCGGCGTGTGCGACCTGGTAATCGGCAAACCGTGCGAACAGCGCATCGGCTGCGTTCAATTGGGCGCCGGTGAGCGCGAGGAAAAGGCCGCTGCGACCCGGTGCGCGGTTGAGCAGCCAGGTACCGCCGACATCGGGATACAGGCCGATGGTGATCTCAGGCATGGCCACGCGCGAGTGCTCGGTCACGACGCGATGGCTGGCGCCCGCCATCAGACCCAGGCCGCCTCCCATCACGATCCCGTGCCCCCAGCACAGCACCGGCTTCGGATACGCGTGAATCAGGTAATCGAGCCGGTACTCCCGGGAGAAGAAGGAAAGTGCGTAAGAGTTGCCGCGAATGTCGTCGCGCTTTGCCGACGCATGCTGCTCCAGCATGGTCGCGTAAAGTTTGTGAAGGTCGGCACCTGCGCAAAACGCCCTCTCGCCGGCCGCTTCCAGCACCACGAACGCGATGCCGGGATCGGCCGCCCACGCCGAAAGTCGCTCGAAGAGCAAGTCGATCATTTCCAGTGACAGGGAATTCAGCGACTTCTCGACGTTCAAGCGGGCAACGCCGGCGCGCGCGCCGCTGTCCGCTCGACGCTCTTCGAACACTACCGGCTGGCTCACGGATTCGCTCATGCGACATTCAATCCTGATGCCGAAAAAGCCTGGTTAACACGAAGGAAAAACGAAGTTACACGAAGGAGAACGAAAAACAGGAAATTCATGAAAATGATGAAGTGTCATAAACCCTGATGCCTGGCTGGCTATGGTCTCGACTAATCGCGCCAATGTCATCGGCACCGACCGTAGGCAATCTCCAGTTCATTTCGCTTTCCTTCGTGTAACTTCGTTTTTCCTTCGTGACCCTTCGTGTTCAACGTGTTTCAGATTTGCCTTTGAAATGCGGCATCGACCGAGGCCAGCGCCGCCATGTTCACCAGCCGTCGCACGGTGGCGGTGGGCGTGAGGATGTGCACCGGCTTGGCCGCGCCCAGCAGCATCGGTCCGACGGTAATGCCCTCGCCGGCGGTAATCTTGAGCAGGTTGAAGGAAATATTCGCTGCGTCCAGCGTGGGCATGATCAACAGGTTTGCCTCGCCCTTGAGCCGCGAGTTCGGGAAGCTCCTCATGCGGATTTCCTCGTTCAGCGCCGCGTCGCCGTGCATTTCGCCCTCGACCTCCAGATGCGGGGCCTGCTGTTCGAGAATATCGCGCACTGCGCTCATCTTCTGCGCCGATGGGTTGCGCGAACTGCCGAAATTCGAATGCGACAGCAGCGCAATCCTGGGGACGATACCGAAACGCTGCACTTCGTCTGCGGCGAGCATGGTGATCTCGGCAAGCTGCGCCGCGGTCGGATCCGGATTCACGTAGGTATCGCAGATGAACAGCGTGTGTTTCGGCAGGATCAGCATGTTCATCGCCGCGAACTGATTCACGCCCTTGCGCAGCCCGATCACATTGGCGACGTAACCAAGGTGCAGCGAATGCTCGGCGATGGTCCCGCATAGCATCGCGTCCGCGTCACCCCGGCGCACCATGAGCGCGCCGATCAGCGTGGTTCGGCGCGTAACCTCACGCTTGGCGTATTCCACCGAAACGCCTTTGCGTTGCACCAGGGCGTAGTACTCCTGCCAGTAGTCGCGAAAACGCGGATCCGAGTTCGGGTTCACCATTTCGAAGTCGCGGCCGGGACGGATGCGCAGCCCGAACTTCTCGATTCTCGGATTCAGCACCTCCGGGCGGGCGATAAGGATCGGCTTTGCCACGCCCTCATCCACCACCACTTGAACCGCGCGCAGCACGCGTTCGTCCTCACCCTCGCAGAACACCACGCGGCTCGGATTCTTCTTCGCGGCGGCAAACACCGGCCTCATGATGAGGCCTGAGTGGTAAACGAATTGGGACAGTTGCTGATGGTAGGCGGCGAAGTCTGCAATCGGACGCGTGGCGACGCCGCTTTCCATTGCGGCCTTCGCCACGGCCGGCGCGATCTTCACGATCAGCCGCGGATCGAATGGCTTCGGTATCAGGTATTCGGGGCCGAACGAAAGGTTCCGCTCACCATAGGCAATCGCCACGATGTCGGACTGTTCCGCCTGCGCCAGTTCGGCGAGCGCGCGCACCGCCGCGAGCTTCATCTCCTCGTTGATGGTGGTTGCACCCACATCCAGCGCGCCGCGGAAAATAAACGGAAAGCACAACACGTTGTTTACCTGGTTCGGGTAATCCGAACGCCCGGTTGCAATTACAGCGTCCGGCCGCACCGCCTTCGCCTCGTCCGGCAGGATCTCGGGCACGGGATTGGCAAGCGCGAGGATCAAGGGCTTCTGCGCCATCTTCTTCACCATCTCCGGCTTCAGCACCTTGGCGGCCGACAGGCCGAGAAAGATGTCCGCATCCGGAATGATGTCGGCAAGCGTGCGTGCCTTGGTTTCTCTGGCGTAGCGGACTTTGTTGTCGTCCATCTCCTCCTTGCGGCCGGCGTACACCACGCCCTTGATGTCGGAAACCCAGATGTTTTTCATCGGCAGCCCGAGGCGCACCAGCAGGTCCAGGCAGGCCAGCGCCGCCGCTCCGGCACCCGAGCACACCAGCTTCACGTTGCCGATGTCCTTGCCGACCACTTTGAGGCCGTTCAGCACCGCGGCGCCAACGATGATGGAGGTGCCGTGCTGATCGTCGTGGAATACCGGAATCTTCAACCGGCTGCGCAGCTGCTTCTCGATATAGAAGCACTCGGGCGCCTTGATGTCCTCGAGATTGAGACCGCCAAATGTAGGCTCGAGGCTGGCGATGATGTCCACCAACTTGTCCGGATCGCGCTCGTTGATTTCGATGTCGAATACGTCTATGCCGGCGAACTTCTTGAACAGCACACCCTTGCCTTCCATCACCGGCTTGGCCGCGAGCGGTCCGATCGCGCCCAGCCCCAGCACCGCGGTGCCGTTGGTGATCACGCCGATGAGATTGCCGCGCGCGGTGTAATTGCGCGCTGTGCCGGGATCGTTGACGATCTCTTCGCAGGCTGCGGCGACGCCGGGCGAATAGGCAAGCGCGAGGTCGCGCTGGTTGATCAGGCCTTTGGTGGGAACGACGGAAATCTTGCCGGGGGTGGGTAAGCGGTGGTAATCGAGCGCACTCTTGCGCAACTGCTCGTCCATGGATACTCCGTGATCAACAGGTTGCGGCGATTATACGGGAGCCACTCCGCACCCCAAGCGGCCATTGCGGACCGAGTTGGAGTTTGTAGGAGGGCGGGGTTTTTGTTATGGTTCGCTCCAAGCCGGACCGGCGCATTACACCGCACGCCGGTCAGCCCGTCGTCCGATTTTCCGCTGCGAGGTTTTATGTATCGTTCCATCGCCCGGCATCTCCCCAGCCTGTTGCTCCTTGTCGCAGCCCTGGCTGCCGGGCATAGCCTGGCGCAGCAGACAGGCGCCACGCCGCTGATCTGGGAAGTACGCTCCGCGGGCAACGCCGTATATCTGCTGGGATCGATTCACGTCGGGCGCAGCGACATGTACCCGATGGGGCCGGTGGTCGAAAAGGCCTATCAGGCGTCGAAGATCATCGCACTCGAAGCCGACCCCGCCGACCAGAACGCGGTCATGGCGGCGATCTCGGACTCTCTTTACCAGCCGCCGGAAACTCTTCAAAAAAACCTGCCGGCGCCGCTGCTGGGTAGACTCTCCAAGACGCTGGAACGTTACGGGATCCCGCTGGAACAGGCCGAGACGATGAAGCCGTTTCTGGTGGCGATCACGCTTGCTTCGATCGAGTACGTCAATGCGGGATTCGACCCGTCTCTCGGCGTAGACATTCATTTCGCCCGGCGGGCCAGGAAGGACGGCAAGCCTTTGGTGGAACTCGAATCTTTCGGAGGCCAGATCGCCTTGATGAACAACATGTCGGCCCGCCTGCAGGAAAGTCTGCTGCAGGAGACGCTGGATTCCATAGACAGCGGGGAAATCCCGGCGCTGGTCGATTCGATGGTGAACGCGTGGAAGTCCGGGGACGGGAAAAAACTGCAAGACGCGGTATCCACCGAGGAGGACAAACTGCCGGCTGCACTTGCGCAGGAGTTTCATCGCAAACTCGTGTCGGATCGCAATATCGCGATGGCGGGGAAGGTCGAAACAATGCTGAAAGGTTCCGATGTGCATTTCATCGCCATCGGCGCGGCACATTTGCTCGGACAGGACAGCGTTCTGCAGATCCTGGCGGAAAAAGGTTACCGGGTGCGCCCGCTCTGACGATGGACTACGCCGCACCCGGAACCCGCACCGAACTTTATCCCGACCTCGAGCCGCGTCGGTCCGACTATCTCAGGCTCGACCAGCGCCACGAGATGTACTGGGAAGTATCGGGAAACGACAGCGGCGTGCCGGTGGTGTTCCTGCACGGGGGACCGGGCGCGGGTGCGAGCCCGATGCACCGGCGTTTCTTCGATCCGGCGCACTATCGCATCGTGATCTTCGACCAACGTGGCGCCGGCCGCTCGCGTCCACACGGCGAACTCGCCGGCAACACCACGCCGGCCCTGATCGCCGACATGGAGAAGCTGCGTGCGCACCTCGGCATCGACAAGTGGATCGTATTCGGGGGTTCATGGGGCAGTACGCTGGCGCTCGCCTACGGCCAAGCGCATCCGCAACACTGTACGGCGCTGGTTCTGCGCGGCATCTTTCTGTGCCGCAAGCTGGAGATCGACTGGTTTCTCTACGGCATGCGCTTCGTCTATCCGGAGGCGTGGCGCAAGTTCGCGGAGTTCATCCCCGGGACGGAACGCAAGGACCTGCTTACTGCTTACTCGAAGAGGCTGAACGACCCCGATCCCGAAGTGCACATGCCGGCCGCGCATCAGTGGAGCATCTACGAAGGCTCCTGTTCGACTCTGCTGCCCAGCCCTTCCACGGTTGCGCACTTTGCCGAAGACATCGTTGCCCTGGGACTCGCGCGCATCGAGGCGCACTACTTTTCCAACAACATCTTTCTGCCCGAGAACTCGCTGCTGGAGAACGCGGGCAAATTGCGCTCTATTCCAGGAATCATCGTGCAGGGACGCTACGACATGGTGTGTCCGATCGTATCGGCAGACGACCTGCACCGCGCCTGGCCGGAAGCGCAGTACATCATCGTGCCCGACGCCGGCCACTCGGTCTGGGAACCGGCCATCAGCGCACGCTTGGTGGCGGCGATGGAAAGATTGAAGATGGTGAGGGGTGAGGGGGAAAAGCACCTATAGATCCTTTACGCCTCACGCCTTACGCCTCACGCCTCCCCTTTCTCGGGGGTCACGACATTCACGGGAGTTTGTATGAACGAGAACATTGAAACACTGACGCAGATAAAGAGCACGATCAT
>CAZYTR010000209.1:0-3212 GCA_964650365.1 uncultured Alcaligenaceae bacterium | reverse complement strand
TGTGGATGCTGCTCTCCGGAGACCGCGCGGCGATGACCCGCCAGTTTTCCGATGTCCTCTCCGGCTACGACGACTTCTTCGAATTCGACCGCCGTGAGCTTCAACTGCTCGAGGCGCTGCGCACGTTGCGACTTATCCATTACTCGGCGTGGCTGGCGCGGCGCTGGAACGACCCGGCTTTCCCGGCAGCCTTTCCGTGGTTCCATACCACGAAATACTGGCAGGACCAGATACTGCAGCTCCGGGAACAGGTGGCGGCGATGCAGGATTCGCCACTTGGGCCGTTATAAGAGCGAAGGCCGTCTTCATCAAAAATCGTCTACCACGGGCAGCGCGGGGTGACAAACTCGACTTTGCCTTGACGCCCCAGGACGGAGTCTTTACAGTCGCCGCCAGATTGCAGTTTCCGCGTTTCGCGTTTCAAAATTCTGTGTGGAACCCGGGGCGGCGGCAAACCTTTCAGCGAGGCAGGATGATCTATCAGCTGCACGAGTTCCAAAAGACGGTGATGGCGCCCACGGTCCTCCTCGCGGACGCCGTCAAACATCTCTTCACCAACCCCTTCAGTCCGCTCGCCTATACCTCGGTGTCCCGCACCATCGCGGCCAACAGCGAAGTTTTCGTGCGGCTGATGCGGCGGTACCCGAAACCGCAATGGCGGATTGACGACACGGTCGTCGACGGCGAGCGCGTCGCGGTTGTCCTCGAGGTGGATGTGGACAAGCCGTTTTGCCAGCTGCTGCATTTCAGGAAAGAAATTGCCGTCGAGCAGCCGAAGCTGCTGATCGTCGCGCCCCTGTCGGGGCACTTCGCCACGCTGTTGCGCGATACGGTGCGCACTGCGCTGCCGGACCACGACGTGTGGGTCACGGACTGGGTGGACGCAAGGATGGTGCCGCTGACGAAGGGCCCGTTCCACCTCGACGACTACGTGGACTACGTCAGAGAGTTCATCCGGCACGTGTCGCCGGACCTTAACGTGATTTCGGTGTGCCAGCCGACCGTGCCAGTGCTTGCCGCGGTGTCGCTGATGGCAGCGGAGAACGACCCGGCGGTGCCGAAGGCGATGATCATGATGGGCGGGCCGATCGACACCCGCCGCAATCCGACCGCGGTGAACGATTTTGCCTCGGGGCGCCCGCATTCATGGTTCGCCGACAAGGTGATCATGCGCGTGCCACCGAACTATCCGGGCTTCATGCGCAAGGTGTACCCGGGATTCCTGCAACACGCCAGTTTCCTTGCCATGAATCCGGACCGCCACCTGGATGCCCACAAGCAGTTCTACAATCACTTGATTCGGGGCGACGGCGAGAGCGCGGAGGCGCATCGGCAGTTCTACGACGAATATAATGCGGTGCTCGACATGCCCGCCGAGTACTACCTCGACACCGTCAAGGCGGTTTTCCAGGAATTCCAGTTGCCGAAGGGCAGAATGACCGTGCGCGGCGAGCCGGTGAGGCCGGAGGCGATCAGACGGACGGCGTTGTTCACCATCGAAGGCGAACTGGACGATATTTCCGGCAACGGCCAGACCGAAGCTGCGCACACCCTGTGCCGCAGCATCCCCGCGGAAAAGCGCAAGCACTTGCTGGCGAAAGGCATCGGCCATTACGGCATCTTCAGCGGACGCAAGTTCCGCGAGCTCATCTATCCGCAGATCCGCGCGTTCGTTCGAATGGTTGCGCAGAGCGAAAAGAACCTGAAGATGGTGCGCGTCAAGTAAGTCCGCGTGACCGAGACACTCTTTTTTTGGTGTGCGTTGCCCCTTTTGCAATAGAATTCAGTCCATCCTGAAAGCCGGGCGCCGGCAAGGCCGGCGCATCTCCGCGCCGCGGCGCGATTCTGGCGTTCCATCATAAAAATCAGGTGCAAAGCAACCGCCGGCGAGTTATTTGCCGCCGCGGCGAGCTGGTGCACCGTGCAGACCTCGCGAGGAGAAAATGAAGAAGATTCTGACCGTCGTTGCTGCAACCGCGCTGGCGGTTGCCGCGAATGTCGTTCTGGCCGCCGACTATCCGTCGCGGCCGGTCACCCTGATCGTGCCATGGGGCGCAGGCGGGGGAACCGACGCGGTGGCGCGGATGCTGGCCTCCCTGTTGGAGAAGGATTTCGGCCAGCCGGTGAACGTAGTCAATCGCACCGGGGGCAGCGGCGTGGTCGGACACCAGACGATCGCCACGGCAGCGCCCGACGGTTATACCTTTGGACTGATTACTTTCGAAATTACCCAGATGCATCATCAGGGGCTGACCCAGCTCAATGGCGCAAGCTTCACCCCGATCGCGCTGATCAATGTCGATCCGGCGGCGATCCAGGTCAATGCCGAATCCCCGTACAGGACGCTGCCCGACTTGCTCGACGCGATACGCAAGAACCCGGGCAAGCTCAAGGCTTCCGGCACCGCCCGCGGAGGGTCATGGCATCTTTCCCTCTACGGCTTGCTGGCCGACCAGAAGATCGATCCGGCCTCCGTGCCCTGGGTACCGAGCGTCAGCAACGCGGCCGGGCTGCAGGAATTGGCGGCAGGCGGCGTGGACATCGTGAGCGGCTCCCATCCAGAAGGGCGCGCATTGATCGAAGCGGGCAGGGTCCGCAGCCTCGCCATCATGGACGAAGCACCGTCGCAGCTTTTTCCCAACGTGCCCACGCTGAAGACGGCAATTGGCAGCAAGTGGCTGAGCGGCGTCTGGCGCGGGATCGCCGCTCCGAAGAACCTGCCGAAGGCGATCGAGGAGCGCCTGATCGTTGCAATCAAGAAGGCTTACGACAGTAAGCAATACCGGGATTTCATGACCATGCGCGGATTCGGGATGCGTTATCTTCCGCCGCAGGAATTCGCGGCGATGATGGCGAAGACCGACGCCGAGAACGGCGTGCTCATGAAGAAATTCGGAATGGTGCAATAAGCGAGGCGAGAGGCGAGAGGGGTGAGGGGTGAGGCGAGAGGCGAGAGGCGTGAAGCGAGAGGGTCGAAGGGAAGTCGGTGCCGGAACGATAAAAAAAGCTGGAGAGGCGAGAAGAAATAAGCGGAAAATTTCAATTTTTCTTTTCTGACCTCTAACCTCAACCGTATTGCCTCACGCCTCACGCCTCACGCCTCACGCCTCTCGCCTCACCCCTCACCATGAAATTTCACGACTCCCTCGTCGGCATCGGCCTGATCGCGTTTGCATGCGCGATTTTCTGGAATGCGCGGGGATTCCCGTCGA
>CAZYTR010000208.1:0-5615 GCA_964650365.1 uncultured Alcaligenaceae bacterium | reverse complement strand
CCCGGACTTGCCGCGCAAGGACGAAGTCGCATTGAGAATCTGCACGTCGGCTGGCGAAGCGCTACCCGCCGATATCGGCAGGCGCTGGAACGAGCATTTTGGCGTCGAACTGCTCGACGGCATCGGCTCCACCGAGATGTTGCATATTTTTCTTTCGAATCGTCCGGGCGATGTGCGCTACGGCACGACCGGCAAGCCGGTGCCCGGCTACCGGATCCGCCTGGTGGACGAGGAGGGTCGGGAAGTCGGCCCGAATGAAATCGGCGAGCTGCAGATCAGCGGTCCTACGAGCGCGATCATGTACTGGAACAACCGGGCCAGGACGCTTGCGACCTTCGTCGGCCCGTGGACCCGCGCCGGCGACAAGTACTCGGTCGATGACGTCGGTTTCTTCACCTACGGCGGCCGTTCAGACGACATGCTCAAGGTGAGTGGCATGTACGTTTCGCCCTTCGAGGTGGAGGCCGCGCTGCTGACGCATCCGGACGTTCTCGAAGCGGCGGTGGTCGGTGCGAAAGATGAACAGCAACTGGTAAAGCCCAAGGCCTTTGTCGTCACCAAGCCGGGCGTCACCGGCTCGGCCGCGCTGGCCGAGGCGCTCAAGCAGCACGTCAAGGACCGCCTGGCGCCATACAAGTATCCGCGCTGGATCGACTTTGTCTCTGAGCTGCCCAAGACTGCAACCGGTAAAATCCAGCGGTTCAAATTGCGGAAGGCGTGAAGGGTGAGGGGTGAGGAGTGAGGGGTAAAATCCAGGGCAACCAGAAGAACAAGGACCGGAAAATGCAGAATCAGAGAAGACGGGATTTCCTCATCGGTGCGGGTGCGCTCGCTGGGGCTTCGCTGCTGACATCGTTTGCGCGTGCGCAATCGGAAAAAATTCGGCTGGGCTTGATGCTGCCCTACACCGGTACCTACGCGCAACTCGGCGTGGCAATCGAAAACGGGCTGAGGCTGGCTCTGGAGGAGGGCGGCGGCAAGCTCGGCGGCCGCGAGGTCGAGATTTTCAAGGTCGACGACGAATCCGAGCCGGCCAAGGCCACCGATAACGCCAACCGCCTCATCACCCGCGACAAGGTCGATGTGCTCATCGGCAGCGTGCACTCGGGTGTGGCCATGGGAATGATCAAGGTGGCGCGCGAAGCCGGAACGCTGCTCGTCATCCCGAACGCCGGGGCCGACGCGGCGACCGGCGCGCTTTGCACGCCTAACGTGTTCCGCACTTCGTTTTCCAACTGGCAGCCGGTGCATCCGCTGGGCAGGGTGATGGCCGGGAGGGGCCATAAACGCGCGGTATTCATTACCTGGAAGTACGCCGCGGGGGAGGAGTCGCTCGCTTCCTTCAGGGAGGCATTCAGCGCGGTCGGCGGCACGGTGCTCAAGGAGTTGTTCGTGCCGTTCCCGAACGTGGAGTTTCAGGCGCTGCTTACCGAGATCGCGGCGCTCAGGCCCGATGCGGTCGCGTGTTTCTTCGCCGGTGGCGGCGCGGTGAAATTCGTGAAAGATTACGCGGCGGCCGGTCTCAAGGACAAGATCCCGCTCTATGGGTCGGGCTTCCTGACCGAAGGCGTGCTGGCGGCGCAGGGCGACGCAGCCGAGGGTTTGCTGACGACACTGCATTACGCCGAATCGCTGGACAACGCGAAGAACAGAGCATTCCGTGCGTCCTACCTCAAGACCTACAAATCCCACGCGGATGTGTATTCGGTACAGGGCTATGACACCGGACTGCTGCTCGTGCAGGCTCTCGACCAGGTCGGGGGCGACATCGGCAACAGGAACGCGGTGATCGCGGCGATGGAGGCCGCGGTCATCGACAGCCCGCGTGGCCAGTGGAAGATGTCGAAGGCCCACAACCCGATCCAGGACATCTACCTGCGCCGCGCCGAGAAAGGCGACAACAAGGTGATCGGCATCGCCTGGAAGGCGCTCGAAGATCCAGCCCGCGGCTGCAAGCTGGGATAGGTCAACAGCGAAAACCCAACGCAGAGGCGCAGAGAAAAAAGAGATCGCAGAGGAAGAACAGGAAAGATGAATTGGGAGCGCCGGCGCTGCCCATGCAGGTAGAATCTTGCTAGGCCATCTGACAAATATTCTCCTTTGATTTTCTCTGCGCCTCTGCGTTGGGTGTTGCCCTAGATGGATTTTGCAACTTTCCTGATTCAACTGCTGAACGCGGTGCAGTACGGCTTGCTGCTGTTCCTGGTGGCGAGCGGGCTGACGCTGATCTTCGGCATCATGGGGATCATCAATCTGGCGCACGGCAGCTTCTACATGATCGGGGCGTATCTCGCCTGGTCACTGTCGGGCCGGCTCGGCAATTTCTGGGTGGCGATCGCGGCTGGCGTCGTTCTTACTGTCCTGCTCGGGATGTTGCTGGAATGGCTGCTGATCAAGCGCCTCTACCGGCGCGATCACCTCTACCAGGTGTTGCTCACCTACGGACTGATCCTGATTTTCGAGGAATTGCGCAGCATTATCTGGGGCGACGATGTCCACGGGGTGCCGATTCCCGACGTGCTGTCCGCATCCATTCCTCTGACCGACACGCTGGCGTACCCGGTGTACCGTTTGTGGATGTCGGGCGTATGCGTGATTCTCGCGGTACTTTTGTACTGGCTGATCCAGCACACGCGGCTCGGCATGATGATCCGCGCCGGCGCCTCCAATCGAGACATGACGCAATCGCTCGGCATCAACATCCAGCTTCTGTACCGGCTGGTGTTCGCCCTCGGCGTGGCGCTGGCCGCGTTTGCGGGGATGATCGCAGCACCGGTGTCTTCGGTGTTTCCCGGCATGGGCGGGCAGGTGCTGATCATCTGCTTTGTGGTGGTGGTGATCGGCGGCGTCGGTTCGGTGAAAGGTGCGCTGGTCGCGGCGCTGCTGATCGGGCTGGTAGATACTTTCGGCAAGGTGCTGGAAATCGAAGTCGGCGGCCTCAAGCTTCTGCCGGAAATGGCCGGTATGAGCGTTTACCTGCTGATGGCGATCGTGCTGCTGTGGCGGCCTGAAGGACTCTTCGGGAAGAGGCTGTGACGAGCGGCGGACGCGTCACCGCGGCAGCGATGATGGTGTGCGTGCTGGCGCTCGCCGTGCTGCCGTTCATCGCCGACAAGTTCACCGTCCAGCTCGTCACTAAGATGATGATCATGGCGATCTTCGCCATGAGCCTCAATCTGCTGGTGGGTTACACCGGGCTGGTGAGCCTGGGACATGCCGCATTCTTCGGCATTGCCGGCTACATCCTCGCGCTCAACACGCCGCAGTATCAAGCGGCGAATTTCTGGGTCAGCCTGCCGCTCGCGATGGCCGGCGCGGCAGTGTTGGCGCTGGCGATCGGCTGCCTGGTGGTGCGCGTCACCGGCGTGTACTTCATCATGGTGACGCTCGCCTTTGCGCAGATGCTGCATTATCTTTTTCACGACACGGTCATCGCCGGCGGCTCGGATGGCATGTACATCTACCTTCGCCCCGAAGCGAGCATTCTCGGCTGGCGGCCGTTCGACCTGGAGAAGTTCGGCGACTTCTATTTCGTCGTCCTTGCATTGCTCATCGCGGTGTTCCTTTTCCTTAGAGTGGTGCTGCGATCGCTTTTCGGACAGGTGATCTCGGGTGTTCACGTCAACGAGGCCCGCATGCGTTCGCTCGGCTTTCCCACGTTCCGTTACAAGCTCGCCAGCTTCGTCCTGGCCGGTATGCTCGCCGGCATGGCGGGTTACCTGTCTGCCGTGCAGTTCGGCGTGGTCAATCCCGACATGCTCGGCTGGCATCTGTCAGGATCGGTGTTGATGATGGTGATTCTCGGCGGCATGGGCTCGCTGGTCGGTCCGATCATGGGCGCGTTCGCGATGATGCTGCTCGAATTGGGCTTTCAGTCGATCACCAAGCACTGGCAATTGCCGATGGGGCTCGCGATCGTGCTGGTGGCGTTGCTGCTGCCGCGCGGACTGGCTGGCCTGGCGAGCTTGAAATCGCGCGACAAGGAAGCTGCCGATGCCTGAGGCGATCCTGGAAACGCGTGAACTTACGCGCTACTTCGGTGGACTGGCCGCGGTCCGCGGCGTGTCGGTCGCCTGCAACGTCGGCGAGTTGCACGCCGTGATCGGCCCGAACGGCGCGGGCAAGAGCACGCTGATCAATCTCCTCTGCGGCGACCTGCCTTCGAGCGGCGGCAGCGTGCGTCTGCGCGGACGCGACATCACCGGCCTGCGCGCCGACCGGATTTCGCGACTCGGCGTGGGGCGCAGCTATCAGAAGACCAACGTGTTCCTGCCGTACACCGTGTTCGAGAATTGCCGCCTCGCGGCGCAGTCGCGGCTGCCGAGCTCGATGCGATTCTTCAAGCCGGCTGCGGGCTACCGCGCGGTGTCGCAGGCCGCCGAACGCGCGTTGGTGATGGCAGGGCTGGAGGGCCGCGAAGGCGCAACTGTTGCGACGCTTTCGCATGGAGAACAGCGTCAGGTCGAGATCGCGATGACGCTTGCCACCGATCCGGTGGTGCTGCTCCTCGACGAGCCGCTGGCCGGAATGGGCGCAGAGGAATCGGCGCGCATCGTCGAACTGCTGCAGAGACTGACGAAAGACCACGCGATCCTGCTGGTCGAGCATGACATGGACGCGGTATTCGCGGTTGCGGACAAGCTCACGGTGATGGTCAACGGCCAGGTGCTCGAATCCGGACTACCCGCACAGATCCGCTCCAGCCGCGCTGTGCAGGAAGCTTATTTGGGGGTCGAAAGGTGACTAGTGCCTACACCCAACGCAGAGGCGCAGAGAACGCAGAGGGCGCAGAGGAAGAACTTGATAAGTTATTTTGGTCGTGTGGCTCGTGGATTGGTGGCCATCACCAACTGGATACGATGGATCGATAGTGAAAATCAACCTCCACCCCCAATTCATTCTCGTTCTGTCTCTGTGTTCTCTGCGCCTCTGCGTTGGGTTTTCCGATGCCTGAGACACTCATGGAAGCCAGCGGTATCCACGCGTACTACGGCGCGAGCCACGTGTTGCACGGCGTGGATCTGGTGGTGCACCGTGGCGAGACCATCGGGCTGATGGGGCGCAACGGCATGGGCAAGACCACGCTAATCCGGAGCATTCTGGGCCTGTTGCCGCCGCGCTCGGGAGCGGTCCGGGTGCATGGAAAAAACATGACGGGAATGGCGCCGTACGCGATCGCGCGCGCCGGGCTGGCTTACGTCCCGGAGGGGCGCGGTGTCTTTGCGAATCTTTCGGTCCGCGAGAATCTGGTCATGGCGGCACGGCCGGGCCCCGACGGCCGGCGCGAGTGGACTTATGAACGCGTGCTCGCCACATTTCCAAAGCTGTCCGAGCGCCTGGACCACGGCGGCCAGCAACTCTCCGGCGGCGAACAGCAGATGTTGACCATCGGGCGCGCGCTGCTGACCAATCCCAACCTGCTGATACTCGACGAGGCGACCGAAGGCCTGGCGCCGCTGGTGGCGCGGGAGATCTGGGTCATCCTGCGGCAGATTCGCGACACCGGAATTGCCGCAATCATCGTCGACAAGAATTTCTCCGCAGTTTCCGCGATCGCCGACAGGAACGTCATTCTGGTGAAAGGCCGTGTGGTGTTCGAGGGTTCCAGCGACCAA
>CAZYTR010000207.1:0-42294 GCA_964650365.1 uncultured Alcaligenaceae bacterium | reverse complement strand
CGCTACAGCCAACGGGCAGCGGCCTACGGCCGTTGCGCGCGGAAGAGCGCAAACGTTATCTTTCTGTAACCATCTCGCCGATCACCAGTCAATAACGGGAGGCGGCATGCGCACTGTCATCATCATTGTTGTGGGCTTTGTGCTGTGGGCAGCTTGTCTTGGAGTTGCAAAGCTCCTTTTCGGGTCGAGCACTTCATCCATGACCACGGCGACCGTCTCATTCGTCGTGATTTGGTTTGTCGCTGCATCAGCGAACATGTGGGTTGGTGTTTCGCAAGCGGGCTATTCGTTTCAAGAAGAACTACCGATCTTCCTGTTGAACTTCTTGTTGCCCCCGGCGGTCGCAGTCTTTGCGAAGTGGAAGGTACTTTGACCGCGAGCGGAGTCTAAATGGGAAAGAATCGGCTGGAAGCGTTCAGTGATGGCGTCATCGCCGTCATCATCACCATCATGGTGTTGGAGATGAAGGTGCCTCACGGCGCTGGCATAGAGTTCCTGGCGCCAGTAATCCCGGTATTCCTGAGCTATGTCCTGAGCTTCGTCTACCTGGGTATTTATTGGAACAACCACCACCACATGCTGCATGCGTGTAAAAAAGTCACGGGGCCAGTGCTTTGGGCAAATTTACACCTCTTGTTCTGGCTGTCCCTGGTACCGTTCTCGACTGGCTGGATGGGTGAGAACCACTTCGCGGCCACACCATCGGCGCTATATGGCGTTGTTCTCCTGATGGCTGCGATCGCGTACTGGATATTGCAACAGCTGATCATTGCGTCGCAGGGTCCCGACTCTATTCTCAAGAAAGCTGTCGGAGGCGACTGGAAGGGCAAGTTGTCACTCGTTCTGTACGCGGTTGCCATTGCTGTGGCGTTCTGGTGGCACTGGGTTTCCTTGAGTCTGTATGTATTCGTTGCGCTCCTATGGCTCATACCGGACCGGCGGATCGAGCGCGCACTAACGAAAGTGGAAACATAACCACGGCATACAGCCAACGCACAAAATGCCGCGCGCGGCTGATGCCGGACGTTCGGCGGTCTCGATTCGGATTTGCCCGGTGCCGCAAGAACTCCGAACTCTATTTGAATAGGTATGGTCGATGGACCCTCGTGAACAGCAACTGATCATAATTCTCGCTGACATCAGCGGGTACACGAAGTTCATGGTCGAGAATCAGCTGGCGGCGGTGCATGGGCAGCAGTGCATCACCTTCCTGATCGAGACGATCCTTCGTGAGGTCGACATTCCCCTGCAACTTCAGGAGATCGAAGGCGACGCCGTCTTTCTGTACGCAGCCCACCCCGGCAATGACGACGCCTGGCGAGAAGCGCTTGAGAAGGTGCGCACGAAACTGGTCCGTTTCTTTGAGGTCTTTCTTGAGGGCATGGTCGCTGCGGCTGAAGCAACGCCGTGCAAATGCGCGATCTGCAAGAATGCAAACGAACTCAAGCTCAAGCTGATCGTTCACAGCGGACGCGCGGTGTTCCATACAATCGGTCGATTCGCGCAGGTTTCGGGAGCCGACGTGATCCTGGCCCACCGGCTCCTCAAGAACTCGGTGCCGAGCGATGAGTATCTTCTCATGTCCGAGTCTGCGTACCGGGACATCGGACGTCAGATGAGCGGGAAGTTCCTGATGGGCGAAGAAGCCTACGAGGGATTCGGTCTGGTCAGGACGTACGTGCAACTCATGGGCGAGGCGCGTGATCGTTCGCGAGACGCTCTGTATTCCACACCCGACGCTCTGACTTCCCGCGTGCGGCAATATTTGGTGTGGGGGTTGCTCGGGATGCCGCGCGCTCTGTTCGAGCAGATGCGGCATCCAGTCGTGGACGTCGGGTGGTTGAGGCGTGCCGGCTTCGCACTTGCCCTGATACTTTGGTTCCCGTTCGGGTCCCTCTACTACCTGTTGGTGATTCCGCGGCGCTTGCTGTCACAGCGAATGGTGCGGGCGCAAGCAGGCCCACGCGATGAAACGGCCGCCTAAAGCGCGTATGGAGTGGGCCGGCATGACCCTGGCTACTACTCGCGAGCGCCGGTGCGCCGGCCGCTGGTGGGCATCTTAGAGCGCTGAAAACCCGTAGATCTGGCGATCCTGTTCAGTGGAGACCAAAATGAAGAAACCCTTCACCATCATCTCGATTGTTGTCTTTTCGCTGATTTCCGTACTGCAATTTTTGCGATTCATCCTGGGCTGGGAGGTCACAGTGAATGCAGTCAGCATTCCCGCGTGGGTGAGCGGGATTGCCTTTGTAGTTGCCGCGGGTCTCGCGGCAATGCTATGGCTGGAAACGCGCAAGTGAACCATCGGACTAAACACCGGTCAGACTGCGCCGATCGTTACGACTACTCATTTTTTACGAAGGAGGCAATATGCGATTCAACGTCACCGCTTTGTTTTTGACATCTGGACTTATCTGGGGCGCGGCGGTTCTTACCGTAGCCTCGGCAAACTTGATCTGGCCGGGTTACGGTAGCGCATTTCTCGAACTCGCTGCCTCCATTTACCCCGGCTACCATGCGGGTGCGACTATCGGTTCGGTCGTTACAGGAACCCTTTATGCGTTGGTAGATGGGGCAATTGCCGGTGCTGTGTTCGGGTGGCTCTACAATTTACTTTCGCGACGATTCACGGGTGGGGCGGCCTGATAACGCGTCTGAGAGCGGACGAGGGGGACCAAACAGCGCTAACGTGGACAAAACTGCGCAATATCAAGGAACAGGCGGTGCCACGATTCGACTTCAATCAATCAATCGCGCTCGGCCGATCACCAGGTAACCAACCCCGCGATCACGCAGTAACGCCCGAACTTGCCCAGCGCAATGAACAGCGCCGCCCGCCAGGGATTGAGCCGCAGCCAGCCGCCCGCCACGCACAGTGCATCGCCGATCACGGGCACCCACGACAGCAACAGCACCGGCGTACCGTGGCGCCGCACCCAGTGGAGCGCTTGCGCGCCGATTTTCCTGTCCGGCACCAGCCGCCCGACGAGGTAGGAACTCATACCGCCGAGCGTATTGCCCAGTGTGGCCACCGCCAACGCCGGCCACACGCTCGCCGCGCCGCTCGCGAGAACACCGGCGAAGACCAGTTCGGAACCGCCCGGAAGCAGCGTAGCCGCAAGAAAGCTGCTCAGGAACAGAGCGCCGAGGCCGACCGATTCGTTCAATTGGACAGCGGGGAAACGAGGAAGAACAGCTGAAGAATCTGGCGCGCCCGGCGGGAGTCGAACCCACGACCTTCGGCTTCGGAGACCGACACTCTATCCAGCTGAGCTACGGGCGCAATGAGACGTTAGTTTACGGGCAAACGGGGTTTTGCGTCCATCGTGGTCCTGTTTCGGGCCGCGTGGATGACCTATAATTCGCCGCTTTCAACGCTCCAAACTTTAAGGATTTTTCATGACTGCTGGGCACATCAAGGAGCGCTCTTCGCCGATCAAGGCGCCAGCGCAAACGATGGTCGTCATCGTGCTCTGCCTCCTGGTTTCGGTGCTCGGGATCGTCATGTTTGCATTGCTCGGCACCGGCGGACTGAAGATTGACCCAAACAGTTCGGCAATGAGCGAAGAGGCTGTAGCACGGCGGCTCAAGCCCGTCGGCGAAGTCGTCATCGGGGATGCCGGCGGCCAGGCGCAGACGGCGACGGCCGCGGCGAAACCGGCAGGCGGCGCAACCGACGGCAAGAAAACCTACGACGCGGCCTGCGCCATGTGCCACGCCGCCGGAGTCGCCGGCGCTCCCAAGACGGGCGACAAAGCGGCGTGGAAGCCACGCATCGCGCAAGGCAAGGACGTGCTGTACAGCAGCGCAATCAAGGGGAAAAATCTGATGCCGCCCAAGGGCGGCGCGGCTTCCCTTGCCGACGCCGAGATCAAGGCCGCGGTGGATTTTCTGGTCAGCCAGGGGAAGTAAGGCGGTGAGTGGGGATTGAGGATTGGTAAATCGCAAGGCAGAAAATGGGGCGCAGCAGAGGCTGCGCCTTTTTTGTTTCAAGCTTGCTTCTTCACCGCAAAGGCGCGAAGGCGCGAAGGCGCAAAGGGAACGCGAAGGAAGGCAGGAAACTGGGGTAAGAATTCCAGGTGCGCTCCCGTATCCTTTGCAAATCGCGGGATCGAATTTCTGTTCAATTCCGCATTTCTTTGCGTGTTCCTCTTTGCGTCTTTGCGGTGAAGGTTTAATGCGTCAGACTTGAAAACATGGCGACATACGCGATAGGCGACCTGCAGGGCTGTTACGACGCGCTGCGGGAACTGCTCGAAGAAATCGGTTTCAACGCGGCGCGCGACCGCCTGTGGTTCGTCGGCGATCTGGTGAACCGCGGTCCGCAATCTCAGGAAGTGCTACGTTTCGTAAAAGGGCTCGGCAGCCGCGCGGTCACGGTGCTCGGCAACCACGATCTGCATTTGTTGATGGTCGCCGAGGGCCGCGCAAGATTGCACAAGGGCGACACCCTAGCCGACATCCTCGAGGCCCCCGATCGCGAAGAACTGCTTGCCTGGATGCGGGGACTGCAGATGATGCACGTTGAAGGCGAGTACGCCATGGTTCACGCAGGATTGCTGCCCTCATGGAGCGCGCCCAAAGCGCTCGACCTCGGGCACGAAGTCGAAGAGGTGCTGCGCGGGCCCGGGTACCGGAGCCTGATGGCGCACATGTACGGCAATCAGCCCGATCGCTGGGACGATGCGTTGACCGGATACGACCGATTGCGCGTGATCATCAACGTGATGACCCGGCTGAGAATATGCACAGCCGACGGCCGAATGGAATTCAGCCACAAGGGCCGGCTCGAGGACATCCCGGAAGGCTATGTCCCGTGGTTTGCGGTGCCGACGCGCAAGAGCGCCAACGCGACCATCATCTGCGGTCATTGGTCGGCGCTCGGTCTGGTGGCCGAGAAAAACCTCCTGGCGCTGGATTCGGGTTGCCTTTGGGGCCGGCGCCTGTCGGCGGTCCGCCTGGAGGATCGGCGGATATTCCAGGTTACCTGTCGGAAGTCCGCCGGCTAAACTGGGAAACCCTGACCAAGCGCGACATTGATCTCCGCGTATGTATCGCGCGCAAGGTCCCGCCGCGACTTGCCTTCGGCATCGATCGCCGGCAGGAAGATCAACTCCGCCACGATCTTGCGTTCCCGCAGGATCATCGCCATGGACTCGATCAGGCTGGTGTCCCCGACATAGCTGGCGTTGACGTTCACCCTGCCGTCCTCGTCCAGGTATCGCAGCGCCACCGGGAACACCAATGCGCGCTCGTCCACCGCAGGTTGCAGTAAAGAGGCGTGGAAGGGTTGCAGGCCGGCGCCGTCTGTGGTCGTGCCTTCGGGAAACACGCCGATCGCGTCTCCGGCGACAAATGCCGCGTGGATCGCCTGATTGATGCGCGCGGCGTGACGGCTTTTTCCGCGCTGGATGAACAAGGTCCCGGTCCTGGCCGACAGCCAGCCGATCAACGGCCAGCGGCGCACTTCCGACTTGGCGATGAAGCGCACTTGCCACACCGAGTGCACCAGCGGGATGTCGAGCCAGGAAACGTGATTCGCAACCAGCACTGCCGCACGATCTTTGACTGTGGGAGGCACACCGCGCAGGCGCGGCTCGACGTTGACTGCGGACAGAATGCGCGCCGACCAGCGTGCCACGGCGAGGCGGCGCCGCGCGCCTCCGTAGAAAGGAAACAACAGGGCCACGGTGGCAATACCGGCGAAGAGGTGGAACAGAAGAAGCGTCGAACGATAGAAGCGGACCGGGATCGGGGTCTGTCGTCGATCGTGGCGGGTCATGCTTCAGGAATTCGCGGCCAAGATGCCAAAATTTGCAGTCACCACGGCGACGTGCCGAAGGCGTCGCGGAAACGCGCGCCGATTTCATCGCGCGAAAACTGGTGGTTCTGCGCGCCGCGCTCGGCGATCTTGATCGAGCCTAGCAGCGAGGCCAGCCGGCCGGTGGTAGGCCAGTCCAGATCGTTGGCGATGCCGTATAGCAGCCCGGCACGATAAGCATCGCCGCAGCCGGTCGGATCCACCACCCGCGCCGGCTTGACGCTGGGTATCGCTTCGGTCCTGCCGCCTGAATACACCATCGAACCCTGCGCGCCCTGCGTAACCACGAAGGCCTTCACCATTTTTGCCAGATCTTCAATGGTTCTGCCGGTGCGTTCCTGCAGCAGCTTCGCCTCGTAATCGTTGGTCGCCACATAGTCGGCCTGCCTGATGAAATTCAACAGCTCCTCGCCGCTGAACATCGGCAAGCCCTGGCCAGGATCGAATATGAACGGGACGCCGGTCAGCTGAAATTCGCGGGCGTGCTGCAGCATACCCTCGCGCCCGGCCGGCGCCACGATGCCCAGCCCCACGTCGCGTGCATCGGTAACATGGTTCAGATGCGAGGAATTCATCGCTCCCGGATGGAACGCAGTGATCTGGTTGTCGTCCAGGTCCGTGGTAATGAAAGCCTGGGCGGTGAACGTGCCGGCTACCTGGCGCACGTGCGCCTGCGACAGCCGCAGCTTGTCCAGGCGGTAAGCGTAAGGCTGATAGTCCTCGCCGACAGTCGCCATGATCAACGGGTCGCCGCCCAGCATCTTCAGTGAGTAGGCGATGTTGCCGGCGCATCCGCCGAACTCGCGGCGCATGTCCGGCACCAGGAAGGCGACGTTGAGGATGTGGATGTGATCGGGAAGGATGTGATTCTTGAAGTAGTCGCCGAACACCATGATGGTGTCGTAAGCGATCGATCCGCAGATCAGTGTACGCATGCTCCGCCAGGCCTGGTGATTTCAGCGTTTCAGCACAAAGGGTGTGAATCCGAGTTCCTGCCGGATGCGTTCGGCGGCGCGTTCGGCCTCTGCACGATCGGGGTAAGGCCCCGCGTGAACCTTGAAAAGTCCGTCGCCACGGTACAGTTGCATGGAACCGGAAAGCCAGGCCAGGTCGATGCTCATCCTGCGCAGGAATGCCTCGGCGTTGTCCTCCACCGAGAAGGCGCCGAGCTGCACGAAGATGCCACCGGCCTCGTTGCTGACCGGGATCGCTACCGGCGCGGGTGCGGCCGGCGCGCTCGCAACCACCGGCGCTTCGCCGCCGCCGGGAATGATGGCTTCCACCTCAACCACGGCGCTGCCCTGGCCGATGATGCCGATTCGATGCGCCGCGGCGTAGGAAAGATCGATCAGCCGGTCCTCATGGAACGGACCGCGGTCATTCACACGCACCACTACGGACTTGCCGTTGGCGACATTGGTTACGCGGGCGTAACTCGGCAGCACCAGCAGCGTGTGCGCCGCGCTGAGCGCATACATGTCGTAAACCTCGCCCGAGGAAGTCTTCTGGCCGTGGTAGCGCTTGCCATACCAGCTTGCCACGCCGCGCTCCTTGTACGGAGTCAGTTGCGTGTGCGGTGTGTAGGTGCGGCCGAGCACGGTGTACGGGCGGCTGGTGTACTTGTTGACCGGCTCGATTTTCGGAGTTGGTTCGGCAATCGAATCCAGATCCGCGGGAGGGTTGGCGCCCGGTCCGTCGTCGAGATAGTAACCGCCGGGCTTCGACCCGGTGCGGCCGGGAGCGCTGCCGCAACCCGCAATAATCATGGCGGCGAACGCCGCCATGATTATTGCGGAGGCTCGAGGTACGAGGGCCGAGGTACGAGTAAATACTCTATGTCTTGATGGCATTGGATCGATTCATACACTTGTGAAAGGTCAAAGGCCGCACTCCTGTTTCTTCTTGGACCTCGCACCTCATACCTCGTGCCTCGTGCCTAGGTTTGAACAAGCCTTCGATGCGTATGGATGCTCATCAGCAAACCGACGCTGAATAGTATCGTCACCAGCGAGGTGCCGCCATAACTGATCAGCGGCAGCGGAACGCCGACCACCGGCAGGATTCCGCTCACCATCCCCATGTTGACGATGGCGTAAGTGAAGAAGGTCAGCGTGATCGCGCCGGCGAGCAGCCGGGTGAACAGTGTCGGGGCGTTGGCTGCGATCACCAGCCCGCGGCCGACGACCAGCAGGAACAATACCATCAGCACCAGGTTGCCGAAGAGGCCGAACTCTTCCGCGTACACCGCGAAAATGAAGTCGGTGGTGCGCTCCGGCAGAAAGTCGAGATGCGACTGGGTGCCGTTGAGCCAGCCTTTGCCGAAGACTCCGCCGGAACCCAGCGCGATGGTGGACTGGATGGTGTGATAGCCCGAACCCAGCGGGTCCTGCGAGGGATCGAGCAGCGTCAGCACCCGCTGGCGCTGGTAGTCGTGCAGCATCGGCCACAGGAACGGAAGGCTCGCCCCGCCTGCCAACGTCAGGCCCACCAGGATTTTCCACGACAACCCGCCGAGAAACAGCACGAAGAACCCGGCCGCGGTCACCAGCAGCGCTGTGCCGAGGTCGGGCTGCTGCACGATCAGCAGCACCGGCACCAGCACCAGCAGCGCCCCGACAGCGAAGTCGCGCATCTTGAGCACCGCCTCATAGCGATCGAAGTACCAGGCCAGCATCAACGGCACCGCGATTTTCATCAACTCAGAAGGCTGTATGCGGGTGAATCCCAGGTCGAGCCAGCGTCGCGCACCGTTGACAATCTCGCCGAACGCGGCCACCGCGATCAACAGCGCCAGACCGAGGACGTACAGCGGCAGGGCAATGCGGGAAAGATAATGCAAGGGCACGTTGGCAGCGATCCACATCAACACCAGCGCAACGCCGATGTTGGCCATTTGCGCCGCCACGCGCTCGAGGCTCGCCCCCGCGGCGCTGTACAGGATCAACAAGCCCATCACCAGCAAGATGGCCACCAGCGTCAGCAGATAGCGATCGAGGTGCTTGACCAGGTAGGCGTACAGACGGTTAATCACCTTCCTGCTCCGGGTCCGGCGCCAGCACCCGTTCCAGCGCCTGCTGCTGTTCCGGCGCCAGTTCAGGGACCGTTTCCTGGGCCGGTTCTTGCGCCGGTTTCTTGGCCGTCGGTTTGACCAACTGCGGCTCCTTGCCCAGCAGATAGAAGTCGATCACCTGGCGCGCGATCGGCGCGGCGGTGCTGCTGCCGTGGCCGCCGTTTTCCACCAGCACTGCCAGCGCGATCCTGGGATCGTCTGCCGGAGCGTAGCCGATGAATAGCGCATGGTCGCGATGACGCGCTTGAATGCGATCCTCGTCGTACTTCTGCCCCTTCATTCCGATCACCTGTGCAGTGCCGGTCTTACCGGCAAAAAGGTACTTCGCTCCCATGCCTGCCCAGGCGGCGGTTCCGCCCGGTTTCATCACGTCCACCATCGCATCGCGCACGCGCTTGACGTTCTCGGGCTTCAGTTCCACTTCGCCGATCGGCTGCGGCTCTATGCTGGTCAACCCGCCAGTTTGGCTGTCCTGTATGTGCTGGACCAGGTGCGGGCGGAAAATGCGCCCGTTGTTGGCCAGAACCGCCGTGGCCATCGCAAGCTGCAACGGCGTGGTCAGGTTGTAACCCTGGCCGATGCCCACCGAGATGGTGTCGCCGACAAACCATTTCTGCCGGAAGCGCCGCTGCTTCCACTCCTGCGAGGGCAACAATCCGGCCACCTCGCCCTCGATGTCGATGCCGGTCTTCTTGCCAAGGCCGAACCGGCCGATGAATTCGTTGATGGCATCAATGCCGAGTTCGTGCGCCAGGCCGTAGAAATAAGTATCGCAGGACACGACGACCGCCTTATGCAGGTTGACGATGCCGTGGCCGCCGGTCTTCCAGTCACGGAAGATGTGGCCACTGCCGCCGAGCACGAAATAACCCGGATCACTGATGGTAAATCCGGGTTTGCGCTTTCCCAATTCGAGCCCGGCCAGCGCCATGAATGGCTTGAAGGTCGAGCCCGGCGGATACATGCCCTGCAACGCGCGATTATTGAGCGGATGGTCGGGCGAATTGTTCAGTGCCTCCCAATTCTGCGGATCGATGCCCTCGACGAAAAGATTGGGGTCGAAACCCGGTTTGGAGACCAGCGCCAGCACGCCACCGGTGGCGGGATCGATCGCCACCAGCGAACCGCGATGGCTGCCAAACACCTGCTCCGCCACCTGCTGCAGCCGCGCATCCAGTGCCAGCCGCAGATCGTTGCCGGACACCGGCAGGGTGCTGCGCAGCGTGCGCACCGACCGGCCGTTGGCGTCAGTCTCCACATGTTCATAGCCGGTCACCCCGCGCAGGTCTTTCTCGTAACGCTGCTCGAGTCCGACCTTGCCGATATAATCCGAGGCACTGTAATTCGCCGCCCTCCCCTTGCTTTTCAGATCCGCCACGTCCGGATCGCTGATCCGGCCGATGTAGCCGACCACATGCGAGGCAATCTCGCCGTTGGGGTAGTGCCGGAACAGCCGCGCGTTCAGTTCCACTCCGGGAAAACGGTGTGCGTTGACCGCGAAACGCGCCACCTCCTCGTCGTTCAGGCGGGTGCGGATCGGCACGCTGGCGAAGTCGTGGCCTTCCTCGAGCAGTTTCTGGAATCGTTTGCGGTCCTTGGGTGTGATATCTACCAGTATCGACAGCCTGTTGATCATGTCCTCGAAGTCGTCCACATGTGTGGGCATGATCTCAAGGGTATAAGCGGCAAAGTTATGTGCCAGCACCACGCCGTTGCGATCCACGATCAACCCGCGGTTGGGCACAACCGGGACGATGAAAATGCGGTTCTGCTCGGCCAGCGTGTGGTAATAGTCGTGCTGGATCACCTGCACGTAGAAAAAGCGCATGAACAGGACAAAGAAGGCGAACAGAACGGCGCCGCCGGCAATCGCCAGCCGCAGCTGGAAGTTGTAGAGCTCGCGTTGATGGTCGCGAAGCTCGACGGTGCGGTTCATCGTCGTTCCGGGAAATGTCGCCAGGCGCATGTGAGGTGGACGCCTTACATCTCGTCCGGATCCCGCCTCGATCGCAGCGGGATCGTGAACACAAACCGGGTTACCGGCCACAATAGCGCGCCGATTACGCTGGGAATGAAATACCACCAACCCGGATACTCGCCGCCCGCCGCTGCCCGCACCGCCAGCACGATCGCTTGCATCAGCAGGAGGATCGCCAGCACGTGCAGCATCTGATGGCGCACACCGAACATCGCCACGCGCCTGTGCAATGCAATGGCGCTGAACATCATCACCGAGTAGGCAAGAGCGTGCTGCCCGAACAGGCTGCCATCGGCCACGTCCACTGCCAGGCCGAGCAGCCAGGCAGGGAAAAACCCGACCTTGCGCGGCTGGTTGATTCCCCAGTACAGCAATGTCAGGGCCACGAAATCCGGGCGAAGCACCAACACCCAGCCGCTGAGCGGCATCAGGTTCAGCAACAGCGCCGCAACCAGGGTCAGGGCAACGTACAGCGGTCTGATCGGGCGCAGGATCTCCCCGGTCGAAAGGTTGCTGAAAGCAGAGCCGCGCATCATCCGTCCCTCCGCGACTTGCGCGGCTTGGCCTTCTTTTGCTGGGCCGGGGGAGGGTAGTCTGGCAGCGGCGCCAGCCTGGAGAGAACCAGGACCTGGCGGTGGCGGTTGACGCCGGCGGCGGGAGTACAGGTGATGCGCGCAAAAGGGTAAGCGGCGTTGCGCTCTATGTTTGAAACCATCGCCACCGGCAGTCCGGCCGGGTAGACGCCGTCGATGCCGGAGGTCACCAGCAGGTCACCGTTCTCTATGTCGACGTTGACCGGCATGAAGCGCAGGTCCAGCGCGCCGTCATAGCCGGCGCCAAAAACCGCGGCACGCAGGCCGTTTCTCACCACCTGGACCGGGACGATCTGTTCGCGGTCGGAGATCAGGGCGATTTCCGCGGTCCAGGGAAAAGCCCGGCTCACCTGACCGATCAGGCCGGTATCGTCAATTACGGCCGCGCCTTCCTCGACATCGTGCGACGAGCCCTTATCGATGATCACCTTGCGGCTGAACGGATCGCGGCCGAAGTAGAGGATCTCTGCCGCCACCGAGGTTTGTCCGGCGCGAGCCTTCATGTCCAGCAGCTCGCGCAGGTGACGATTCTCGGCGATCAGTTCCTGCTGCGTCTGCAATAACCCGGCGTTGAGGAAATTCTCGCGCCCGAGGCGCTCGTTCTCCCGTTGCAGGTAGGATTGGCTGACAAAGAAGCTGCCGATGCCGGACGCGACTTTTCCCGGCACGTCCACAATTCTCTGCAGAGGATAGAGCACCACGCCAACCGCCTTGCGCATCCCTTCCATGTAGTGGAAGCGCGCGTCGGCGTACAACAGGATCAGGGAGAGCAGCGCGAAGAATGACAGTCTTGCAAGGAGGCTGGGGCCCCGTTTGAAAAACGGCTGTGGGGTGTACTCCATCAGGGATGAGGGGGAGGCGTAAGGCGATAGGCGTGAGGCGACGGACGTCAGGGGCAAAATCAGCATTACCAGTAGAAAAGATGGTAGCAGGCCCCAACAGAACTGGAATTTCTTGCAGGGCTAGGCTTTCTTCGCCTCACGCCTAACGCCTCACCTCCAAGTCAGTCGTTCGTGAACAGGGTACCGATCTTGTCAATCTTTTCCAGCGCCCGGCCGGAACCTCGCACTACGCAGGTGAGCGGGTCGTCGGCGACGATCACGGGCAACCCGGTTTCTTCCATCAGCAGCCGGTCGATATCGCGTAACAGCGCACCGCCGCCGGTAAGCACCATGCCTTTTTCAGCGATATCGGCGCCGAGTTCCGGCGGAGTCTGCTCGAGCGCCGACTTGACCGCGCTGACGATGCTGTTGAGAGGGTCGGTCAGTGCTTCCAGGATTTCATTGCTGGAAATGGTGAAGCTGCGCGGAATGCCTTCCGCGAGGTTGCGGCCCTTGACCTCCTTTTCGCGCACCTCCGAACCCGGGAATGCCGAGCCGATCTCTTTTTTTATTTCCTCAGCGGTGGTTTCGCCGATCAGCATGCCGTAATTGCGGCGGATGTAATTGATGATCGCCTCGTCGAACTTGTCACCGCCGACCCGCACCGAACCGGAGTAGACGATGCCGCCCAGCGAGATCACGCCGACTTCGGTGGTGCCGCCGCCGATGTCCACCACCATCGAGCCGGTGGCTTCCTCCACCGGCAGTCCGGCGCCAATTGCGGCCGCCATCGGCTCCTCGATCAGTTCCACCTTGCGCGCGCCGGCACCGTAGGCCGACTCGCGGATCGCCCGGCGCTCCACCTGGGTAGAGCCGCAGGGCACGCAGATGACGATGCGCGGACTGGGGGAGAACAGGCGCGAATCGTGGACCTTCTTGATGAACAGCTTGAGCATCTGTTCGGTCACCGTGAAATCGGCGATAACGCCGTCTTTCATCGGCCGAATCGCGGTGATGTTGCCGGGCGTTCGGCCGAGCATCTGCTTGGCCGCGAGCCCGACCTCCTGGATCACCTTCTTGCCGTTCGGGCCGCCTTCCTGCCGGATCGCCACTACCGAGGGTTCGTTGAGCACGATGCCCTTGCCCTGCACGTAGATCAGGGTATTGGCGGTGCCGAGGTCGATGGCAAGGTCGTTGGAAAAATAGCCGTTGAGGAATCCAAACATAAGTGAGCCTGGTGTCGCCGCGATGCGAAAAATGAGAAGCTTATGATACCCTATCGGCGGTTAACGAAAAGCGGGTTTCCCGGGAGCCCCCAGGGTGCGGCCAGCGGCCCTGCGGTCCTCCTTCCTGTCCCGTCCCTGAACCCGACCGCGACCACGGAAGCCTCCCACGAAATGGCACTTACTCTCAGCGACGTCAAGCGCATTGCTCATCTCGCGCGCATGGAGGTGACCGATGCCGAAGCCCGGTTGGCGCTCGGGCAGCTCAACGACATCTTCAAGCTCATCGAGCAGCTGCAATCCGTGGACACCACCGGGATCGAACCGATGTCTCACCCGCTCGGCGGTTCGCAGCGGCTGCGCGAAGACCTGGCCATCGCCCCGGAGGACCGCGAGGCCAACATGAGGAACACGCCAGCGCAACAGAACGGCCTGTTTCTCGTGCCCAAGGTCATCGAATAGGGGCCGCGCGATGTTCCAAAAGTCGGTGGCCGAGCTGGGCCGCGCGCTGATTGCCAGGGAAGTTTCCGCCGTTGAACTTGCCCGGCTTTTCCTCGAACGCATCGAAAGCCACAGGAACCTCAACGCCTTTCTGGACGTACGTCCGGAAGTCACGCTGGCTCAGGCGCGCGCGGCCGACGCGCGCATAGCCAAAGGCGACGCGACGCCGCTGACGGGCGTGCCGATCGCACACAAGGACATCTTCGTGACACGCGATTTCCCTTCGACCGCCTCGTCGCGGATGCTCAAAGGCTACATGAGCCCGTTCGATGCCACGGTCGTGGAAAGACTGGCGGACGCCGGGATGGTCGCGCTCGGTAAGCTCAACTGCGACGAGTTCGCGATGGGCTCGTCCAACGAGAACAGCCATTACGGCAACGTGCTCAACCCCTGGGACAACTCCGCGGTACCGGGCGGAAGCTCGGGTGGTTCGGCGGCGGCGGTCGCAGCGAGAATCACCCCGGCAGCAACGGCTACCGACACCGGCGGATCCATTCGCGAGCCGGCGGCGTTTTCGGGCATTACCGGCATCAAGCCAACCTACGGCCGCGCCTCGCGCTGGGGCATGATCGCGTTCGCCTCCAGCCTGGACCAGGCAGGCATCATGACCCGTTCGGCCGAGGATGCGGCACTGATTTTCAACGCCATGCTCGGTTTCGATCCGAAGGATTCGACCAGCGTCGAGCGCGCTCCTGAGGACTACACCCGCTCCCTCGGCCTCGACCTCAAGGGCCTGCGCATCGGCGTGCCGAGGGAGTTTTTCGGCGAGGGTCTGCAGGCCGACGTTCAAAGGGCAGTGCGGGAGGCGCTAGCCGAGTACGTCAAACTCGGCGCGAAGCTGGTGGACATCTCGCTTCCGAACGCAGCGCTCGGCATCCCGGTCTATTACGTGATCGCCCCGGCGGAATGTTCCTCGAACCTGAGCCGCTTTGACGGTGTGCGCTACGGCCACCGCGCAGCGCACTACGCCGACCTTATCGACATGATGAAGAAGTCGCGCTCGGAAGGTTTCGGTCCGGAACCCAAACGCCGCATCCTGATCGGCACCTACGTGCTGTCGCATGGCTACTACGACGCGTACTACATCCAGGCGCAGAAGGTGCGCCGGATCATCGCCGACGAGTTCCAGCGCGCCTTCCGAGATTGCGATCTGATCGCCGGGCCGGTCACCACCAGCGTGGCGTTCGGTTTCGGCGAGAAGGCCGCCGATCCGGTGGCGATGTACCTGTCGGACCTGTACACCATCCCCGGCAGCCTCGCCGGCATTCCGGGGATGAGCATTCCCTGCGGCTTCGGTGCGAAGAACCGCCCGGTCGGCCTGCAGTTGATGGCGAATTATTTCGAGGAAGCCAGGCTGCTCGGTGCCGCGCACCGCTACCAGCAGGCGACCGACT
Source organism: uncultured Alcaligenaceae bacterium (assembly GCA_964650365.1). Lineage (GTDB taxonomy): Bacteria > Pseudomonadota > Gammaproteobacteria > Burkholderiales > JACQAP01 > JACQAP01. Next base: position 26,893 of record CAZYTR010000207.1, on the reverse strand, counting down.
GGCACAAGCGGCTGCCCCCGGGGATTTAGAACAATGAACGCCTCTCGCCTCACGCCTCTCGCCTCACGCCTCACGCCTCACGCCTCACCCGAGCGATAGCGTATGGAATGGGAAATCGTCATAGGCATCGAGACCCACGCGCAGCTGTCGACGCGCTCGAAGATATTCTCGGGGGCATCAACTGCGTTTGGCGCGGTGCCCAATACCCAGGCTTGCGCGATCGACATGGCGATGCCAGGCACGTTGCCGGTGCTCAACAAGGGCGCGGTGGAGCGGGCGATCCGTTTCGGGCTGGCGGTCGGCGGCACCATCAATCGCCGCTCGATATTCGCGCGCAAGAACTACTTCTACCCCGACCTCCCCAAGGGCTACCAGATCAGCCAGTACGAAATTCCCATCGTGCAGGGCGGCAGCCTTGCCATCCACCTGAAGGACGGCGAAAAAGTCGTGCGCCTGACCCGTGCCCATCTCGAGGAAGACGCCGGCAAGTCTTTGCACGAGGACTTCCACGGGATGACCGGAATAGACCTGAATCGCGCCGGCACGCCGCTGCTGGAAATCGTTACGGAGCCGGATATGCGCTCTGCGGAAGAGGCGCTCGCCTATGCCAGGGCGCTGCATGCGCTGGTGCGCTGGATAGACAGCTGCGACGGCAACATGCAGGAAGGGTCTTTTCGCTGCGACGCCAACGTTTCGGTGCGCCGCCCGGGCGCGCCGCTGGGCACGCGCCGCGAGATCAAGAATCTGAATTCCTTCCGCTTCCTGCAGCAGGCGATCGAATACGAAGCTAAGTGGCAGATCGAGACGCTGGAAGACGGCGGGCGCATCGAACAGGCGACGGTCCTGTTCGATCCGGATACGGGCGAGACGCGTGCCATGCGCTCCAAGGAAGATGCGCACGACTACCGCTACTTCCCCGACCCCGATTTGTTGCCGCTGGAGGTAAGCGAGTCCTGGATCGATGAAGTGAAATCGGGGCTGACCGAACTGCCGCAATCCAAGCGCGAGCGCTACCCGCGCGAATTTGGCCTTACGCCATACGATGCGGCGGCGCTCACCTCCAGCCGTGAAATCGCGGATTACTTCGAGCGCATTCTGGCAAGGCTGCCCAATGACCCCAAACTCTGCGCCAACTGGGTCATGGGTGAATTGTCCGCGCGGCTCAACAAAGTGGGCCTGGATGTTTCGCAGGCACCGATTGCACCCGACGCGCTGGCCGGCCTTTTGGCGCGAATTGCCGACGGCACCATCTCCGGCAAGATTGCCAAGGAAATATTCGACGCGATGTGGGCTGGAGAAGGCGGCGCCGACGAGATCATCGAGCGCCGGGGCCTGAAGCAGATTTCCGACTCGGGCGCGATCGGGAAGATCGTGGACGAAGTGCTTGCCGCCAACCCGCAGCAGGTTGCGGATTACAGGAGCGGGAAGGAGAAGGCCTTCAACTCGCTGGTGGGCCAGGTGATGAAAGCCACCAAGGGCAAGGCCAATCCCGCCCAGGTCAACGAGATACTGAAGAAAAGATTGGGATAAACAGCGCCTATTTGCCGGCCGTCTTCAGTTCGCGGTAACGCAGTTTGTCGGCTTCGTATCTGGCGCGTATCGACTCAGCAAAGTTCTTTTTCTGCTGCAACTCGGCCTCGATCGCCGAAATTTCCTTCTGCTTGGCGTCGATTTCTTCTAGCAGATGCGGCGGGATCGCTTTCTGCTTTCCCGCCAGGGCGTTCGCCTGCGTCTTCAGATCGAAAAGCTGCGCATTCGCCTTTGTCAGCCTGTTTTCGGCCGTCTTTGACGCCTGCAACGGAATCGTCAAGCTGTTGTCGCGCGCCAGGTCAATCTCCTCTTCCGAAGTGTAGGTCGCGATCAGGGCACGATCGCGGCGTTGCTTTTCAGCCGAGTCCTTGCGCGCGCCCTCCTGATCCGCCGTCGGCTTTTGCGCCACGTCCGGCTTGGCGGTTTCGTGCTTCTTCACCACTCTGCCCTGACGATTCATCTCCTCCACCTGGTTACATTCCGGTGTCAGTTTGTCCGAGTAGTAAGCCATGCCGCGGCTGTCCACACACTTGTACATGACCGGGCCGGAACCACCGGGTTTGGGTTTCTTCTGCGCCATTGCCGGAACGGCCAGCACCGCGGCTATTGTCAGGCTCACCAGCAAACGAATGACCTTCATGCGGATATCCCGTACTCCTTGCGGTAGCGTTCGACCGCCTGCAAGTGCCGTGCCATATCCACGCGGGCGCGCAGAAATACAGTCAGGTCCTCGACCGTGGCGATGCTGACCACAGGAATGCCGAACTCGTTTCGCACTTCCTCGGCAGCGGACTGCGAGCCGCTGCCCCGCTCCATCCGGTCGAGTGCAATGACCACGCCGCAGGGCGCCGCGCCGGCCGCGCGAATGATCTGCACCGATTCGCGCACTGAAGTGCCCGCGGAAATGACGTCGTCGATGATCAGCACCCGCCCGGCGAGCGGTGCGCCAACAGTCGTGCCGCCTTCACCGTGGTCTTTGGCTTCCTTGCGATTGAAGCAGAACGGCAAATTTCGCCCAATTTCGGCAAGCGCAACCGCGGTGGCGGAAACCAGGGGGATGCCCTTATAAGCCGGACCGAACAGCATGTCGAAGGCGGAATCGGCGGCGACAATGGCTTTGGCGTAGAATTGCCCGAGCTTTCGCAGCGCCTCGCCGTCGTTGAACAAACCGGCGTTGAAGAAGTAAGGCGACAGACGCCCGGCCTTGGTCTTGAACTCGCCGAAGCAGAGAACGCCGCGGGCCAAGGCAAATTCAATAAACTCCTGCCTGAAATTTTTCATTGCCCGTCGTGCGAATTGTCTCCCTAAATCTAAACGGCATACGTTCGGCAGTCAACAAAGGCTTTCTCGAGTGGATGTCCGCGCAGGCGGCCGACGCGATTTGCGACCAGGAGATCAAGGCGCAGGACCGCGACCTCGGCGAGGCGATCCGTAACCCCGGCGGATACCGCGGCTACTTTCATTGTGCCGATCGGCCCGGCTATAGCGGTGTGGGCATCTATTGCCGCAGGAAACCGGATCGCGTGATCGAAGGCCTCGGCATTCCCGACATCGATGCCGAAGGCCGTTACATCGAGGCACAGTTCGGCAATCTCAGCATCGTCTCTGTATATGTTCCGTCCGGATCGAGTTCGCCCGAGCGTCTGGCAATCAAGTTCAGTTTCATGGAGCGTTTCATCGCGCCGCTGCACAGGCTTGCGCAAAGCGGCCGGGACGTCATTCTCTGCGGCGACTGGAATGTCGCACACAAGGAAATAGACCTCAGGAACTGGCGCTCCAACCAGAAGAACTCGGGCTTCCTGCCTGAGGAGCGCGAGTGGTTTTCCGGCGTACTCGACAAGCTCGGGTACGTGGACGTATTTCGCCGCCTCAACCAGGAACCGGAGCAATACACCTGGTGGTCCAACCGCGGCCGGGCCTGGGCCAATAACGTGGGATGGCGCATCGACTATCAGCTCGCCACGCCCGGTATCGCTGCCAAAGCCAGAAGCGCCGCGATCTACAAGGCGCAGCGTTTCAGCGACCACGCACCTCTTATCATCGATTATGACTTCGCGCTCTGACGAGACGGCCGCGCGCGAGGCAAGACCGGTGAGCACACTTGAGCGTGTGCGCCGCTGGGTCCGCGATTTTGCCGTTTATGGCGAGCCGCGCGTCGCACGCATGGTGCTGCTGGGGTTTTCCGCCGGCCTGCCGTTGCTGCTGGTGCTGGGAACCCTGTCCTACCGGTTGCGCGAGTCCGGCATCGACCGCACGACCATCGGTTTCCTGAGCTGGGTGGGACTCGCTTATGCCTTCAAGTGGGTATGGGCGCCGCTGGTGGACCGGTTGCCGCTGCCCTGGCTTACTCGCATTCTCGGGCGGCGTCGCAGCTGGCTGCTGTTTTCGCAGTTCGCCATCATGATCGGCCTGGCCGGTATGGCGGTCACCGATCCGGTTTCGCATCTCGAACGCCTGGTGCTTCTCGCCCTGCTGGTCGCCTTTGCGTCCGCCACACAGGACATTGCGCTCGATGCCTTTCGCATCGAGTCCGCTGAGCAGGCGCTGCAGGCCGCGATGGCGGCGGCCTATCAGGTGGGCTATCGCGCGGCGATGATTTGCGCTTCGGCGGGAGCGCTGTGGATCGCGGCAGCCCTCGATGCGGACGAGCAGACCTATCAGCATGCGCCCTGGGTTATCGCCTATCTGGTGATGGCAGCGCTGATGGCGGTCGGCGTTCTCACCGTGCTGTTCTCGCGCGAACCCGCGACCAGCGTCCCGGCCGAGACGCGCGAACGCGAACGGCATGCCGCGGTGCGGTTTGAGTCCGGTCCGCTTCCCGCACCGTTGGCGCGGCTGGTGGCCTGGTTCTATTCGGCGGTGGCAAGCCCGTTTCTGGATGTCGTATTGCGCTATCGCTGGCACGCGATGTTGTTGCTCGCGCTGATCGCAACTTACCGCATCTCCGACATTGTGCTCGGTGTGATGTCCAATCCCTTCTACCGCGACATGGGATTCACCAAGGACGAGGTGGCGGCAGTGTCCGGCGTCTACGGTGTGATCATGACGCTGGTGGGCGCAGTGATCGGCGGGGTGCTGAGCCTGCGCCTGGGGGTCATGCGGGTATTGTTCGTGGGTGCGCTGTTGTCGGCGGCGACCAATCTGCTGTTTGCCTGGCTCACCACGCGCGGGCACGACATCGGCAGCCTGATATTGGTGATTTCCGCGGACAACCTCAGCGCCGGCATCGCCAGCGCGGCCTTCGTAGCCTATCTGTCGGGGCTCACCAACGTCGCCTATTCGGCCACTCAATACGCGCTGTTCAGCTCGATCATGCTGCTGCTGCCGAAGTTCATCGCGGGTTGGTCAGGCCTGGCGGTGGATACCTTCGGCTACGAGGCGTTTTTCACCGGCACGGCGATACTCGGCCTGCCGGTATTGGTGCTGGTGTGGCTGGCGGCTCGCTCCCATACCAGCACAGGACCACGCAAGGCCGGCAGGTAATTCGCCGCTACACGCGCGAACCCGCGTCGAAGCGGAAGACCGCGAGCGAGCCCAGCAGGTTGGGCAGCACGTTCACCGGCTTGGCGTCGTCCATCACCAAGCGTTCGAGAATACGCACGCCGTGGGTTCTGCAGTAAGCCTCGAAATCCCTGATGGTGAAAAGGTGGATGTTCGGGGTGTCGTACCACTCGTAAGGCAGTTCCCTGGACACCGGCATGCGCCCGGCCAGAATCTGCAGCCGATGCCGCCAGTAGCCGAAGTTCGGAAACGTGACGATGCCCTCGCGGCCGACTCGAAGCATGTCCTTGAGGATGCGTTCGGTGTGGCGCACCGCCTGCAGCGTCTGCGACAGGATCACGTAATCAAAGGAATTCGACTCGAAGCCCGACAGGCCCGACTCAAGGTCGTTCTGCAGCACGTTCACGCCGTTGCGCACGCAGGCCAGCACCTTGGCATCGTCTATCTCGATGCCGTAACCGGTCACCCCGCGCGCCTGCATCAAGTGGCGCAGCAACGATCCGTCGCCGCAACCGAGGTCGAGTACCTGCGCATTGGGTTTGATCCACTTCGCGATCGCGGCAAAGTCGGAACGGCCGGACAGCGCGGCAAGGGTTGCTGCCGCGCTCATGTTCCCGCGCCCTGCAGGACGATATTGCTGAAGTAGGTATGTATGAGTTTGTGGTAGCGCGGATCGTCCATCAGGAACGCGTCGTGGCCGTGCGGCGCGTCTATCTCCGCATAGCTCACGTTCAGGCGATTGTCCACCAGCGCCTTGATGATCTCGCGTGAACGCGCCGACGAAAAACGCCAGTCCGAAGTGAACGACACCAACAGGAATCCCGCCTTCGCGGGTTTCAACGTTGCAGACAGATCGCCGCCGCAGGCGGCAGCCGGGTCGAAGTAGTCGAGCGCCTTGGTGATACGCAAATAAGTGTTGGCGTCGAAGCGTTCTGCGAATCGGTCGGCCTGGTAGCGCAGGTAAGACTCGATCTGGAATTCGACGTCGAAATTGAACTTGAACGCGCCTTCGCGCAATTCGCGGCCGAATTTCTCCGCCATCACGTCATCGGACAGATAGGTGATGTGCCCGATCATGCGGGCGATGCGAAGCCCCCGCCTCGGTATCACCCCGTACGAGTAGTAATTACCCCCGTGGAAATCCGGATCGGTGGTGATCGCCTGGCGCGCCACCTCGTTGAAGGCAATGTTCTGCGCCGAAAGCCTGGGCGCGGCAGCAATCACGATGGAATGACGCACGCGCTCCGGCTGGCTGATGGCCCACTGCAGCGCCTGCATCGCGCCGAGGCTCCCACCCATGACAGCGGCAAAGCGTTCGATGCCCAGCCGTGTGGCCAGCCGTGCTTGCGCTTCCACCCAGTCGTCCACCGTCACCACCGGAAAATCCGCACCCCACGGCCTGCCGGTTTCGGGATTGATGCTGGAAGGGCCGGTGGATCCGTGGCAGCCACCGAGGTTATTGACGCCGACGACGAAGAAGCGCTTTGTATCCACCGGCTTGCCCGGGCCGATCAGGTTGTCCCACCAGCCGACGTTTTCCGGTTCGTCAGCGTAGACCCCGGCGACATGGTGCGAGGCGTTCAGCGCGTGGCAAACCAGCACCGCGTTGTCGCGCGCGGCGTTGAGCGTGCCGTAGGTTTCATAGGCGAGGTCGTACGACACCAGGCGCGCGCCGCTCCTGAGCGCGATCGGATCATCGAAGTGCGCAAGTTTCGGGCTGACGACGCCGACGGAACCTTCGGGTGGCATGGGAACTCTGGGGCCTGGGTTGTGCGGATTATATCCGCCGGCCGTTACGACGCGGGTTTCGCCACCGACAGGCGCCGCAGCATCTGCCGGATCGCGTCTGTCTTCATGTCGCGAAACAGGAGCAACTCCTCCGATTCCTTGGCGAGCACTTCGGTATCGTCGTAAGTCATGTCGCGGCGCAGAACGATCTCTCCGGGCGACGCGAGATCGGTGCCGGTGCGATCGGTCAGCCGGTAGGCGACCCGATAACGCAAGTCGAATTCGCGCACCTTGCCGCCGCTGGACAACGACAGGATGAGCTTTTCCTGCGACTCACCGACGATCTGGACCACTGCCTCGGCCTGGTCGCGGCTTGCGACGATGCGGGTCTTGCTGCCGGAGCGGATGGCACGTTCGAGATCCTTGGCAAAAGGAGAGAACCCAGGCGCCTCGACATGGATGGTCTCGAACGGTAGGGCGGCCTGCCCGCGCAACTGGAAGCCGCAAGCTGAAAGCGTCATCGCGATGACAAGCATCGCGATGATTGGGATTGAGGACTGAGGATAGAGGATTGAGTGAAATCCCCATAAAGGATCGCGCAATGAATGAACACCGGCAAGATCGCTCAAATTGGTAGCCTTCATTCAGATTTTCCGTTTTCACGAGGACTTTAGTTTGAATCCTCAATCCCCGATCCTCGATCCTGCCCCTCAGACGACGATGTTCACCAACCGTCCCGGCACCACCACGACTTTTTTGACCGTCTGTCCGGCAATGTGTTTCTGCGCATTCGGGTTCTGCATCGCCAGCCGCTCGATCACGGCGCGGTCCGCGGTGCGCGCCACCCGGATGTTGCCGCGCAGCTTGCCGTTGACCTGGAGCACCAGGTCGATCTCATCCCGTACCAGCGCAGCCTCATCCGCTTCCGGCCAGGGTGCATCGAGCATATCGGCGCCATAGCCCAGCTCGCGCCAAAGTGTCTGAGCAATGTGCGGCGTGATCGGCGCCAGCAGCCGCAACAGTATTCCCATGCCCTCGCGCAGCAGCACAGCGCGCGCGGCGGGGGGCGCCGCGGCAACCGCGTCGCCGTCCAGCAAGTTCAGAATTTTGTGGGCCGCCGACGCCACGGTGTTGAATTGCTTGCGCTCGTAGTCGAAGTTGGCCTGCTGCAGGTGTTGATGCAGGTCGTGCCTCGCATCCTTGGCGCCAGCGTCCGCGCCGCGCGCGTTCTGGTCCCCGATTGATGCCTGGTTGTCGTGCGCGAACTTCCACAAGCGGCGCAGGAACTTGAATGCGCCCTCGACGCCCTCGTCGTTCCACGCCAGTGTGTCCTCGGGCGGCGAGGTGAACATCATGAAAAACCGCGCCGTATCGGCGCCGAACTGATCGATCAGCGCCTGCGGATCCACGCCGTTGTTCTTCGATTTCGACATGGTGCGAATGCCCCCCGACTCGACCGGCCTGGCATCCGACTTGAGCACCGCCCCGATGCGTTTGCCCTGGCCGTCCATCTCGAGCTGCACATCGCAGGGATTGAAATACTGGATACGGCCGCCGTCGGTCTTGCGCAAGAAAATCTCGTTGAGCACCATGCCCTGTGTGAGCAGCCGCGTGAACGGCTCGTCGAGCTTCACCAGCCCCAGATCGCGCATCACCTTGGTCCAGAAGCGCGAGTACAGCAGGTGCAGTATGGCGTGCTCTATGCCGCCGATGTACTGGTCCACCGGCAGCCAGTAGTTCACCCGTTCATCCACCATGCTTGCCTGCTGATCGGCACAGGCGAAGCGCAGGAAGTACCAGGACGAATCCACGAAGGTGTCCATGGTGTCGGTTTCGCGCTTGGCCGGCTTTCCGCACTTCGGACAGGCGGTGTTGAGGAAATCCGGCCGCTTGCCGAGCGGATTGCCGCTACCGTCCGGCACGCAATCCTCGGGCAGGACCACCGGCAACTGCTCGTCGGGCACCGGTACATCGCCACAGGATTTGCAATGGACAATCGGGATCGGGCATCCCCAGTAGCGCTGGCGCGAGATGCCCCAGTCGCGCAAGCGCCAGGTCACCTGTTTCTCGCCAAGGCCTCTCGCCTTGAGGTCCGCCGTGATCGCGTCCACCGACTGTTGATACGACATGCGGTCGTACTTGCCGGAGTTCACGCAAACGCCGTAGTCGGCGTACCAGGGCTGCCACGCGTCAAGCGAATACGGCCTGCCCTCTAAGTAAATCACCGGCAAGATCGGCAGCCCGTACTTCTTGGCAAAGGCGAAATCGCGCTCGTCGTGGCCGGGCACGCCCATCACCGCGCCTTCTCCGTAGCTCATGAGCACGTAATTGCCGACCCACACCTCGATCATTTCGCCGGTCACCGGATGCTCCACGAATATCCCGGTGGGCATGCCCTTTTTTTCCTGAGTGGCGATCTCGGCCTCCTGCACGCCACTGCGCTTGCATTCCTCGACGAATTCGGCGAGCTTGGGATTGCGCCCGGCCGCCTCGGCAGCGAGAGGATGCTCCGCGGCGACTGCGACAAAAGTCACGCCCATGATGGTGTCGGCGCGGGTGGTAAATACCCAGAGTTTCCCGGCCCTGCCGTCGAGCACGCAAGGGAAAGCCAGCCGTACCCCGAAGCTCTTGCCGATCCAGTTTGCCTGCATGGTTTTCACGCGCTCGGGCCAGCCGGAAAGGCGGTCGAGCGACGACAGCAATTCCTCGGCGTAGCGCGTGATCGCCAGGTAGTACATCGGGATCTCGCGCTTTTCCACCAGCGCGCCGGTACGCCAGCCCCGGCCGTCGATCACCTGTTCGTTGGCGAGCACGGTTTGGTCCACGGGGTCCCAGTTAACTGTGCCGGTCTTCTTGTAGGCCAGCCCCTTCTCCAGCATGCGCAGGAACAACCACTGGTTCCAGCGGTAGTAGTCCGGCCGGCACGTAGCCAGCTCGCGTTCCCAATCGATAGCGAAGCCCAGCGACTTGAGCTGCTTCTTCATGTAGGCGATGTTGTCGTAGGTCCACTTCGCCGGGGGCACGTTGTTGGCCATCGCCGCGTTCTCGGCGGGCAGCCCGAATGCGTCCCAGCCCATCGGCTGCAACACGTTAAAGCCGCGCATCCGGTAGTAGCGCGACAGCACATCGCCGATGGTGTAGTTGCGCACGTGGCCCATGTGCAGCTTCCCCGACGGATAGGGGAACATCGACAGGCAGTAGTACTTCGGCTTGTGGGAGGCGTCGATCGCGCGGAAGGATTTTTTGTCCGCCCACTCTTGTTGGATCTGCTGCTCGATTGCGGCGGGCTGATAATGCGGCTGCATGATGAATGAAACCTAAAGCCTCAAAAGAGCGGATTATAGCGTTCAGGTCCGCATTCGTACGCCGTGGCCGAATGTTTTGACGGGCGTTTCCCTTATAATTCGGCACCGAAACCGCACCTGTCCGCGTTTTCCGAATGTCGATTCTCGAAGGCCTGAATCCCCAGCAGCTCGAAGCCGTCACGCTCCCGCACCAGTCCGCGCTGATCCTTGCCGGTGCCGGCTCGGGAAAGACTCGCGTACTCACCACTCGCATCGCCTGGCTGATTCAGACCGGCCAGATCGGGCCGCTGAGTATCCTGGCGGTGACCTTCACCAATAAGGCCGCGCGCGAAATGCTCACCCGCATTTCGGCGATGTTGCCGATCAAGACCCGCGGCATGTGGGTCGGCACTTTCCATGGACTGTGCAACCGCATCCTGCGCGCGCACCACCGCGACGCCGCATTGCCGCAGACCTTTCAGATCCTTGACTCCGGCGATCAGCTGGCGGTAATCAAGCGGGTGATGAAGGCAATGAACGTGGACGACGAAAAGTACCCCCCGCGGCAGGCGCAGAATTTCATCAACGCAGCCAAAGAGCGGGGTTCGCGGGCAGCGCAAACGGAAGCGCCCGACGATTTCTCGCGCCGGCTGCTGACGGTCTACGAAGCCTACGAGGCGCAGTGCAATCGCGAAGGTGTGGTGGATTTCGCCGAACTGCTGCTGCGCTGTTACGAACTGCTGGGCCGCAACGAGCTGCTGCGGGATCATTACCGCGGCCGCTTCAAGCATATCCTGGTGGACGAATTCCAGGACACCAACCGGCTGCAGTACCAGTGGCTGAAATTGCTGGCGGGTCCGAACAACACTATCTTTGGGGTGGGAGACGACGACCAGTCCATATACAGGTTTCGCGGGGCGCACGCCGGCAACATGCTCGATCTGGAGAAGGACTTCGGTATCGAGAAAGTCATCAAGCTCGAGCAGAACTACCGCAGCCACGGCAACATCCTCGATGCAGCCAACGCGCTGATCCGCCACAACCGCTCCCGGCTGGGCAAGAACCTGTGGACCTCGGAAGGAAGCGGCGAGCCGCTTCGCATTTACCAGGCGATGACCGACGTCGAGGAAGCTGCCTACATCCTCGACGAGGTGCGCCAACTTCACAACGGGGGCGTGGCGCTGTCCGACATGGCGCTGCTGTACCGCTCGAACGCGCAGTCGCGCGTGCTCGAGCATGCGCTGTTCAATGCCGGGATCTCCTATCGCGTGTACGGGGGACTGCGCTTTTTCGAGCGCCAGGAGATCAAGCACGCACTCGCCTACCTGCGCCTTTCTGCGAATCCGGACGATGACGGCGCTTTCCTGAGGGTGGTCAACTTCCCGACGCGCGGAATCGGCAACCGCAGTCTCGAGCAACTGCAGGATGCCGCCGCAGGGCGCGGTATCTCGCTGTGGCAGGCCGCCTGCACCAATACGCTGGGCGGCAAGGCCGGCACCAGCATCGCCGCGTTCATCCAGTTGATCGAGACGATGCGCAAAGCGTGCGAGAACCTGCCGCTGCCCGAGATCGTCGAGCACGTGGTTGCAAGCAGCGGTCTGATCGCGCACTACCAGACCGAGAAGGAGGGCGCGGACCGGATCGAGAACCTCAATGAACTGACCAACGCGGCGACGGCGTTCGTCGGTGAGGGCGGCCCGATCACGTTGATAAGCCCGGAGGGCGAGATCAGGTCGGAAGGTCTGAACCCTCTGAACGCGTTCCTGGCGCACGCTGCGCTCGAAGCCGGCGAGCACCAGGCGGGTGAGGGTGCGGACGCATTGCAACTGATGACCGTGCACTCGGCCAAGGGTTTGGAGTTTCACACGGTGTTCATCAGCGGCCTGGAGGAAGGTTTGTTCCCGCACGAAAACAGCTTGTCGGAGCAGGACGGCCTGGAAGAGGAACGGCGCCTGATGTACGTCGCGCTCACCCGCGCACGCTGCAGGCTTTACCTCACTCACGCGCAGACGCGCATGCTGCACGGCCAGACCCGCTACAACGTGCCCTCGCGCTTTTTAGATGAGATTCCCGACGAGTTGCTTAAACGGATCAACACCACGAAGTTCTCGGGCTTCGTCGCCTCCAGGGGATATGAAGCCGGTTTCGACACCACGGCGCCGAAGGTCGAGACCGGCCCATCAGGCTGGCGCATCGGTCAGAACGTGGTGCATCCGAAGTTCGGCGCCGGGGTGATCGTCAACGCCGAAGGCCGCGGCTCGGACGCGCGGGTCCAGGTCAACTTCCGCGACGCGGGACTCAAGTGGCTCGCGCTCGACTACGCCAAACTTGTTCCCGCGTAAGCTAAAACCCGTTCAGATCACCGCCTAGGCGGAGACGAACACGTCGCGATAGCCGGTGTAGATCGTCAGCAACATCACCGGGATCCACACGATCAGCCCGAGGCCGAAGGGGATCACCGCGAACACGAGCAGTACGGAACTCACGATGCTGTAGAGCAGCAGGGGCAGGGCGTTGCGCAAGCAAGCCTGCAGACTGATCCACAACGCCTGGAAGCCGGGCTGGTCGTCGAGGATCACCAGCGCAGGTGCAAACCACACCGCCATCGCCAGCGGCACGAACAAGAGCGTTCCCACCAGCATCGCCTGCAACAGTTGCCTTGCGCCCTCGGGCGTGAGCGCCGAAGCATCGAGCGCGCCGATCCCTGCCGTCACCGCTTCCTGGAACTCCGAACCGCCGAGCGTCAGCATCACGCCGGAGATCACCACCTGTCCCACCAGATACACCCCGCCGACCGTAACCAGATGCGCGGCGTTGTGGCGAAAACCGCGGAACAGATGCGCAATCTCGATGTCTTGCCCGGCCTCAAGGTCCTTGGCGGCCGCCATGATGCCGCCGAGGAACACCGGGGTGAGCAGGTACAGCACGTAGGCGCCGATCACCGGCAACAGGCTCAGAGCCAAACCGAGCAGCATCAGCGCCATGTTGAGCACCAACCAGATCAGCGGGTTCTTGCGGAACAATTGAAAGGCCGCGATGATCCACTGCCAGCCGCGGCCGGGCGCGACACTCCGGATCTTCATGAGGATTGCCTTCGGATTTATACAGTCAGCCGCTGCGGCCGGTCCGCGGCCTTGCGGTGACCGAGCAGAATGCGGCGGAAACGCTCCGGATCGTGCGCGTGGGTGAGTTCGCCGGGGCGCGGCAGATGGAAATCGTAAAGCCGCGAAACCCAGAATCGAAGCGCTCCGGCGCGCAGCATCCATGGCCAGGCGTCGCGCTCCTGGTCGGTAAACGGCCGCACCGAGGTGTACGCCTCCAGCAGCGCCTGCGTGCGCACCGGGTCGAGCGTCGCGTCCGCGTTGGTACACCAGTCGTTCACCGTAATCCCTACGTCGTAGACAAAACAATCGACGCAGGCAAAGTAGAAATCGATGAGCCCGCCGATGTGGTCGCCACGATTTCGATCGTGCTGGATCAACACGTTGTCGCGGAATAGGTCGGCATGAACCACGCCGCGCGGCAGGCCTTCGCGCGCTTGCTGCGCCTGAAAGCGTATTTCCGACTCCAGCAGCTCCGCGTCCTCGGCAGTGAGGAAGGGATAGATCTCCGGCGCGCAGGCGGTCCACCACTTCTCCCCTCGCAGGTTGTCGAGATGTCCCTTGAATGTCCGGCCGGCGAGATGCATGTCCGCCAGCACGCCGCCGACGCGCGCGCAATGCTCGGCCGTCGCGTCGGCAACCGGATGGCCTTCGAGACAGGTGACGATCGCCGCCGGCTTGCCATTGAGTTCACCCAGCAATTCATTCTGCAGGTTGGCAATCGGCTTCGGACAGGGCACGCCGTGGCTGGAAAGATGCGCCATCAGGTTCAGATAAAACGGCAGCTCCTGGCGGGTGAGCTTCTCGAACAGGGTCAGCACGAACTTGCCGTGCGTGGTAGTGACGAAATAGTTGGTGTTCTCGATCCCGGACAGAATGCCCTGCAAATCGGTGAGCACGCCGATCGAGTAATTGCGCAGCCAGGCCGAAAGCTGTTCCGGCGTAACGGTGGTGAAGACGGACATGAACGGGCTACAGATTCAGTTGCGCTTCGCGCTCGGCCGCGGACGGTTCGAAGCCGCGCTTCTCGTAATGGTTGAAGATCGCCTCGACAACTTGTCTGGGTTCGTCGATGACCTTGATCAAGTCCATGTCGGCTGCATCGATCATGCCTTCGCCTATCATGCGATCTTTCATCCAGTCGATCAGGCCGCGCCAGTAGGATTCCTGCACCAGGATGATCGGAATGCGGCGGATCTTCTGCGTTTGCACCAGCGTCATCGCCTCCATCAGTTCGTCCATGGTGCCGAATCCGCCCGGCACCACCACGTACGCAGAGGCGAATTTCACGAACATGACCTTACGCGCAAAAAAGTGGCGGAAGGTCTGGCTAACGTCCTGGTACTGGTTGGAGATCTGCTCGTGCGGCAACTGGATGTTGAGCCCAACCGAGAGCGAGCGGCCGAAGAAGGCGCCCTTGTTGGCCGCTTCCATCACGCCCGGGCCGCCGCCGGAAATGACGCTGAAGCCGGCGTCCGAAAGCTGGCGCGCGATTTCCTCGGTCAGACGGTAGTAGGGATGGTCGGGTGGGACCCGCGCGCTGCCGAATATGCTGACTGCGGGCCGGACGTTGGCGAGGCGTTCGGTGGCCTCGACGAATTCTGCCATAATCCCGAACACCCGCCAGGATTCGCGCGCCGACCACGCTTTCTCGACGAACTCGGGGGCGAACGATACCGGAATCTTCTGCTTTTCACTCATGCTGGATTTTCCGCGCTGATCATCGATGAAAACGCTCTTGCTGGTCGACGGTTCTTCCTACCTTTACCGCGCATTCCACGCGCTTCCCGACCTGCGCAACAGGAACAACGAACCGACCGGCGCCGTGTACGGCGTGCTCAACATGCTGCGCCGGCTGCGTAAGGAAACTGCGGCGGATTATATCGCTTGCGTATTCGACGCAAAAGGAAAGACCTTCCGCGACGACTGGTACACCGAATACAAGGCCAACCGCCCGCCCATGCCGGAGGAGCTGGTCGCCCAGATCGAACCTCTGCACCAGAGTGTGCGCGCGCTGGGTTGGCCGCTGCTGATGGTCGAGGGGGTCGAAGCCGACGACGTCATCGGCACGCTGGCAAAGCAGGCCGAGGCCAGGGGCGTGCACACCGTCATATCCACCGGCGACAAGGACATCACTCAACTGGTCAACCCGACGGTCAGGCTGGTGAACACCATGTCCAACGAGAACCTCGACGAAAAGGGCGTCGAAGAGAAGTTCGGCGTCAGGCCGGAACAGATGGTTGACTATCTCACACTGGTCGGCGACAGCGTGGACAACGTGCCGGGCGTGGAGAAGGTCGGGCCAAAGACGGCAGTGAAATGGTTGAAGCAGTACGGGACGCTGGACCAGGTGGTCGCCCACGCCAACGAAGTCTCCGGTGTGGTCGGCGAGAACCTGCGCAAGTCGCTGGACTGGCTGCCACAGGCAAGGAAACTCCTCACCATCAAGTGCGACGTCGAGCTGCCGGTGAAGCTCGAGGATCTCACCCCACAGCCGCAGGACACGGCGAAACTAACGGTTCTCTTCGATCGCCTCGAATTCAAGACCTGGTTGAAGGAGCTTCAGGCACGAGGCACGGGGCACGAGGCGCAAGGTGAAACCGAGTCTCCGGCTTCATCGCCTCACCCCTCACGCCTCACCCCTCACCCCCCACCCCTCACCCCTCACGCCTCACCTGAACGCAACTACCAGACCGTACTTACGGAGCACGACCTCAAGACTTGGCTCTCCCGCATCGAAACCGCCGAACTCGCCTCGATCGACACCGAAACCACCGGACTCGACCCCATGACCGCACGACTGGTCGGCATCTCGCTTTCGGTCGAGCCCCATCACGCCGCGTATATACCGGTCGGGCACAACTACGCCGGCGCGCCGGAGCAGCTTGCACTGGATACGGTGCTCGCACTGCTGAAGGATTGGATGCAGAGTCCGAAGCATCGGAAGGTCGGTCAGAACCTGAAGTACGACAAGCACGTGTTCGCCAATCACGGCGTATTGCTGTCTGGCATCGAGCACGACACGCTGTTGCAGTCCTACGTACTGGAAAGCCACCAGGCGCACGACATGGATAGCCTCGCGGCCCGGCACCTGGGCATCACAACCATCAGCTACGACGAAGTGACCGGCAAGGGCGCGAGCCGCATTCCCTTCGAACAAGTCGGCGTGGAGCGCGCCACCGAGTACTCGGGCGAAGACGCGGACGTGACGTTGCAACTGCACCGGGCGCTGTATCCACAGATCGAGCGCGACGAGAAACTGGATCGCGTCTACCGCGGCATCGAAATGCCGGTGCTGGAAGTCCTGTTTGCGATGGAGCGCCAGGGCGTGCTGCTCGACTCCGCGCTGCTGGAGCAGCAGAGCCGCGAACTCGGCGAAAAGATGATCGAACTGGAGAACAAGGTACACCGGGAGGCCGGGCAACCCTTCAATCTCAATTCGCCCAAGCAGCTCCAGGAGATCCTGTTCGAGCGCAAAGGCCTGCCGGTCAAGAAGAAAACGCCGGGAGGCCAGCCTTCCACCGACGAGGACGTCTTGCAGGAACTCGCGCTCGACCATCCGCTGCCGAAGCTGATCCTCGAGTACCGGGGACTCGCCAAACTGAAGTCCACCTACACCGACAAGCTGCCGAAGATGGTGAATCCGGCGACGGGACGTGTGCATACCAATTACGCGCAGGCGGTGGCGGTGACCGGGCGGCTGGCGAGCAACGATCCGAACCTGCAGAACATCCCGGTGCGCACCGCCGAGGGCCGCCGCATCCGTGAAGCCTTCATCGCGCCGCAAGGATCCGTACTCGTATCGGCAGATTATTCGCAGATCGAACTGCGCATCATGGCTCACCTGTCGCAGGACAAGAGCCTGCTCAAGGCCTTCGCCGCCGGCGAGGACGTGCATCGCCATACCGCGTCGGAAATATTCGGTATCGAGTCGGCGCCCGTGACCAGCGAGCAGCGCCGCTACGCCAAGGTAATCAACTTCGGCCTGATCTACGGCATGTCCGCGTTCGGGCTGGCCTCGCAGCTCGGCATCGAACGCAGCGCCGCGCAGCAATACATGGAGCGCTACTTCCAGCGCTACCCGGGCGTGAAGGAATACATGGAGCGCACCCGCGAGACGGCGCGCGAGCTCGGTTACGTCGAGACCGTGTTCGGCCGCCGGCTTTACCTGCCCGAGATCAGAAGCGGGAACGGCGCGCGCCGCCAGGGCGCCGAACGCGCGGCGATCAACGCGCCGATGCAGGGCACCGCGGCCGACCTAATCAAGCTGGCGATGATCGCCGTGCACGACTGGATCGCGACATCTGCGATCGGCAGCCGGCTGATCATGCAGGTGCACGACGAACTGGTGCTCGAAGTGCCGGAGGGCGAACTCGAATCGGTAAAAAAGGAACTGCCGAAGCTGATGGGAAACGTCGCAAGACTCGATGTGCCGCTGGTTGTGGATGTCGGTGCCGGCCCTAATTGGGAGAAAGCGCACTGAACGGCCGGCTACGCCGGTCTTAAGACGCTTTCAACACGAAGGGTCACGAAGGTAGAAGAAAGGAACACGAAGGAAGGAATAAGAATGCGGAATGCAAGGAATAACGCTCTTCCCCTGCACGCAGCAGGCCGCACACGGCACAAAGGATTCGTCGCGGCTTCAACCATGTTTCGCCTGCTCGCCACTATGTTTCTTTTGCTGACGGGCTCCGTGGCGCTCGCGGATGATGACGCGGTGCAAAAGGAGATCATCGCGGCAACGACGGCCTGGGCCGAGGCCTTCAACACCCGGGACGCGCAGCGGATCGCGGCACTCTATTCGGACGACGCGGTGTTCTGGGGAACGATTTCCCCGACCATCCGCACCACACCCGATGCGGTGCTGGAATACTTCACCGACTCCACTACAAGGCGCCCCAATCTGCGCATGGCCATCGGCGAACAGCACGTCAGGGTGTACGGCGATACCGCAATCAACTCGGGTTACTACACTTCACACAGCGTTCAGGAGGGACAGGAAATCATCACGCCGCTGCGCTTTACTTTCGTGTTTTACCAGCGCGACGGCCGATGGATGATCGTCTCGCATCACTCCTCGCGCATGCCTGCGCCCTGATCGCTTGCTCGGCACGCCTAGCCCGCCTTCTCCGGCACTAGGCCCAGCTTCTGGGCGAGCCCGATGCGCTGCAGTTTTCCGGTCGCGCCCTTGGGAATCTCGGCGACGATGAGTATCTTGCGCGGGACCTTGAAGTCCGCTATGCGCTTCGCTGCGAACTCCCGCAAGTCCTTCTCGCTCGCCTGGACGCCATCGCGCAGCACCACGGCCGCGGCAACATCTTCGCCCAGCTTGTCGTGCGGAACGGCAAAGGTGACGCACTGCTGAACTGCCGGGTGATCCATGAGGACCTCATCCACTTCGCGCGGCGAGATCTTTTCCCCGCCGCGATTGATGATCTCCTTCAAGCGGCCGGTGATCGTCAGGTACCCGTCCGCATCCATCACGCCCTGGTCGCCGGTGCGAAACCACCCATTGGTGAAAGCCTCGGCGTTGGCCTTCGAATTGTTCTCGTAGCCGGACATTACGTTCTCACCACGGATTGCGATCTCTCCTGCGATGCCTGACGGTAACGGATTGCCGTCCAGGTCAATCACGCACACCTCCGGCCCGGCATGTACGCCAACGGTTCCAGGCTTGCGCACCTCGGGCGGCAACGGATTGCTCGCCATCTGATGTGCGGCTTCCGTCATGCCATAGGACTCGATGACCGGTGCGCCGAACACCTCTTCGAGCCCCTTGATCACCTGCGGCGGCAGGGACGACGAAGACGAGCGGATGAAGCGCAGCGGATTGGCCTTGATCACATCGCCGTTGTTCGCGGCGCGAGATAGTATCGCCTGATGCATGGTCGGCACCGCGGTGTACCAGGTGGGATGCGCCTCGGCCACCCAGGAGAAGAATTTCAGAGCGTTGAATCCGGTCGTGCAGCACACTTCCCCCCCGGCCGACAACGGTGCCAGGATTCCAGCGATCAGGCCGTGGATGTGGAACAGCGGCATGATGTTGAGCCCGCGGTCTGCAGCGGTAAATGCCAAGGTCTGCCGAACGTTGCGCGCCGAAGCGCATACGTTGCGCTGGGCGAGCGGCACGATCTTCGGACGCGATGTCGTTCCGGAGGTATGCAGAACCAATGCGATGTCGTCCGCTGACGCCGGACCGGGGTGTGGCAGCGGCGACGCCGCCCGTCCTTCGGCGAATATGAGAGCGAAGCTGCCCGCGCCTCGTTCGGGCATTCTCGCAACCCGCGCGATCGGAACGCCGAGCTTGCTCGCGACATCGATCGCGGGAGATGCTTTGTCTTGCTCGACGATCAGCAGCTTGGCGTTCAAGTCCATCAGGTAGAACTCGAATTCGTCAGCCCGGTATCCCGGGTTCAGCGGAGCGGCGGTCGCACCAGCCGCGACGCTCACGAACGCGGCAGCCATCGCCGGACCGTTGTCGAGCACGATCGCGACGCGGTCGTTGCGACCGATTCCCCTGGCATTGAGCGCGCTAAAGGTATCGCGCACGAGTTGGCGCAACGCCTGGTACGTGAGCGGCGCGCCGCCCGGTCTGCTCAGGGCGGTCGCGCCGGGCGCTCCCGCTTCCAGAAGCTCGAGCACAGTTGTAGGCGAACTGCTCATGTCGACGATCCCTTGGTTGGTCCGCAATCGGAAACGACTCCGGGCCTAACCCTCGAGCCTGAGCTTCTCGTGCCGGGCATTGAGCGTCTTCGCCAACAGGCTTGCGCACGCGTAGACGGCGCTGATGTGAGGCGTCGGCGTCTGGGTCAACCGGCCCAGCTCGACCACCGAGCCGACCAGCGCCTCGATCTCGATCGGCCGTCCCTGCTCCACGTCCTGCAGCATCGAAGTCTTGTGCGCGCCGACTTTCTCCGCACCGGCAATCCTGCGTTCGATGCTGACACGGAAGGTTACGCCGAGTTTCTTGGCGATGGCCTCGGCCTCGGCCATCATCTGCGCCGCCAGGTCGCGCGTGAGCGGGTATCGACAGATGTCTGCCAAGGTGGCGTGCGTCAGCGCACTGACGGGATTGAAGCTCAGGTTGCCCCAGAGCTTGAGCCAGATCTCACTGCGGATGTCCTGCGTGATAGGCGCTTTGAAACCGGCCTTGGTGAAGCTCGCCGCGATGGCCTCGATGCGCGGCGTGGTCGAACCATCGAGCTCTCCCAGCGTGAAGCGGTTGCCCTCGACAACCTTGACCACGCCGGGCGAGATGAGGTTGGCAGCCGGATATACGACGCTGCCGATTACCCGCGCGGCATCAATGCCGCGCGCAATGCCACCGTCGGGGTCGGCGCAGACGACCGGCGTGCCTTCGTACTGCCCACCGTGCTTGTAGAAGTACCACCACGGAATCCCGTTCTGCATCGTGACGACGCTGGTCTGCCCGTGGCAGAGGTAGTTCAGATCGGGAGCGACCGCCGCGACCTGATGCGCTTTGAGCGTCAACAGTACGACGTCCTGAGGGCCCGCATCGCTCATCCTCTCGAATGCGCGCGCACCCTCGGCATGCAACTCGCTGCCGTCCTCCAGGATCAGCTTCATGCCGCCGGCGCGAATGGCCGCGAGATTGGCGCCGCGCGCGATGAAAGTAACCGCCTCGCCGGCCTGAGCCAGCCTGACACCCAGGTAGCCTCCGATCGCTCCAGCGCCCACGACTGCGACCTTCATGATGCGTTGCGTGAAAGACGACTCATGTATAGCGGTTGGAGAGCGTGCCTACCCCATCGATGACGACATCCACGGTCGCCCCGCTGGGTATTGATCCTGCGCCTACAGACGTGCCGCAGGAAACGAGATCGGGTCGGTTTTCAACAGCTCCACCTCCGTGATGTCGCTCACGCAAGTGTAGCCGAAGACGTAGCCCGCCGTCCGACGATGACCACGTCGCGTTCTACCCCATCCAGCACGGCCACTTTTGGCAACTCGCCCCAGCGAGCGAAGCCAAACTTCTCGAACAACGCCAGGCTGGCCAGGTTGTGGCCAAAGATGAACCCGAGCAAGTTATCGATACCGAGACCCGGCGCCTGGGCGAAAGCCTGGGTAAGCAAGTACGCGGCGATGCCCCGTTTTCTGAAGTCGGCGTGAACGTAGACGCTTAGTTCCGCCGTCTTGGCATACGCCGGGCGCCCATAGAAAGATGAAAAGCTCAGCCAGCCGGCGATCTGTCCATCGGCCTCCACCACCCACAGAGGTCGGACATCCGCCGAATGCTCCTCGAACCAGCGCAACCGGCTCGGTACCGAAACGGGTTCGATATCGGCGGTAACCATGCGCGAAGGAATGGTCGCGTTGTAGATTGAGACGATCTGCGGCAGGTCTTCGCGCCTTGCAATCCGGTGTGCGGATTCCATCGCTACATGGTCAGTCGAAAGAGGTCATTTGCCCACGGACGGCGGTTGCCAGGGATCGCGCACCTGCGGTATCGCTTGCATCAGCAGTTCGAGCGCGCGCCACAATGTCTTCTCGCCGGCTTCCGCGCCCTTGTAGTGGCCAAGCCGCACGACCACCAGATCGTGCGTCGGAATGATGATCGCGTACTGTCCGCCGGCGCCCGCCATGAAGTAGGCGTCCTCCGGCACCGGCCATCGTTTGGTGCGGTTGAGCCAGAAGAATCCGCCGTACACCGGCTTCGACCATGCCGGCGCCGGCGTGCGCACGAAATCCGTCCACCCCTCGGGTAGCAACCGTTCGCCGTTCCAAACGCCGTCCTGCAGATACAGCAGTCCCAGGCGTAACCAGTCGCGTCCGGTTCCCAGGTCGTAGCCCTGAAGCGCGAGATTGCCATACGGGTCGGCCTCCAAGGTCATGTTGCGGATTCCGAGCCGGTCGAACAGATGTCGCTGCGGATAGGAAAGATATTCCTGTTTGCGAGCGGCGACTGCTTTCTTGATGAGATAGTTCACCACCAGAGGATCGGAATTGCGGTAACGCCCAACGGTATTTGGCGGCCACTGCGGCGGGCGGGTGACGGCCCAGCGAACGGAGTCGATTGCGCCGGTGTAGATATAGAGGTGGTCGGGATAGCCCCGCGAGGGATCGTAGTCCGGGTCCTGCGGAGCGACGAAGCGCAGCCCGCTGGACATCCGCAGCAGGTCGGCAATGCGGATGGCGCGCCGGGGATCTTCCGGCCGCTGCCATTCGTCCACCGGTGCCGGCGACCACAGGTCATACACGCCTTCATGGATGAGCTGGCCCATGAGCGTCGCCGCTATGCTCTTGCCCATCGACCAGCTCGGTAGCCTCGTGGTGTGGTCGAGTCCACGCTGGTAGTGCTCGGCGATGATGCGTCCCTTGTACGCCACCACGAACGCGGCGGTGAGTGCTTCCGCAGGATCGAAAGCCGCCGCGACAGCTGCGGCCACATTCGCGAAATCGATTTCGCGCGCAAGCGGCGTATCGGGAATCCGGTCTCCCATCGGCCACGGTTTCGTTGCCGGGCCAGGCAGCGACGATCCGATTCTGACAGGAGCAAAAAACACCGCATCCGCGCCGCGCGGCAGCGTGACGCAACCCTGGTCCGGGAAAAGCCGGGCGGTGCGTGTGACCCCGCTGGGCAATGTCAGGTGCACGGCGTGCGCCTTCTCGTCCACGACGACCTTCGTAACCAGGCGACGCTCCGCGCGCGGCGACACGAAGAACCCGTCTTCATCGGCGGCCGATGCGAGATCACGGCCGGTGATGAACAGTGCCGAGCACAGAACCTTCGCGTAGCCGGCGGTCATGTGTTCGACGGGATCGCCCGGCGGCACCTCCCAGGCGGTTGGGTACTCCTCGGGCGCAGGCCGCTGCTGTGCGCCACACATGGCGACTGGAAACAGCAGCGCGCCGAGAATCATCAGGGTTCGTAACATCCTGCCTCCCGAAAAAGTCATCAGGAAATCCCGACGATTCGACGCACCGATCCCGGTGCCTCCTTCATCAGGCGCCGGGCTGAAGAGCCGGGCTGGCGACAGCCGTGCCGAGCGCGAACTGGATGTTGTACAACCGGGTGTAGATGCCACCCCTGGCGAGCAGCTCGGAATGGGTTCCGATTTCGGCGACCTCGCCCCCGTCAAGCACCACTATCCGGTCGGCCTTTTCGACGGTGGAGAGCCGGTGGGCGATGACTATGGTAGTGCGGCCCCGCATCAGTCGTTCCAGCGCAGCCTGCACGTGCTTCTCCGATTCCGAGTCCAGCGCCGAGGTCGCTTCGTCGAGGATCAGGATCGGCGCGTCCTTGAGGATGGTGCGCGCGATGGCCAGCCGCTGGCGTTGCCCGCCGGAAAGCCGCACGCCGTTTTCACCGCTCATCGTATCGAAGCCTTGCGGCATGGCGCGGATGAAATCCAGCGCGTGCGCGCCCGCCGCGGCGCGTTCGATCGCCTCGCGGCTGGCGCCCGCCGCCTCGCCATAGGCAATATTGGCGGCGACGGTATCGTTGAACAGCGCGACTTCCTGGCTGACCAGCGCGATATTCCGCCGCAGGCTGGCAAGGGAGAGCGTTTCGAGTTCGTGGGCATCAATGGTTATCCGTCCCGAGGCCGGGTGATAGAAACGCGGCACCATGTTGGCCAGCGTGGTCTTGCCGCTGCCGGAAGATCCGACCAGCGCAACGGTTTCGCCGGCGCGAATGGCCAGCGTGACGCCCAGCAATGACGGCTGTTCGGCGCGCGGGTAGCGGAACGTGACTTTGTCAAAGCGTATGTCGCCGCGTGCGCGCTCAAGTTTTGCTGTGCCCCGGTCCTTTTCCGGCTCCTCGTCGAGCAATGCGAACACGCTTTCCGCGGCCGCAAGGCCGCGCTGCAGGTGTTCCGCCACGCCTGTAAGGCGCTTGAGCGGTGAGATGAGCATCAGCATCGCAGCCAGGAACGAGACGAAGGCGCCGACGGTGGTGGCGTTCGCCTGCGCCTGTACGGCGGCGTAATAAACCACCACTGCCACCGCCAGCGCGGCGAGCAACTGCACGATCGGCACGTTGGCGGCCGCGGCCGCGATCTGCTTCATGCTGAAGCCTCGCAGCCGGTTGCTGGTCTCGGCAAAACGCTTTGCCTCGTACTCCTGTCCGCCGAAAATCTTCACCACCTTGTTGCACTCGACAGTTTCCTGCAGCACCTGCGTGATTTCACCCATTGCCTGTTGCGTGGCGCGGCTCGTGTTGCGCAGTCGCACGTTGAAGTAACGCACCACCCAAGCCATTGGCGGCACCATGATCAGCGAGATCATCGTGAGCTTCCAGTCGAGGTAGAACAGGTAGGCCAGCAGTCCGATGATGGTGAGTGAATCCTTGACCAGTATGGTGACGACGTTGGTCGCTGCGCTGGTGACTTGCGTCACGTCAAAGGTAAAGCGCGAGATCAGATTGCCAGTGGCGTTGTCGTGAAAATAGCCGAGCGGCAGCGCCAGCATGCGGCGGAACATGATGTCGCGCAGATCCATCACCACTTTGTTGCCGACCCAGGTGCTCGCGTAAGTGCCGATGTAGGCGCCCAGTCCCCGGAACACGAAGATCACCACCAGCGCCACCGGCACCCATTTGATAAGGAACGGGTCCTTGTCGATGAAGGTGCCGTCGAGAAAAGGCTTTACCGCGACCGGCAGCGCCACCTCGGTCGCCGCCGAAATCAACATGCCGAGGATCGATAGAGCAAACACGCCCCAGTACGGTTTCACATACCGGAGCAAGCGCAAATAGAGCTGGATGCTGGTCATTTGTTGCATGGCGGCAAGATAACATTCATTGCCGGAAAAACGGAAATTCTCAACGCCGAGACGCAGAGAACGCAGAGGGCGCAGAGGAAATCAGGACGAAATTCGTGGGCAGGTGGAACCAAGACCTCGATTGCACGTTTCGCGCCATCGTGTCGCATTGTCGAATATCGATCATTTTCACAGTTCTTGGTTTCTCTGCGCCCTCTGCGTTCTCTGCGCCTCTGCGTTGGGTGTAGGCTGCTTTGATTGCAAGTCAGCCGAAGTTGACCATGACGTGACGGGTAATCGTGTAATCCTCCAGCCCGTACATGGACATGTCCTTGCCGTAGCCGGACATCTTCGTCCCGCCGTGTGGCATTTCGTTCACCAGCATGAAGTGGGTGTTGATCCAGGTGCAGCCGTACTCCAGCCGGCTCGCTACTTTCATCGCGCGGCTCACGTCCCGGGTCCACACCGATGAGGCGAGGCCGTACTCCGAGTCGTTGGCCCAGGCGATCGCCTCGTCGGCATCCTTGAAGCGCGTTACCGACACCACCGGGCCGAACACTTCCTTGCGCACGATTTCGTCGTCCTGAAGGGCGCCCGCCACCACGGTGGGCTGATAGAAAAAACCCTTGCCCGCCGCAACCGCGCCACCGGCGACCACTTCCATGTGCCTGGTGGCGATCGCACGCTCTACGAAGCCAGCCACGCGCTCCCGCTGGCCGGCACTGATAAGCGGCCCGATTTCGGAGTCTTCCTTCTCGGGCTGGCCGAACTTGATGGTCTTGACTGCCGCGCCGAGGTCGGCGACCAGCTTGTCGTAGATTTTCGCGCCGGCGTAGATGCGGCACGCAGCGGTGCAGTCCTGCCCGGCGTTGTAGAAGCCAAAGGTGCGCAGCCCGCCGACCACCGCTTCCAGATCGGCGTCGTCGAACACGATCACCGGCGCCTTGCCGCCCAATTCGAGATGGGTACGCTTGAGCGTAGCCTGCGCCGCTTGCAGCACCTTGCGTCCGGTGACGATGCTGCCGGTCACCGAGATCATGCGCACGCCCGCGTGGTTGATCAGCGGTGAACCGACCGTGTCGCCGCGGCCGTTGACGATGTTGATCACGCCTTTCGGAAAGATTTCGGCCAGCAGCTCGCCGAGTTTGAGCGTGGTGAGCGGCGTCATTTCCGAGGGCTTGAGCACCACGGTATTGCCGGCGGCCAGGGCCGGCGCGATTTTCCACGCCGCCATCATCAGCGGGTAATTCCACGGCGTTATCTGCGCCACCACGCCGACGGGGTCGCGGCGGATCATGCTGGTGTGGTTGGCGAGATACTCGTCGGTGGCACTGCCGTGCAGGCACCGCGCCGCGCCGGCAAAATAACGGAAGCAGTCCACGATCGCCGGCATCTCGTCGCCCAGAGCGCGCGCCCTGGGCTTGCCGCAGTTGAGCGACTCGAGATCGGCGTAGCTCTTGGCGTCCTGCTCGATTCGATCGGCAAGCTTCAGCAACAGCAGTGATCTTTCCTGTGGCGAGGTGTTGCCCCAGCTTCTGAACGCCTTACCGGCCGCCTCCACCGCCTGGTTGACCTGGTCCGGCGAGGCTTCGCGGATCTTCGTAATCGCTTCACCGCTGGCCGGGTTGAGCACTGTGAATTCGGCGCCGGCGCCGGCGACCAGTTGCCCGTCAATGAGCAGTTTGGTTTGCATGGAATGTCTCCTTGTTATTTGCCGCTGCCCGCCACTTGGTGGGTGTCACGGGTGAGATAGAACGCCAGCAGAATGGGGATGAAGGTTACCGCGATGACGAAAACCGCGACCACGTTGGTAACGGGCCGTTGGCGCGGGCGTACCAGCTCTGAAAGCATCCAGATCGGCAATGTGGTCTGTTGTCCGGCGGTGAACGTGGTGACGATGACTTCATCGAAGGAAAGCGCAAAAGCGAGCATGCCGCCGGCCAGCAGCGCGGTGGCGATGTTCGGCAACACCACGTAGCGGAACGTCTGGAAGCCGTTGGCGCCGAGGTCCATCGAGGCTTCGATCAA
>CAZYTR010000206.1:0-13445 GCA_964650365.1 uncultured Alcaligenaceae bacterium | reverse complement strand
GGGGTGAGGGGTGAGGGGTGAGGGGTGAGGGGTGAGGGGGTGAGGGGTGAAGAGTGAAGTCGGCAACAGGCCCGCAGGGTTTGTTGCCGCCTTCATCCTTACTCTTCCGATCTTCATCCCTCAACCTTTATCCTTGCTTGTCGCCGGCAACTGTCTGCCGCAAAGCCACGCCGGTAGAATCGCGTTTCCATGAACGACTTTGCGCCGAATCTCGCGATCAACATGCTTACCCCCGCGCCGAAGACCATCCATCTGAAGGACTACGCGCCGCCGGCGTTCCTGGTTTCCACCGTGGACCTGGACGTGGATATCCGCGACGACGACGCATTGGTGAAGGCCACGCTCGCTGTTTCGCGCAATCCGCAGGCCGCCAGTTCAAAGTCGCCGCTCGTACTCGACGGCGACGAGCTGGAGCTGCTGTCGGTCGCGGTTGACGGCAGGCCCCTGGACGACACCGCATACACGCTGGATGCCGAGCGCCTGTCGATTGCCGGCGTGCCGGACCGGTTCACGCTGGAAACCGTGGTGCGCATCGTGCCCAGGCAGAACTCCAAATTGATGGGCCTGTTTGCTTCCAAGGACGGATTCTTCACCCAGTGCGAAGCGGAGGGCTTCCGCCGCATCACCTTCTTCCCCGACCGGCCGGACGTGATGGCGCGCTACACCACCACAATCCATGCAGACCGCGCGGAATACCCCTGGCTGCTTTCCAACGGCAACCTGGTCGCGCAGGGCGACGAGGACCACCTCACCCCACCCCTCTCCCCCGCGCGCGGCACAGAGGGCGGAAAAATTCAACGGAAAGGCCAGCGACATTGGGCGAAATGGGTGGACCCGTTCCCGAAGCCCTCGTATCTGTTCGCGATGGTGGCCGCAAGGCTCGACAGGCTGGAGGACAGTTTCGTCACCCGGTCCGGTCGCAAGGTGAAGCTTTTTGTTTTCGTCGAGCGGGGCAAGCTCGACCAGTGCAAGTTCGCGATGGCCGCGCTCAAGCGCGCCATGAAATGGGACGAAGAGACGTTCGGCCTGGAACTCGATCTCGACCAGTACATGATCGTCGCGGTCGGCGACTTCAACATGGGCGCGATGGAGAACAAAGGACTCAACATCTTCAATACCAAGTACGTGCTGGCCAGCGCCGATACCGCCACCGATAACGACTTCATGTACCTCGACCGGGTGGTGGCGCACGAGTACTTCCACAACTGGACGGGTAACCGGGTGACCTGCCGCGACTGGTTCCAGTTGAGCCTCAAGGAAGGCCTCACTGTGTTCCGCGACCAGGAATACGGCGCCGATACCTACTCGCGCCCGGTGCAGCGCATCCAGGAAGTGCGGGGGCTGCGCGGTGCGCAGTTTCCCGAGGATGCCGGCCCGATGGCGCACCCGGTGCGGCCCGCGTCGTACATGGAGATCAGCAACTTCTACACCTCAACCGTGTACGAGAAGGGCGCGGAAGTGGTGCGCATGATCAACACACTGATCGGGACCGTGAACTTCCGCAAGGGCATGGATTTGTATTTCCAGCGCCACGACGGCCAGGCGGTGCGAACCGAGGAATTCGTCCAGGCCATGCAGGACGCCTCGGGCCTGGACCTCACTCAGTTCAAGCGCTGGTATGAACAGGCCGGCACGCCGATGCTGGAAGTACGCGGGAATTACGATGCATCCGCCGCGCGCTACACGCTGACGGTGAAGCAGTCCTGCCCGCCGACCCCCGGGCAGGACGAGAAGCTGCCGTTCCATATCCCGCTGGCGGTGGGCCTGGTCGAGCCGGACGGCAACGATATTCCATTGCAACTGGACGGCGAGAACTGCGCCGCCGGCACCACGCGCGTGGTGTCCGTGAAGCGCGCCGAGGAAAAATTCGTGTTCCTCAACGTGGGCCGGCAGCCGGTGCCGTCATTGCTACGCGGCTTTTCGGCGCCGGTCAATCTGCGCTCCAATTACAGTGACGCCGATCTCACCCATCTGATGGCACACGATTCCGATGCCTTCAACCGCTGGGAGGCGGGACATCGACTCGCGCTCAATTTGCTCCTGAGCGGCATCGCCTCGTATCGCGCAGGCCATGCACCAGTGTTTCCGGAGTCCTTCGTCAAGGCTTTCGCGCGCGTGCTCGGCGACGCGGCGCAGGACCCGGCGTTCGCCGCTGAAGCGCTCGGCCTGCCCT
Source organism: uncultured Alcaligenaceae bacterium (assembly GCA_964650365.1). Taxonomy (GTDB): domain Bacteria; phylum Pseudomonadota; class Gammaproteobacteria; order Burkholderiales; family JACQAP01; genus JACQAP01. Next base: position 11,272 of record CAZYTR010000206.1, on the reverse strand, counting down.
CCGAGGGATACGTCGCCGAGCAGATGGAAGAGGTGGATCCCGATGCGGTCCACGCCGTGCGCGTGGCATTGCGCAAACACCTGGCCGCGGCGCTCGAAGGCGAACTGCTTGCCACCTACCAGGCCTTTACGGCGCCCGGCCCCTACAACCCGGACGCAAAGTTCGCGGGGCAACGCAGCCTGCGCAATTTCTGCCTGTCGTATCTGATGGAACTTGACAATGCCGCGGTGCGGACGTTGTGCGTCAGGCAGTTCGATGCCGCGGACAACATGACCGACTCGATGGCAGCACTTACAGCTCTGGCCAATACCGACTGCCCGGAGCGATTCGAGGCTCTGGAGAGGTTTTACGCGAAATGGAAGGATGATTCGCTGGTCATGGACAAGTGGTTCGCGGTACAGGCCACGTCCAGGCTGCCTGATACGCTCGGCGCAGTGAAGCAGTTGATGTTGCATCCGGCGTTCAACTTGAAGAATCCCAACAAGGTGCGCGCGGTGATCGGCAGCTTCTGCCAGGGCAACCACGTGCGCTTCCACGCCGCCAACGGATCCGGCTATGCGTTCGCCGCCGATCAAGTAATTGCGCTCGACCCGCTCAATCCCCAGATCGCCGCGCGGTTGGCCCGCTCGTTCGATCGCTGGCAGAAATTCGACACGATCCACCAAAAGCACGCCAAGGCCGCACTCGAGCGCATCCGCGACACGGCGGGGCTGTCGAAGGACACTACCGAAGTCGTGACCAAAGCACTGGCCGCTTCATCCCCCGCTGTTTGACTACGACCGCACATCGAGGTCGCGGACCAGCACCTCCATGTTGACTGCAGCCGGCCACGCCTGCTGAACGCAATCGAGTGAATCGGTGCTGCTACGTCCTTAGCGCAATTTCTGGCAGCGATGCCGACCGCGTGCCGGGAAGCGGGAGATTGCCGGCGCCATGGTAGGTAAATACCGCGGCGAACTTGGTGAGGCCGGTGCGGTTTCTGCCTGCTGCATGCAACAGGCGGCAGTGAAAGAACAGCACGTCTCCCTCGTCCAGCTCTGCGGCGACGCGTCCCTCGAGGATTTTGCGGTTTTCGTCGAGATCTTCGCGCAGGAAAAGCGCATCGTCGAACTGCTCGCGCCGGAAATCGATCCGGTGCGAACCCGGCACCAATAACAGACAACCGTTTTCTTCGTGCTCCTGCCCAAGGGCCAGCCACGCCGATATCAGTTCAGGTCTTTCAAACGACCAGTAACGGATGTCCTGGTGCCAGGAAGTCGCGCTGCTGAAGGCGGGATTCTTGGTCATCACGCAATTGTGATGCGCTTGCGACAGCTCGACCTGCGGACCCAGCAAAGGTCTGAGCCGATCCGCAATCGCGCGCGAAGTCGCCCAATCCGCGAACAGTGGATCGCGGCCGTACGCCTGTAACAGCCGCCGCACCGTCCTGCCGCCCGGCGCGTCGAGCGACGCCGGGGAACCGGGATACTTCGTCTGGGCTTCGTACTCGACAGGCTGGACATCCTGCGCTAGTTGCCGCTGCGCCAGCGACTTCATCCGCTCGCACTGTTCATGCGCTGCAAGGTTTCTCGCAATCACGAAACCATTGCGCTCGAAGAAGGCTGTTTCGGATGGAGAATAGACTGGCACGGTGTTCCGGACGACAGGACGGGCGACGAGCGCTCGCCCCGGTTGCAAGGGTTGGTCGAGAATCGAACGCTGATTTTTGATCGGAGCCCCGGGCGACAAATCCCGCTTTTTCACCCTTCACCTTCACATGCACCCGGAGGGGTGTCACGCCTTCGCCCTTCACCGATGTTGAACGTTGAACTTCTCCAGCGCTTCGACACCGGGACAAAGATCGGATTCGTCCAATTTGTTGAAGGGCGTTTCAACGGTGTCCAGATGCGCATGCAGGTCTTCCGGATCGGGGTCCACGTGCAGCACCCCCGTCACGATTTCCCCCACCGCCTTGCGCTCCTGCAGGTAATTCATCGCCGCAACGCGGTCGTTGAAATCGTACTCGGCGTGGACCTTGCGCAACCGCAGCACCGAACCGTCGTGCTGCGTGACCTCCTCCACTTCGCCTGGCGCGTAGTCAGCGGTGATCGGTTCGCGCGACATCATGACATCAAGGCGGTTTACGACCTCGTTGTGCTCGCGCACATAATCGAAACTCTTGGTTGAGCCGGCATGGTTGTTGAACGCCACGCACGGCGAGATGCAGTCTATGAACGCTGCACCGCGGTGCACAATCGCGCCCTTGATCAACGGCACCAGTTGCGTCTTGTCGCCTGAGAAGCCGCGCGCCACGTAAGTGGCGCCAAGTTCCATCGCCAGCATCACCATGTCGATCGCGGCATCTGTATTCAGTGCCCCCTTTTTGCTCTTCGAGCCCCGGTCCGAGGTGGCGGAGAACTGGCCCTTCGTGAGTCCGTACACGCCGTTGTTCTCGACGATGTACACCATGTTCACGCCGCGGCGCAGGCTGTGAGCAAACTGGCCAAGCCCGATCGCAGCCGAATCGCAGTCGCGGGAAACGCCGAGGTAGATCAAGTCGCGGTTTGCGCGGTTGGCGCCGGTCAGCACCGAGGGCATGCGTCCATGCACGCTGTTGAAGCCGTGTGAACTGCCGAGAAAGTACGTCGGCGTCTTCGACGAGCACCCGATTCCCGAGAGCTTGGCGATCCGGTGCGGCGGCAGGTCCAGCTCGAAGCAAGCCTGCACGATCGCCGCGCTTATCGAGTCGTGTCCGCAACCGGCGCACAATGTCGAGACCGCACCCTCGTAGTCGCGACGGGTGTAGCCAAGCTTGTTGAGCGAGAGCAGGGGATGATGAAGTTTGGGCTTGGCAATGTAGGTCATAAGAAATCAGGCACGAGGCGCTAGGCTCTAGGCACGAGGAAATTCAAAAAAACCAAGCGTGAGGCTCGAAACCCTGGGCACGAGGCCCTGGGCGCGATGCGCGAGGCTCTAGGCAAGAGGAAGGACACAACATATTTTGCTCTCATTTCGATTGCTCCCGGTATTTGATCAAACCTCCGAGCATGCGGGAAACTTCTTCACAGGCACCAATCAGATTCTTTGCTTCATCCGACCCCAGATATTCGACGCCTGACGCTATGTCGGCTTGAGACATCAATTCAGAGGCCGAACCTTTTGCCATATACAAGAACCGGACGGTGTCCCGATCAGTGTTCCTTTCATTTCCTTCTGCAATATTGCTGCAGAAACTCACTGCCGCCCTTCTCATCTGGTCCCGCAACCCGAAATCCCTGGCCAAAGGCCCATCGGCGGTCAGCTTGTAAACACTAAGCGCCAACTCTCTGGCTTTCTTCCACACCGCAAGATCGCGAAAGTCGCTGGCACTCACCTCCGTCTCCGCCTTTGATCTTCCTCGCGCCTCGTGCCTAGAGCCTCGTGCCTCATACCGCCCGCCTTCGTCAAACCGTCTTCATTTTAGGTTTGACGTTCATCGCGGCAACATCTTCCGCCATTTCCTTGATGATGAAGCGGGCAGTGATCGGTGTGCCGTCGTAGTGCAGAACCGGCGTCAGCCGGGCCGGATCCACCCCGCACTCGTTGACGATCAGCATGCGCATCTGCGCATCGCGGTTCTGTTCGACCACGAAAACCTGATCGTGCTCGGCGATGAAATCGGCGACCTGTTCATGGAAGGGGAAGGCGCGGATGCGCAGCGCATCGAAATGCAGCCCCTGCTGCTCGAGCGTATCGAGTGCTTCTTCCATCGCGGGACTGGTCGAGCCGTAGTAGACCACGCCGAGCCGGGTAGGCTGCAAGGCCGATCGCGCAACCGGTTGCGGCAACAGCCCTTTCGCGGTCTCAAACTTGCGCAGCAGCCGCTGCATGTTGTCCACGTAATCCGTTCCGGCTTCGCTGTATTTGGCGTAACGGTCCTTGGTGGTACCGCGCGTGAAGAAGGCGCCCCGCGTCGGATGGGTGCCGGGATAGGTTCGATAGCTAATGCCGTCGCCGTCGGTGTCGAGATAGCGCCCGAACTCCTTCCCCGACTCGAGCTCCTGATAGCTCATCACCTTGCCGCGGTCGTAACTGCGCGCCTGATCCCACGCCAGCGGCGCGGTGAGCCGTTCGTTCATGCCAATATCCAGATCGAGCATCACGAAAATCGGGGTCTGCAACCGATCCGCCAGGTCGAATGCCGAAGCGGCGAAGTCGAAAGACTCGTGCGGATCCTCGGGAAAAAGCAGCACGTGCCGGGTATCGCCGTGGGACGCGTAGGCACAGGTCAGCACGTCGGCCTGCTGGGTGCGCGTGGGCATGCCCGTGGAAGGGCCGCCGCGTTGCACGTCGAAGATCACCGCAGGTATCTCGGCAAAATACGCCAGCCCGATGAACTCCTGCATCAGCGAAATGCCGGGCCCGGAGGTACAGGTAAACGCGCGCGCGCCGTTCCAGTTTGCGCCGATGACGATGCCGATGGCTGCGAGTTCGTCTTCTGCTTGTATCACGGCGTAGCGGTTTCCGCCGGTCGCTGCATCGGCGCGATACTTGCGGCAGTGGCGGGTAAAAGCTTCGGCCAGGCTCGATGACGGCGTGATCGGATACCAGGCGGCCACCGTCGCGCCGCCGTAGACGCAGCCCAGCGCAGCGGCGGTATTGCCGTCCACGAAGATGCACTCGCCCACTGCAGACGCGCGGCGCACGCGCAGCCCGATCGGACATTCGAAGTTCGCCACCGCGTACTCGCGGCCCAGGTGCAGCGCCCTGATGTTCGGTGCGATCAGCTTGTCCTTGCCCTCGTACTGTTCGCCGATAAGTTTTTCCAGCTCGCCCATTTCGATGTCGAGCAGCGCCGAGAGCACTCCGACATAGACGATGTTGCGAAACAACTGGCGCTGGCGGGGATCGGTGTAGGCGCGATTGCAGATATCCGTGAGCGGCACGCCGATCACATGGATGTCTTCGCGGAATCTGGATTTCGGCAGCAGCTTGGTCGAGTCGTATAGAAGGTATCCGCCCGGATCGATGCTGGCAACGTCCTTGTCCCAGGTCTGCGGGTTCATTGCCACCATCAGGTCCACCCCGCCACGGGCGCCGAGGTAGCCCGCTTCGGACACCCGCACTTCGTACCAGGTAGGCAGCCCCTGGATGTTGGAAGGAAAGATGTTGCGCGGGCTTACCGGCACGCCCATGCGCAGGATGGACTTGGCGAACAACTGGTTGGCCGACGCCGAACCAGAGCCGTTGATGTTCGCAAACTTGACGACGAAGTCGTTTATCTTTGGCTGCGACATCCCGGTCCTGCGTGCGTCACGTTGAGAAGGAATTTGCGCATGTCCCAGGCCCCGGTCGGGCAGCGCTCGGCGCACAGGCCGCAGTGCAGGCAGACGTCCTCGTCCTTGGCCATTATGCGACCGGTTTTCAGCACATCGGAGGCATACAAATCCTGAGACAGGTTCCTGGCTGGCGCGTTCAACCGCCCGCGCAGCTCCGGCTCTGCACGATTGGCGGTGAAGGTGATGCAGTCCATCGGACAGATGTCCACGCAGGCATCGCATTCGATGCACTGCGGCGCGGTGAACACCGTCTGCACGTCGCAATTGAGGCAGCGCTGCGCCTCGGCGTAGGCCATTTTCTGGTCGAAACCCAGCTCGACTTCGACCTTGATGTTTTTCAGCGCGATCCTCTGATCCTTGAGCGGCACCCGGTGGCGTAACTGGGTGGAAATGTCGTTGTCGTAACTCCACTCGTGGATGCCCATCTTCTGGCTGACCAGGTTTACCGTCGGCGCCGGGCGAATGCGGATGTCTTCGCCGTTGCAGGCCTTGTCGATCGAGATTGCCGCGTCGTGGCCGTGGGCCACCGCCCAGATGATGTTCTTCGGCCCGAAGGCGGCATCGCCACCGAAGAAAACCCTGGAATGCGTGGACTGCATGGTGACCTTGTCCACCACCGGCATTCCCGAGCGGTCGAACTCGATACCGGCGTCGCGTTCGATCCACGGAAACGCGTTGGCCTGGCCGACCGCAATCAGCACGTCATCGCAATCGAAGTGCTGGTCCGGTTCGCCGGTGGGCACGAGTTGGCGCCGGCCGATGTCGTCGTAGACGGCCTTCACTTTTTCGAAAGTCATGCCGGTGAGCCTGCCGTTCCTGTGCTCGAAAGTCTTCGGCACGAGGTAGTTGAGAATCGGTATGCCCTCGTGCATCGCGTCTTCTTTTTCCCAGGGCGAGGCCTTCATCTCATCGAAACCGCTGCGCACAATTACCTTGACGTCTTCGCCGCCGAGGCGCCGCGAGGTGCGGCAGCAATCCATCGCGGTGTTGCCGCCGCCGAGCACGATCACGCGTTTACCGATCTTGTCGGTGTGGCCGAAAGAAACGCTCGCCAGCCAGTCGATGCCGATATAAATGTTCTTCGCTGCTTCCCTGCGTCCGGGAATGTCGAGATTGCGCCCGCGCGGCGCGCCGGTGCCGACGAAGAGCGCGTCGTAACGTTCGCCAAGCAGGGATTTCATGCTGTCCACGCGGCGGCCAAGCCGGACTTCTACGCCCATGTCGAGGACATAGCCCACTTCCTCGTCGATCACCGACTCGGGGAGCCGGAAGCGCGGGATCTGGGTGCGGATCATGCCTCCGGCCCGGGCGTCTGAGTCGTACACGACCACGTGGTAGCCGAGCGGCACCAGGTCGCGCGCCACGGTGAGCGAGGCCGGGCCGGCCCCGATGCAAGCAATGCGCTTGCCGTTCTTCTTCTCCGGCGCCTTCGGCAGGCGCGGACGGATGTCGTCCTTGTTATCGGCGGCGACGCGCTTAAGGCGGCAGATGGCGACAGGTTCGGGCTTCTCGCCGTTACTCTCCTCCACGCGAGCGCGCCTGCAGGCCGGTTCGCATGGGCGATCGCAGGTGCGCCCGAGGATGCCGGGGAAGACATTGGATTCCCAGTTGACCATGTAGGCGTCGCTGTGACGCCCGGCGGCGATCATCCGGATATATTCGGGGACGGGGGTATGCGTGGGACACGCCCACTGACAATCCACGACCTTGTGGAAATAGTCGGGTGCAGCAATGTCCGTGGGCTTCAAAAGGTACTCCTCCGCTTGGGCGCTTGGCTGTCTTGTTGTTTTGCCCGGCCGAGGTCCGACGGGATGGAACCCAAAGCAGAAACGGGTCTTGTGCTGCCCAATTGACCCGCATTGTAACGCGATGTTACGCAGTGGGGAACCAGGTGCGAGGTGCGAGGTGCGAGGTGCCAAAAAAGTCTAGGTTGGAGTATTGGGTACGAACCAGTGCCTGAAACGAAGAACTTTCTTGCCCGTGCGTTGTGCGCTGTGCGCTGTTCCTCGAACCTCGAACCTCGAACCTCATCCCTCGCCCCTCACACCTCGTACCTCAAACCTCGCACCTAGTCTAAAACGTGCGACACCAGCCCGTCCGCCAGCTTCGGTTCGAACCAGGTGGACTTGGGTGGCATCACTTCGCCCGTATCGGCCACCGCCATCAGGTCTTCCATGCGGGTCGGAAACAACGAGAACGCGGCGGCCATTTCGCCGCTGTCCACGCGCCTCTCCAGCTCGGCAAGGCCGCGAATGCCGCCGACAAAGCCGATGCGCTTGTCGCGACGCGGATCGTTGATGCCGAGGATCGGACCCAGCACCTGATCGGCAAGCAGGCTGACATCGAGCCGTTCCACCGGATCCTGCGTGGAAACCAGCGCGGGATGGATGTTCAACCGGTACCACTGGCCGAACAGGTAAAGCCCGAACTCGCCGGGCTTCGCGGGCATCACGGCGCCTGTGGCAGCGTGGATCGCGAAGCTCCTGCCCAGCCTCGACACGAATTCCTGCCGGCTCAGCCCGTTCAAATCGGCGACCACGCGGTTGTACCCGAGGATACGCATCTGCTGATACGGAAGCGCCACCGCCAGGAAATGGTTGTAGTTCTCCATGCCGGTGTGCTTCGGGTTGGCTGCGCGGCGCGCAGCGGCCACGCGCGAAGCCGCCGCGGAACGGTGATGGCCATCGGCGATGTAAAGCGCCGGCAAGGCGTCGAACGCGCTGGTCAAGTGCTCAAGCACGGCACGGTCGTCGATGCGCCACAGCGAATGCCGTATGCCGGTATCCGCTGTTACGTCCGCAACCGGCGCACCTGTGGCCACCTGCGCGAGCACGGCGTCGATTTCAGGGGCGTGAGGGTACGCCATCAGCACCGGCCCGGTCTGCGCGTTCAGCGCTTCGATCTGGCGCACCCGGTCGTCTTCCTTGTCGGGCTGCGTAAACTCGTGCCTGCGGATGCGGTTGGCATCGTAGTCGGCCACCGATGCAGCAACGACGATGCCGTTTTGCACGAGCTCGCCCAAGACCAGCCGATAGGCGTAGTAGCAGGCATCGGCGTCGCGTATCAGCACCTTCTCCGCCAGCATCCGACGCAGGTTTTCGGCCGCCTTCGCGTAAACCTCGGACGAGTATGGATCGGCGCCTGCCGGCAGGTCGATCTCGGGTTTGGAGATGTGCAGGAAACTCCACGGTTTGCCGGTAGCGCGGACGCGCGCCTCTTCGGTCGAAAGCACGTCGTAGGGCGGCGCCGCGACCTCGGCCGCGCGTCCCGGCGCCGGCCTCAGACCGGTGAAAGGTCGGATCAGATGCAAGATAGAAATCCTTCAACGCAAAGATTCTTTTCAATACCCCCTTGAGGGGTACGCAAAGAACACGGAGGCACGCAAAGAAATGCCACTGAGCACTTTCCGGTACTGATCCTTGTCACCCGATGCGTTCGCCAGGCATTTTACCAATACGCCCTGCCCTTGAACCGATGTATTGCGCGCCGACAGACCCGTACGGCCGAGCCATCGAATCAGATCAGTCCCAATCGCACCAACTCGGTACGCAATGACATCGGGCCGGTGAAATGCAGCGCGTGCAGGCCGGCGTTTCTGCCTGCCTCGACGTTGCGCGGGCTGTCGTCGATGAAAATAGTGCGGGCAGGATCGAGCCGGCAGCGCCTGATGGTCAGCGCGAAGATACGCGGGTCCGGCTTTGCGAGCTTGACTTCTCCAGACACCACGATGTCCTCGAACCAGTCGAGAAACCCGAACTTGGCGCGCGCCAGCGGAAACGTTTCCGCCGACCAATTGGTCAGCGCATACAGCCGACGCCCTCGTTGCCGCAGCTCGCCGAGGATGGCTACGCTTTCGGCAATCGGTTCACGCAGCATCTTTGTCCAGTCGTCTTTCCACAACGCAATGAATTCCGCGTGATCCGGGTGATTGCGGATGCGCTCGGCAATGGCATCTGCAAACGGCTTTCCGGCGTCGATCTGATGGTTCCATTCAGGCGGCACGACCTCGGCAAGAAAGCGCTCCATCGCCGCTTCATCGCCACCAAACAGCGGCCGGTACAGATAACGCGGATTCCAGTCAATCAGCACCGCGCCCAGGTCGAACAGCACGGTATCCACGTCAACGCCTCATCGCTGCTGCTTCTTCCACGCTTCGTACTCGGCCCTGGTCGCATCATCGGGCGGATAGGTGCCGCGCAGCGGCGCTCCGGCTTTCATTTTCTCCAGCACGAAGGCCTCGAGTTGCTCCAGTTCCAGTGCGCTTTGCGCCACTTGGTCCGCTACGTGGCGCGGAATGCACACCACCCCCTCCTCGTCTCCCACCAGGACATCGCCGGGTATGACCAGGACTTCGGCGCAGCCCACCGGGATGTTCATGTCCACCGCGAGATGGCGGTGCACGTGTGCCGGTGCGGCCATGCCTTTCGCGTAAACGGGGAAATCCAGCGTCTGGATCGAGGCGTAGTCGCGCATTGCGCCGTCGGTCACCGCACCCGCCGCGCCGCGCACTTTCAGCCGCGACATGAGGATTTCGCCGGCCGCGGCGGCCGAGTCCACGCCCCGGCAGTCGAACACCAGCACCTGCCCCGGCCCGATCTCGTCGATCGCCTTGCGCTGCGGATACTCGTTTGTGGCGATCGCATCAAAGCTGGCGAGATCCTCGCGCGCCGGCACGAAACGCACCGTCGCCGCTTCCCCGACCATGCGCAGGTGCGGATTCAGTGGCCGGACGCCATGCAGAAAGGTGTTGCGGAATCCCAGCTTGAAGAGTTGGGTAGTCAGCGTCGCAGTGGAGACGCGCCGCAGCTTCTCCAGCGTCCCGGGCGCGATGGGGGCGAGTTTCATGTCGTCTTCCTCGGTGGGTTCTCCAAGCCGGGTATCGTAACCTAGGGGAGCTCTGCTCGCCTTCCTCGCCTCGCTCTAGCGCTTAAAGAACAACGCTCACCGCAGAGGACGCGGAGGACGCAGAGGAAAATCAAAAACGAGGAAAAGCAAATTGGGGTAAACGGCGAGGTGACTATTCGTGATCCTTTGCCGATAAATTCGCCTCTATCGGAGCATCCAACGGCTGGAGTTTTTTACACTGGTCTTCTTTTTTTCTTTTCCTCCGCGTCCTCTGCGTCCTCCGCGTCCTCTGCGATAAGAGCTTGGGTTGTTGCGCCGGAAAGGCTAGTCGTAGACGGCGAGTTGCTTGCCGCGGGTCTCGGGCAGCAGCACCACCGCGATGATCACCACCACGCAGGCGATGCCTGCGAAAAGGCCGATCGCCGTGCCCGGCGGCATCGTCGCGCTCATGAAACCGCCCGGCGCCGGGAAAAGCGCGCCCGCAATTATTGTAAATCCGTGTATTGCGCGAGTAAGCGCAGGAACCCCCTCACCTCGATGGATCGAGGCAAGGCAGGTGAAAACGACAGCTGCCGCAGCAGCTGGTTGCACGACTGCCCGGACCGGCATCAGCCGGCCCGGGCGGCCGAGTTCAGCAGGAGAAGCTTACTTGAGGTGCCGTGAGACCAGTTTGGTCATCTCGAACATCGAAACCTGCTTCTTGCCGCCGAAAACATCCCGCAGCTTGTCGTCGGCGTTGATGTTGCGCCGGTTCATGCTGTCCTGCAGGCCGTTCCTCTTGATGTAGGCCCACAGTTTCTTGGTAACCTCGGTGCGCGGCATAGGGGAACCGCCGATCACTGCAGCGAGCGACGCGGTGGGCGTCATCGGCTTCATGAAAGCCGCGTTGGGCTTGCGCTTGACGCCGCTCTTCTTCGCAGCCTTCTTCGCTTTCCTCGGGGCCGCTTTCTTCGCAGCCTTCTTGGCTTTCTTCGGTGCCGCTTTCTTGGATTTCTTCGCGGACTTCTTGGTGGTTTTCTTCTTCGTTGCCATTGTGATGCCTCCAATCTAGGGTTTGGTCATGTCTCAATCTCGATTGCCTTGCCAGAAGCAAAGGCACGGCGAGCAGAGAATGCCGAGTGGTTGCTGTA
>CAZYTR010000205.1:0-3612 GCA_964650365.1 uncultured Alcaligenaceae bacterium | reverse complement strand
CGCGCGAAGTGCATTACATTTTCCGCAAGCTTCATTTATGGCAACACCCAACGCAGAGGCGCAGAGGGCACAGAGAGCGCAGAGTTACAATGAATTGATAATTCTGCGTACCGATTTGCTCAGCACAGCCGAGTTAAAGTTGATCAGGAGGCCGAGTTGTTTTCTGGTGATTCTAAGATATCCGAGCAACTGTGCTTCGTGAACCGGCAGGATGCGCTCGACAGACTTCACCTCAACAACGATCAGATCATCCACCAGAAGATCGAGCCGCAGAAGATTTTTAAGTCGCTGCCCTTTGTATTCGACTGGTACTTCAACTTGCCTCGTTACCTTGACTTTCCGTTCCGCAAGCTCCATTACAAGAGCTTCTTCGTAAAGTGATTCCAGAAGTCCCGGCCCCAGGATTCGATGAACTTCTATCGCTGCGCCGATTATTTCCCCGGAGAGCTCGTTGTCCATCACTCTGTGGCCTCTGCGCTCTCTGTGCCTCTGGGTTGGGTTTAGGAAGCAGGAATTACAGCCCTGATTTCGTCGAGGATGCGGGCGGCTTCGCTGCCGCGTACCCGGGCGATATCGTCCTGGTACTTGAGCAGCACGCCAAGCGTGTCGTTGATCGTGTCCGGATCGAGCGCGAGCTTGTCCAGAGTGATAAGCGCTTTCGACCAATCGATTGTCTCCGCGACGCCCGGAAGCTTGAACAGATCCATGCCGCGCAGTTTTTGCACGAAGGCGACCACCTCCCTGGACAGTCGCTGAGCAGTGCCAGGCGCCCTGCGCGCGAGGATTTCGAGTTCCTGCGCGGCGGTGGGGTAGTCGACCCAGTGATACAGGCAGCGGCGCTTCACCGCGTCGTGAATCTCGCGCGTGCGGTTGGAGGTAATAACGACGATAGGCGGTTCGATTGCCTTGATGGTTCCGATCTCCGGAATCGTGACCTGAAAGTCGGACAGCACCTCCAGCAGATACGCCTCGAACGGCTCGTCGGTGCGGTCCAATTCGTCGATCAGCAGTACCGGCGGTGAATCGTGCGGTCCTTCGAGTGCCTGCATGAGCGGCCGGCGAATCAGAAAGCGCTCGGAAAAGATATCCTGCCCGAGCGCCTCGCGTGAGGTCTTGCCTTGCGCCTCCGCCAGCCGGATCTCGATCATCTGCCGTGAGTAGTTCCACTCGTACACCGCGGAAGCGATGTCGAGTCCCTCGTAACATTGCAGTCTGATCAACCGCCTGCCCAGCACTTGCGCCAAGACCTTCGCGATCTCGGTCTTGCCCACGCCGGCCTCGCCTTCGAGGAACAGCGGCCGCTGCATGCGCAGCGCAAGAAACACTGCCGTAGCCAGGCTGCGCCCGGCAACGTAGTCTCCCTGCGCGAGCAGCGCAACCGTTTCGTCGATGGAGCTTGGCAGTTCCCGACTTTTTGAATTTCCCTGAGGCATCTGAATGGTCAAAATCTCAACGCAGCAGCTTCAGCCGCAAGTGTTTCACCTTAAGGCGCAGAAGCCGCAGAGTTCGCAGGAATAAAAATAGAATTTCGAGAGCGCAGCTAACTTGAGGGGAGGGACGGGGGAACCGAATTCATCAACGACGGTCTTGTGCCGTTATTCGCTTTCCGCGGTGTACCCCTCAAGGGGTGTTGAAATGAATCCTCCGCGTTCTCCGCGCCTAAAAGGGTACTCCGACGTGCTACGCACGTAGGGTATCTGCGTTGGGTGTAATTTCGGCCGATCAGGCCGCCAAAGCCTGCTCGACCGCGCGCCTGGCCATCACGGTGACGAGATGGGCGCGGTATTCCGCGCTGGCATGCATATCGGAGTTGAGTCCGGCCGCAGCCACCTTGATATTGGCAACCGCATCCGCAGAAAACTTCGACGCCAACGCCTTTTCCATCTCGGTCACGCGGAATACGCTCGGACCGGCGCCGGTCACTGCCACCCGCATCCCGCCGGCGGTTTCGGCCACGAACACGCCGACAATCGCGTAGCGCGACGCCGGGTTCTTGAACTTGACGTAACCCGCGCGCTTCGGTACCGGGAAACTGACGGCCGTAATGATCTCGCCCGCCTGCAGCGCAGTTTCAAACATGCCCTTGAAGAACTCCCCGGCGCCAATCTTGCGTTTGTTGGTCAGGATGGTGGCGCCGAGCCCCACAACGGCAGCCGGATAGTCGGCAGCCGGATCGTTGTTCGCCACCGAGCCGCCGAGCGTGCCCATGTTGCGCACCATGCGGTCGCCGACGCTGCCGGCGAGCCGGGCCAGCGCCGGGATCGCTTTCATCACGTCTTTGGACGCCGCCACCGCCGCGTGGGTGGTCATGGCCCCGACAGTGACGCCGCCGCCGTCGACTTTGATTCCGGACAGCTCCTTGACCCCGCTCAGATCGACAACGTCCGACGGCGAGGCCAGGCGCAGCTTCATCGCCGCGATCAGCGTCTGGCCTCCGGCCAGCAGCTTGGCCTCCGGGTGCTTGGACAGCATCGCCGCCGCGTCCGCGACGCTGCCTGCCTTGTGATAGTTGAATTCGTACATGGCTTGCTCCTCAAGTCTTGTTCGTTACGTAAGTCATGAAAATCTCATTCGCATTCCCGAACTTGCTTTTTCTCCGCGGCCTCTGCGCTCTCGGCGCCTCTGCGTTGGGTGTTCAGGTTTTGCCGTAGCCAGGCGTTACGCGGCCGTGGCCTTTCGGGCCGCGCGCCAGACACGCTCCGCCGTCGCCGGCATCTCGATTTCGCGCACGCCGATCGCATCGGTGATGGCGTTGATGAGCGCGGGCGGCGCGCCGATCGCGCCGGCTTCGCCGCAGCCCTTTACGCCGAGGGGATTGTGCGTACAGGGCGTGACCTCGGTGCCGATCTTGAACGAAGGCACATCGTCGGCACGGGGCAGACAGTAGTCGAGCATTGAGCCGGTCAGGAGCTGCCCGCTGTCCTTGTCGTAACGGCAGCTCTCGGTCAAAGCCTGGCCGATGCCTTGCACCAGACCGCCGTGGACCTGGCCCTCCACGATCATCGGGTTGATGACATTGCCGAAGTCGTCCACTGCCGTGAAGCTCGCGATCCGCGTCACGCCGGTGTCCGGATCGACTTCGACCTCGCACACGTAGCTTCCCGCCGGGAAGGTAAAGTTGGTGGGATCGTAGAACGCCTGCTCGTTGAGCCCGGGTTCGAGCTTGTCCAGCGGATAGTTGTGGGGGACATACGCGGTCAGCGATACCTGGGCAAAAGGCACCTGTTTGTCGGTCCCCGAAACTTTGAAGATGCCGTCCTTGAACTCGACGTCGGTCTCCGCTGCCTCCATCAGGTGCGCAGCTATTTTTTTGCCTTTTTCTATGACCTTGTCCAGCGCCTTCACGATGGCGGTGCCGCCGACCGCTATCGAGCGCGAGCCGTAAGTGCCCATGCCGAACAAGACGCGTCCGGTGTCGCCGTGCACGATCTCCACGTCCTCGATGGGTATGCCGAGACGGCTCGCGACCACTTGCGAGAAAGTGGTCTCGTGCCCCTGTCCGTGGCTGTGCGAGCCGGTGAATACCGTGACTTTGCCGGTTGGGTGTACGCGAACCTCTCCTGCCTCGAACAATCCGGCACGGGCGCCCAGCGATCCGGCAACGTTGGACGG
>CAZYTR010000204.1:0-2402 GCA_964650365.1 uncultured Alcaligenaceae bacterium | reverse complement strand
GCTACTACACCGACCTGAAGGGCAACATGCTGTCGTTCCCCTTCAACAGCTCCACCGTGATGTTCTACATCAACAAGGACGCCTTCAAGAAGGCCGGGCTGGATCCCAGCAACGCGCCCAAGACCTGGAAGGAAGTGGCCGCCGCGGCGGATAAACTCAAGGCCTCGGGCCAGCAGTGCGTCTACACGACGAGCTGGCCGTCGTGGATGCACATCGAGAATTTCAGTGCCTGGCACAACGTGCCGATCGGCACCAAGCAGAACGGCATGGGCGGCTTCGACACCCAATACACCATCAATTCGCCGCTGCATGTGCGCCACATCGCGATGCTCGGCGACATGTCGAAAAAGGGCCTGTTCACCTACGCCGGCCGCACCAATCAGGGCGACGCCAAGTTCTACAGCGGCGAGTGTGCCATGTTCAGCGGCAGCGCTGGCGCGCAGGCCGGGATCAAGAAGGCGGCCAAGTTCGAGTGGTCCATTAACTTCATCCCGTACCACGACGATGTCGCGGGCGCGCCGCAGAACTCGATCATCGGCGGCGCTTCGGTTTGGGTGATGGGCGGCAAGAAGCCTGCGGAATACAAGGGCGCGGCGAAGTTCTTTGCTTTCCTGTCGCGGCCCGAGATCCAGATGGACTGGCATACCACCACGGGCTACGTGCCGATCACCCAGGCGTCCTACGAGCTGACGCGCAAGTCCGGCTTCTACGACAAGAATCCCGGCGCCGACATGCCGGTGAAGCAACTCACCAACAAGACACCGACCGAGAATTCCAAGGGCCTGCGCTTCGGCAATTTCGTGCAGGGGCGCACGGTGATCGAAGAGGAACTGGAAGCCGTGTTCGCGGGCAAGAAGGATGCGAAGACCGCGCTCGACGACGCGGTGAAGCGCGGCAACGAGATCCTGCGCCAATTCGAGGCCGCGAATAAGTAATCTGAAGTAAGCGGTACCGTGGAAAAGCGTGTCGTATTCCGGTCTGCGTGGCTGCCGTATGCGCTAGTAGCCCCGCAGATCGCGATCACGCTGGTGTTCTTCTTCTGGCCGGCGGCGCAGGCGGTCTGGTATTCCTTCCAGTTACAGGACGCTTTCGGCCTGAAGAGCCAGTTCGTCGGCTTGCAGAACTTCGCCGCGCTGTTCAAGGACGGCAACTACCTCGAGTCGTTCAAGACCACGGCGGTGTTCAGCGTGGCTGTCGCCGGCATCGGCATCGCGATTTCGCTGCTGTTGGCGACCATGGCGGATCGCGTGCTGCGCGGCGCGATGGCCTACAAGACGCTGCTGATCTGGCCCTACGCGGTGGCGCCGGCGGTCGCGGGCGTGCTGTGGGCGTTCCTGTTCGCACCTTCGATCGGCATCGTGACCTACGTTCTCAAGGGCTGGGGAATCGACTGGAACTGGATCCTCAAGGGCGACCAGGCAATGCTGCTGGTGGTCATCGCTGCGGTGTGGAACCAGATCAGCTACAACTTCCTGTTCTTTCTCGCCGGTCTGCAGTCGATCCCGAAATCGCTCATTGAGGCAGCGGCCATCGACGGCGCCGGCCCGTTGCGGCGCTTCTGGACCATCGTCTTCCCTCTGCTCTCGCCGACCACCTTCTTCCTGCTGGTGGTGAACATCGTGTTCGCCTTCTTTTCTACCTTCGGCATCATCGATGCCACCACCCAGGGCGGCCCGGGGCAGGCGACCAACATCCTCGTCTACAAGGTCTATCACGACGGGGTCAAGGCGGCGGACCTCGGCGGCTCCTCGGCGCAATCGGTGATCCTGATGTTCATCGTCATCGTGCTGACGGTGGTGCAGTTCCGCTACGTTGAAAAGAAAGTGCAGTACTGATGGTCGAGAACCGCCCCTGGCTGACCGCGTTCTCCCACGTCATTCTGATTCTGGGCGTGCTGGCAGTGGCCTTCCCGCTCTACGTCACCTTCGTCGCCTCGACGCTGTCGCTCGAGCAGATCATGCAGGTGCCGATGCCACTGCTGCCGGGCGATCAGCTGGTGAAAAACTATTCGCAGGTACTGGGGGCCGGGACCACCACCGGTTCCAAGGCGGCAGTGTCGCGGATGCTGGTCAACAGCCTGGTGATGGCGCTGGCGATCCCGGTAGGCAAGATCGCGATCTCGATCATCGCCTCCTTCGCCATCGTCTATTTCCGCTTCCCGCTGCGCATGTTCTTCTTCTGGATGATCTTCGTCACCCTGATGCTGCCGGTGGAAGTGCGCATCATCCCCACTTTCAAGGTGATCGCGGACCTGGGGATGCTGAACACCTACGCCGGCCTCACGGTGCCGCTGATCGCATCGGCTACCGCCACGTTCCTGTTCCGCCAGTTCTTCATGACCATCCCGGACGAGCTGGCCGAGGCGGCGCGGGTCGACGGCGCTTCACCGATGCGCTTCTTCT
>CAZYTR010000203.1:0-2997 GCA_964650365.1 uncultured Alcaligenaceae bacterium | reverse complement strand
GCGCAGTCGATCGGCGAGCCGGGCACCCAGCTCACCATGCGCACGTTCCACATCGGCGGTGCGGCTTCGCGAACCGCGGTGGCGAGCCAGATCGAATCGAAGTCCAATGGCACCGCGCGCTTTTCGCCGCTGATGCGCTATGTGACCAACGTGCGCGGCGAGCAGGTGGCGATTTCCCGTTCCGGCGAAGTGCTTATCGTGGATGACAACGGCCGCGAGCGCGAACGCCACAAGGTTCCCTACGGCGCCACGCTGAATGTTGCCGATGCGAGCCCGGTCAAGGCCGGCAAGGTGCTGGCCACCTGGGATCCGCATACCCGGCCCATCGTTACCGAGTATGCCGGGCGGGTGAAGTTCGACAATGTGGAAGAAGGCGTGACCGTGGCACGGCAGATCGACGATGTCACCGGCCTGTCCACGCTGGTGGTCATCGATCCCAAACGCCGCGGCGTGGCGCAGGCCAAGGGGCTTCGTCCGAGCGTGAAGCTGGTCGACGAAAAGGGCAAGGAGGTGAAGATCCCGGGCTCCGAGCTGCCGGTGAGCGTCACGTTCCAGATCCATTCCGTGATCACGGTGAAGGACGGCCAGCAGGTAGGTGTGGGCGAAGTGCTGGCGCGCATTCCGCAGGAGACTTCAAAGACTCGCGACATCACCGGTGGTCTGCCGCGCGTGGCGGAGCTGTTCGAGGCGCGTTCGCCGAAAGATGCCGGCGTGCTGGCGGAAGTCACCGGCACCGTATCGTTTGGAAAGGACACCAAGGGAAAGCAGCGCCTGGTGATCACCGATCTGGACGGGGTGGCTCACGAGTACCTGATCCCCAAGGACAAGCACGTGATGGCGCACGACGGCCAGGTGGTGAACAAGGGCGAGAGCATCGTCGACGGCCCGGCCGATCCTCACGACATCCTGCGTCTGCTGGGAGTCGAGGCGCTGGCCCGTTACATCACCGATGAAGTGCAGGACGTCTACCGTCTGCAGGGTGTGAAGATCAACGACAAGCACATCGAGGTGATCGTGCGGCAGATGTTGCGCCGGGTGCAGATCGGCGAGGTCGGCGATTCCGAGTTCATCACCGGCGAGCAGGTCGAGCGTTCGGAAGTGCTGCAGGTGAACGACCAACTCGAGGCCGACGGCAAGAAGCCGGCCACATACGAGTACCTGCTCCTGGGGATCACCAAGGCTTCGCTGTCGACCGACTCGTTCATCTCGGCGGCCTCGTTCCAGGAGACCACCCGGGTGCTGACCGAGGCGGCGATCATGGGCAAGAAGGACGATCTGCGCGGACTCAAGGAAAACGTCATCGTCGGCCGGCTCATTCCCGCCGGAACCGGTCTGGCTTATCACAAGAACCGCCGGGTCCGCGGTCAGCCACAGGCGTTCGCGGCCGAGGGCCCGATCGGCGAACCGTTGGCGGCGGAGGCCGCTGGAGACGAGCAGGTTGCTTGACACTCCAGGCGGCGGACCCTAGAATCTGCCGTCTTTTTACCTGCCGTTCCGGCGGCAATCCCGGGCCGGCGGTGATCTCAGTGCACAACCGTGGGACGGCGGCGACGCCGTCCCGGGTTTTTTAGGGCCGTAAATAATGCCGACAATCAACCAATTAGTGCGCAAATCACGGGTCATGCCGGTGACCAAGAGCAAGGTTCCCGCGCTCGCCGGGTCCCCGCAAAAACGCGGCGTTTGCACTCGCGTCTATACCACGACTCCGAAGAAGCCCAACTCGGCGCTGCGGAAAGTGGCCAAGGTGCGCCTCACCAATGGGTTCGAGGTGATCAGCTATATCGGCGGCGAAGGCCACAACCTGCAGGAACACTCGGTGGTGTTGATTCGTGGCGGCCGAGTGAAGGACCTGCCGGGCGTGCGTTACCACATGGTGCGCGGCAGCCTGGACACGCAGGGTGTGAAGGACCGCAAGCAGAGCCGTTCCAAGTACGGTACCAAGCGGCCCAAAGCCGCCTAACGGAGTTTTGAATTTTTAGTTTTGAGTGTTGAATGAACTGCATCAAATTCGTGATTTGAACTCAACACTCAACACGCAACACTTAACACTGGTTTAAAAATGCCACGACGCAGAGAAATACCGAAGCGCGAGACGCTTCCGGATCCGAAATACAGCAGCCAGGAGGTTGCCAAGTTCGTCAACGTGCTGATGACTCGCGGCAAGAAGTCGGTCGCGGAGGCAATCGTCTATAGCGCACTGGAGCAGATCAACAAGAAAACCGGCAAGGATCCGCTGGAAGTGTTCAACCTGGCGCTCGGCAACGTACGCCCTATGGTGGAGGTGAAGAGCCGTCGCGTCGGCGGCGCCAACTACCAGGTGCCGGTGGAGGTGCGCTCGGTTCGCCGCAACGCCCTGGCGATGCGCTGGCTGCGCGATGCGGCGCGCAAGCGCGCCGAGAAGTCGATGGACGCACGCCTGGCGGCGGAACTGGCCGAAGCTGCGGAAGGCCGCGGCGGCGCCATGAAAAAGCGCGAAGAAGTGCACCGCATGGCTGAGGCCAACAAGGCCTTTGCCCATTACCGCTTTTAACGGCAACGAGAGAGTTTTTAGTTATGAGTTTTGAGTGTTGAGTTTGCAAAGACCATAGCACACGGCGAATTTCTCACTGAACACTTAGCACTCATCACTCATCACTAAACACTTAACACTGGTTTACTAAAGTGCCCCGCGTCACCCCTATCGAGCGTTACCGCAACATCGGCATCAGTGCGCACATCGACGCAGGCAAGACCACGACCACCGAACGCATCCTGTTCTACACCGGCGTGTCGCACAAGATGGGCGAAGTGCACGACGGTGCCGCGATCATGGACTGGATGGAGCAGGAGCGCGAGCGCGGCATCACCATCACTTCAGCAGCGACGACCTGCTTCTGGAAGGGGATGGACGGCAGCTACCCGCAGCACCGCATCAACATCATCGACACGCCCGGCCACGTGGATTTCACCATCGAAGTCGAGCGCTCGATGCGGGTGCTCGACGGCGCGTGCATGGTC
>CAZYTR010000202.1:0-17905 GCA_964650365.1 uncultured Alcaligenaceae bacterium | reverse complement strand
GGGCTGATGGCCGATCGGCTTGCCGATATTGCCTAAGACCTAGGGAAGCTCTGCATAAGTCCCGGATGCGCGACCGAGGCGATTCGGGTCGAGGGCAAGACGGCGAGGACGCCGTGTAGCCGGCCTACATAAGGAGGAGCCGACGCAGGCATCGGCCCGAATCGCCCGGTCCCTCGAAAGAGTCGAAATGTCATTGGGTTGTGCCAGGTGCGGCGCCTGCGGTGTTACGCTCCTTGTTGGGGCTTCAGCCGCATCTGCGGAGCGACGCCTAGCAGTCATCCGCACCTGGCGCAACGCGCGTCGTCGGACTTATGCAGAGCTTCCCTAGGCGTATTCGCTACACTGGGCTTCACCCTTACCAGCCAGCTCGCGCGTGAAACTTGTCGTCATCGCCTTTCTCATCGTCATCGTTGCCAGCCTCGCCTCGGCACTCATCTACCTGATCCGGGACAAGGGACAATCGGAGCGCGCGGTGAAGGCGCTGACCGTCCGCATTGCGCTTTCCGTCAGCTTGTTCCTGTTGCTCATGATCGGCTACTACTTCGGCGTCATTCCACGGCAGGGGTTCTAAAGAAAAGCCGCACAGCTTTTATGTGCGACCCCAATGTAATCGCCTACTTGGCGGTCTGTCCCGCAGCGCCAGCCGGGGCGACTGTCGTTGCGCCCACCGCAGCCGAAGCGGTCTTTTGTTTGGCCGCCCATTCGGCGAACTCTTTCTGCTCGATCGCCACCACCACTATCGGCATGAAGCCGTCTTCATTGCCGCACAGTTCCGCGCACTGGCGGCGGTAGATCCCCGGCTTTTCGACCCTGAACCAAGCGTCGCGGATCAACCCGGGAACGGCATCCTGCTTCACACCGAAGGCAGGCGCCCACCAGGCATGAAGGACGTCGTTTGCGGTAATCAGCACACGCACCTTCTTGCCCACCGGGACCACCAGCGGGTTATCCACTTCCAGGAAATAATTTTCGCCCTTGGCCGCAGAGCCGTAGTTCTGATCTTGGGGGGTAGCGAGTGTGCTCTGGAACATCACGCCGTCGGCCACGCCGGAAAGATTGCCTTCGCCTTTCAGGTATTCGTAGCTCCACTTCCACTGATAGCCGGTGACCTTGACGGTCAAGTCGGCAGAGGGGGTGTCCTTCAGTGCCAGCAGCGATTGCGTCGCGGGCCAGGCCATGCCGATCAGGATGAAGAAAGGAACCACCGTCCAGATGATTTCCACGATGGCGTTCTGGTGGAACGGTACAGCCTGGTGTCCGACCGACTTGCGGTGCCTGATCACCGAGTAAAACATCATTCCGAACACGCCGACGAAGATAACCAGGCAGATGACCAGAATGATCGCGTGCAGGTCGTAGATCTGGCCGGCAACCTCGGTCTGCGGCTCCTGCAGGTTGTATTTGGCTTGCGCCCAGACCAGGCTGGAGATCAGCATCGAAGCCGTGCCCACACCTGTTTTTTGCAACAACATCCGGATCATGCTACCTGGGAGAGGGAATTATTGCGTTGGGCGACGAGCGGCAGTTCCGCCACGGCCTCAAAACCATTGTAGTCCACGCCAAAGTCCCGTTTCGCAATCCCCTGGGAAGGTTCGGCGAGACGCAAACCGGCCACTTTTCGCGCGCCGAACCGTAGCACAAGGGCACATACCGCAGCAAGCACGCGGGCTTGCCGGACCCTGTGGACAACAAGTTTAAAATACTTTATATAGGGTCGCTACTTGAATTCAGGTTAACAACTGAACCGACCAGAGTTATCGGTTCACGTGCGAGGACTTCACCAAAATGCTGCGATCCAAAGACGTCCGGATCAGCCAGGACGGCACCGGGCTTGACGACTTGATGCCGGATGAGGGGTATTTCGATTTTCTGTCCAGTCAACCGGGGCCACTGCTATGGTCTTAGCAATCGTATTGGTTTTATTGGTCGTTGGCTCGCTGCTGTTCCACTTCCTGAGCCCGTGGTATTTCACACCGATCGCCTCCAACTGGGGCATGATCGATGACACGGTATCCCTCACCTTCTGGGTCACGGGGATCGTCTTCGTCGCCATCAATTTGTTCATGGCTTACTGCGTGATCCGCTACCGTAACCGCAAGGGAATACGGGCGGATTACGAACCCGAGAACAAGAAGCTGGAAGGGTGGCTTGTCGCAGTGACCACGGTCGGCGTGGTTGCGATGTTGGCCCCCGGCTTGTTTGTGTGGGCGAAATTCGTAGAGGTCCCACAGGACGCGGCGGTGTTTGAAGCCCTGGGCAAGCAGTGGCACTGGAGCTATCGTTTCCCCGGGGACGACGGCGTGATGGGCACCGTCAATGCCCAGTATGTCAGCGATAAGAACCCGTTTGGTATGAATCCCAACGATCCCAATGGACAGGACGATGTACTGGTGGCAAGCCCGGAGTTGCATCTTCCCATGGGCAGGCCGTTCAAGGCGCTGCTGCGCTCCATAGACGTCCTGCACAATTTCGCAGTACCACAATTCCGGGTCAAAATGGATCTGGTTCCGGGCCTGGTCACCTACATCTGGTTCACCCCCACCCGGACCGGGAAATTCGACCTCCTCTGCAACGAGTTATGCGGCGTCGGGCACTTTGTCATGCGTGGCAAAGTCGTAGTGGAGGAAGAGCGCGCGTTTCAGACATGGTTAAGCAGCTATCCGACGTTCGCGCAATCCTCGGCTCAAGTAGCCGGCAATGCTGCCGCAGGCAAACAACTCTATGCAGTATGTGCGACCTGTCATGGCTTGCAGGCAGAAGGTAATCCTGCGCTGCACGCGCCGAAATTGAGTGGGCAGGGCGACTGGTATCTGAAGCGGCAATTGAAATACTTCAAAGAAGGCGCCCGGGGCACACACGACAAGGATGTCTTTGGAAAAATGATGGCGCCGATGGCGGCGACTCTGGGCGACGACACCGCCATCGATCATGTCAGCGCTTACATCGGGACGCTGCCGGACAATCCTGCCCCAGACACGGTGGACGGGAATGAGAAGTACGGTGAGAAGACTTATGTGACCTGCGCTGCCTGTCACGGTTCTGATGGACGGGGCATCCAGGCGATGAATGCTCCCCGGCTGGCAGGTATGAGCGATTGGTATTTGATCACTCAATTGAATAATTTCAAGCACGGCATTCGTGGCGCCCATCCAAAAGACATGTACGGTCCGCAGATGGCGTCCATGGCCGCATTTCTGGCCGACGACCAGGCAATCGATAACCTCGTTTCCTACATCAATACTTTCTGATAGCTGGCCCTTGGCAAGGCAGTCTCAAGAGATTGATGCGACTAGAGCACGATGAAGAATTCAGCGAAGAGGAGGCAGTAAATGAGTTACGTTGCGCATGACGAATCGGCTTTCGTCCCGCCCGCCGAAATCGAGGAGCCGGAACTCTATCATCCGAAGACTTTCGTCGGGAAGTACATCTGGAGCCAGGACGCCAAAGTCATCGCCGTCCAGTACGCGATCACCGCGATGGCCGTGGGATTGGTGGCTTTGGTGTTGTCGGGACTGATGCGGCTGCAACTGGGTTTCCCGCACGCCTTCTCCTTCATCGACCCCAGTTCCTACATTCAGTTTGTCACCATGCACGGCATGATCATGGTGATCTACCTGCTGACCGCGCTGTTCCTGGGGGGGTTTGGCAACTACCTGATCCCGCTGATGGTCGGCGCCCGCGATATGGTTTTCCCCTATGTAAACATGCTCAGTTACTGGGTGTACCTGGCCGCGGTGCTGTTGCTGGTGGCGAGCTTTTTCGTTCCCGGCGGGGCCACCGGCGCCGGCTGGACCCTGTACCCGCCCCAGGCCATTCTCGAAGGCACTCCGGGGGCCGATTGGGGAATCATATTAATGCTCGTCTCCCTGGCTTTCTTCATCATCGGCTTCACCATGGGCGGTCTGAACTATGTGGTGACCGTGTTGCAAGGGCGCACGCGCGGGATGACGCTGATGCGTTTGCCCTTGACGATATGGGGCATCTTCATGGCCACTGTCCTGGCGCTGTTGGCGTTTCCCGCCTTGTTCGTCAGCGCCATAATGATGACGCTGGACCTGACGATGGGCACCAGCTTCTTCATGCCCGCCATCGTCGCGCAAGGAGAACTGCTTGAGCACTCGGGCGGGAGCCCGGTGTTGTTTCAACATCTGTTCTGGTTCTTCGGCCATCCCGAGGTCTACATCGTCGCGCTGCCGGCCTTCGGCATCGTTTCCGAACTGATCAGCGTTCATGCGCGAAAAAACATCTTCGGCTATCGGATGATGGTGTGGGCAATCGTGGCCATCGGCGGTCTTAGCTTCATCGTGTGGGCGCACCACATGTACGTGAGCGGGATGAATCCGTACTTCGGCTTCTTTTTCGCCACGACCACGCTGATCATCGCCGTCCCCACGGCGCTGAAGGTCTACAACTGGGTGCTCACGCTGTGGCGGGGCAACATCCACCTTACCGTGCCCATGCTGTTTGCCATCGCCTTTGTCTTCACCTTTATCAACGGTGGCTTGACGGGCATATTCCTCGGTAACGTGACCGTAGACCTCCCGCTTTCCGACACCATGTTTGTAGTCGCCCATTTCCATATGGTGATGGCCGTATCGCCAGTCCTGGCGATGTTCGGGGCGATCTACCACTGGTACCCCAAGATCACCGGGCGAATGATGGACGACACTCTGGGCAAGGTTCACTTCTGGTTCACCTTTGTCGGGACCTACGCGATTTACTATCCCATGCATTACCTGGGCATTTTGGGCGTGCCGCGCCGCTATTACGCCGTTGAAAACATCGACTTTATCCCGCAATCGGCGCACTCGTTGAACGTCGCAATCACCATCGCGGCATTGATCGTGGCCGCGGCTCAACTGGTGTTTCTGTACAACCTGATCGCGAGCTATTTCAATGGCAAGCCATCCGGTGGCAACCCCTGGCAGGCCACCACGCTGGAGTGGCAAACTCCCGACACTCCGCCGAAGCACGGCAACTTTGGCAAGACGTTACCGGCGGTCTATCGCTGGGCTTACGACTATAGCGTGCCCGGCGTCGAGCAGGACTTCATCCCGCAGAACGTTCCGCCAGACAAGGTAATCACCAGTTCCAAGAACAGGGCCTAGGCGCGCAGAGATCCGCTATGAATCTTGTCCTTTTGTTTTCGGCGGTTTTGATGGCCGTCGCCGTGTGGTGGCTGGTAAAGCAATCCATTAACGTTCAGCCCTGGGTTGCGCAGGGTTCCATCGAAGAGGTTCATGACGGGGTGGCGTCCTGGCCCCCGGCGAAGATCGGCCTGTGGGTATTTCTTGCCGTAGTCGCAATGCTTTTCTTGCTGTTGATTACCGCCTATGCGGGTCGGATGGCGTATGAGATCTGGCGCCCCGTACCTCAATTGAGTCTGCTGTGGGCGAATACGTTCGTGCTGATACTTTGCAGCTTCGCCTTGCAATGGGCGCAGGTTTCCGTGCGCCGCGGGCAGATGGACGGCATGCGCGTCGGCCTGCTTGCCGCCGGAGCCTTGACCGTTGTCTTTCTGCTCGGACAGATCCTGGCCTGGCGGCAACTGGCGACGATGGATTATTTCGAAGTGACCAACCCCGCGGTCGCGTTCTTTTATCTGATCACGGGCTTGCACGGACTGCATCTGTTGGGCGGGTTGGTGGCCTGGGGCAGGACCGCCGCCAGAGTGTGGGGCGATTTCGACGTGGCCAAGGTGAAGCAGAGCGTGGAACTGTGCGCTGTATATTGGCACTTCCTGCTTCTGGTGTGGTTAGTGCTTTTTGGCCTGCTGTTTGCAGGAAACAATATGGACCTCTTGTTGACAATTTGTGGGATCAGATAAATAAGACCAACGCACATGACTCGAACTAATCAGGCAAGTACCACAGCACCGCTGCCGCTGGCTGAAGGCCTGCGAGGCGTCGTCGCCGACTGGTCCTCGGACCAGCGGGCGTTCAAAAAGGTCCCCTGGGGCAAGGCGATGATGTGGATCTTCCTGCTCAGCGACACCTTCATCTTCAGTTGCTTCTTGATCTCGTACATGACGGTGCGAGCTTCCACTACGGAGCCTTGGCCCAACCCCAGCGAAGTTTTTGCTTTGACGCTCTTTGGCAACAAGATCCCCCTCATCCTGATCGCGATCATGACCTTCGTCCTGATCAGCAGCAGCGGGACGATGGCCATGGCCGTCAAATTCGGTTACGAGAAAAATAAAAAGATGACCTTTATCCTGTTGCTGATCACCGCAGCATTGGGCGCAACCTTCGTCGGGATGCAGGCCTTCGAATGGACCAAGCTGATCGAAGAAGGGGTGCGTCCGTGGAGCAATCCCATGGGCGCGGCTCAGTTTGGCTCGAGCTTCTTCATGATCACGGGTTTCCATGGCACGCACGTGTCGATCGGTGTGATATTCCTGATCATCGTCGCCGTGAAGGTCATTCGCGGAGATTTGGATAAAGAGAGGCCGGGCTTTTTGACCGGCAGGAAAGGAAATTACGAGATCGTCGAAACCATGGGGCTGTATTGGCACTTCGTCGATCTGGTGTGGGTATTCATCTTCGCGTTTTTCTATCTTTGGTGAGGGGAATCATGGCGCACGCCCAAGGGCAGCAACATCCGATCGGTATTTATCTCAAAATCTGGGCGTTACTCTTCGTTCTCAGTGCCGCATCTTATGCTGTTGACTATTTTCACGTTCAGGGCTACCTCCGCTGGTTTCTGATCGTTACGTTCATGCTGTTGAAAGCCGGGCTGATCGTTGCCGTCTTCATGCACATGCTCTGGGAGCGGCTGGCCTTGATGTACGCCATTCTGGTCCCGACGCTGCTGTTGCTGGTACTTCTGAGCATCGGCTCGCTGGAAGCGGACTACACCTTCTTTACGCGTGGCACATTCTTCGGACAGGGATCCGAGGTGGCCACGGAACACCGGTAGGTTTCAACTGAGAGATTTGGGTGTAGAGCAGACCTACAAACAACCTCTTGAGACTTCACACCAAAGGCGTTCGCAAAATCGGGACGGCAAGACACCCGACACGAACGACTCTCAGCGAAGGCTGTTCTCCAGCAACTGCAGGTCAAGGCAAGACACCTCCGCATCAGCAGTCCTGGCCGCGAACGGGACGATACCCAGCAACGGCGCGTCGAGCCGTTTGCGCAGTGTCTGCACATTCTGCTCGACAGCAGGCGTGGTCGCATCGAGCCGATTCGCCACCCATCCGGCCAGCTTTAGCCCCCGGCGCTGCACCGCCTCGGCGGTGAGCAGTGCGTGATTCAGGCAACCCAGGCGCATGCCCACCACCAGCAGCACCGGCAGTTCCAGCAATCGCGCCAGGTCGCCGAAGTCTTCGCGTTCATTGAGCGGAACCAGAAGGCCGCCGGCGCCCTCCACCACCACCCGGTCGGCGCGAGCCGCGAGCGCAACGTAGGCATCGCGGATCCGCTGCAGGGAGATCGTCTCGCCAGCCAGTTCGGCGGCGAGATGCGGCGCGATCGCTGGCTCAAAGCGGTAGGGATTGATCAATTCGAGCGGCGCTGCCACGGTCGATGCCGCCGTGAGCGCCGTCACATCTTCGTTCACCAGAGCGCCGTCAGCCCGCTCACAACCGGCCGCTACCGGTTTCATCCCCACCGTGCGCAGCCCCCGCCCGGCGAATGCCCGCAATAGCGCGGTCGCGATACGCGTCTTGCCCACGCCGGTGTCGGTGCCGGTCACGAAATAGCCGCGGCACTTCTGCTGCGGCAGTGTTGAGTGTTGAATGTTGAATGTTGAGTTCACTGACATGTCCTGGGGTTCAACTCAAACGTCATCACTCAAAACTCAACACTCACCGGCCTTCCCGCTGCGGTAAGTAAACCTTCACCGGTTTCACGCCGGCGGGAAGCCGGTGGCCCTCGGGCTTCCAGGCATGCCCATACACGACTTCAAAAGTGGCCGGCAGCCGGCCATCGTGCCGGAGTTCCTCGTAACGCCGCCGCAGGTCGTCGAGCGCGCGCCGGCCGGTGAGCCCGCGGCTGCGTCCCGTCGCGACATTGTGCGCGCCGATCGCCTTCAATTCGCGCATCAGCGTCTCCACAGCGGCATAGGTGAGCGTGATCTGCTCCATATCCATCACCGGATCGGCAAATCCGGCCTGCACCAGCATGTCGCCGATGTCGTGCATGTCGTAAAAACGGTTGACGTGCACGCCGCCGGCATCGCCGGCAAAGGACTGGCGCAGTTCCTTGAGGGTGTCGGGTCCGAAGGTGGTGAAGGTCAGCAGCCCGCCGGGCTGAAGGACGCGCTGGCACTCCGAGAATACCCGCGGCAGGTCGTTCGCCCACTGGAACGCGAGGTTCGACCAGAACATCCCGACAGCTCCGGCGCGGATGGGCAACTGCTCGTTATCGCCGCAGACGAACAATTCGCGCTGCCGGCCTGTCCACTTTTTCCAGCGCGGCAGGCGCGCGCGCGCGATCTTCAGCATCGCCGGCGCGATGTCGAACTCGACCACCATTGCGCCCGGATAACGTCGCGCCAGCGCCTGTGCCGCGAATCCCGTACCGCTGCCGGCATCGAGAACGACCACCGGGGCGAGTTTCACCAGATCGAGCCGCTCCAGCGCCCGACTGCAGATTTCCCGCTGCAACACCGCCGCCCGGTCGTAGGTCGACGCGGCGCGCTCGAAAGAACGCCGCAACTGACGCTTGTCCAGAGTAAAAGCGGAACTCACGCCGATGCCTGCTCGGCCCGCCTCAATGCATCCACCAGGCGCTCGACATCTTCCTCGTCATGAGCGGCAGAAAGGGAGATGCGCACCCGCGCCGTGCCCGCGGGCACGGTCGGCGGCCGGATCGCTGGAACCAGAATGCCTTCACGCGCCAAAGCGTCGCTTGCCGCTACCGCTTCGCGATTGCCGCCGATGATCAGCGGCTGGATCGGTGTCTGCGAGCGTACCATTTGCCAGCGCCGCGGCCGCAGGTCGCGGGCGAGTTTTTTTGCCAGCGCATCGAGGCGCTGGCGTCTCCAGGTTTCCGTTTCGATCAGCTCCAGGCTTTTCATGAGCGCCCAGGCCAGCGCCGGCGGGCTGGCCGTCGTGTAGATGTAACTGCGAGAGCGCTGGATCAGCATCTCGATCAATTCCACACCCCCCGCCACGAAAGCGCCCGAAACGCCGGCTGCCTTGCCCAGCGTACCCACGTAGGCGATACGAGGCGAGTCAAGGCCGAAGTGCGCAAGCACGCCACGGCCTTCCCGGCCGAGAACGCCGAAGCCGTGGGCATCGTCCACCACCAGCGAGGCATCGAAGCGCTCGCAAAGTTCCAGGATCGCCTCGAGCGGCGCGATGTCCCCGTCCATGCTGAATACCGCATCGGTAACCACCAGTTTGTCGGCGGCTTTGGAGCGCGCCAGCTTGTCCCCGAGCGCGGCAATGTCGCAGTGTGGGTAACGCGTGAAGCGCGCGCGCGACAACACCATCGCATCGTTGAGCGAGGCGTGATTCAGCTTGTCGGCAAAGACCTCGCTGGAGCGTCCCGCCAGCGTGGTGACCACGGCCAGATTGGCGAGATACCCGGAAGAGAACAGCAGCGCCCGCGGCAGACGCACGAAGGCGGCGAGTCGATGTTCCAGTTCTTCGTGGGCGCGAGGGTGGCCGCTCAGCAGATGCGAAGCGCCGGCGCCGGCGCCATGACGCTGCGCGCCTTCGCACAGTGCCGCGATCACGCGCGGATCGGCGGCAAGCCCGAGGTAGTCGTTGCTGCAGAACGAGAGATATTCGCGTCCATCCACCCGAAGGTGCGCGCCTTGGGGCGTCTCCAGCACGCGGCGCTTGCGCCGCAGCCCCGCCGCCTCGAGTTCCTCAAGTTCGGCGTGTAGCTCTGCAGCGAGTGTTGAATGTTGAGTGTTGAGTGTTAAGTTGTTCACCTCGGACGTCCCGCAGTCTTGACGATCGCCGTAAGAATTCGGATCAGCTCTTCCGCGTCATCAAGCTCTCTACGAACGTCCACGCCTGCTATTCCGGATTTCTCGACTAAGCGAAGCCAGTACTTGGTTTCGCGAGCCTCCTTCGAGGCCACCGCCATCTTTGAAAGAAAGTCCCTTCGGCTCTGCCCGGCTTGTGCTTCTTCTACATTAGCGCCGATACTCGTTCCAGCCCTCACGAGTTGATTTGAGATCACGTACTCCCGCTTCTGTTGAAGCTTGCTGGAAAGTCGAATGATCCTCAGCGCAAACTCAAAGCTCTTTACCCGAATGGGACTATCTGCCATAGCCGCAGTCACTCAAAACTCAACACTCAAAACTTAACACTCACTCGCATGAGGCTATCAGGCATATCGGCAACCACTCAGCACTCAGCACTCAGCACTCAACACTCAACACTCAAAACTTAACACTCAAAACTTAACACTCACTCGAATGGGCCTATCAGCCATGTCTCCGACAACTCAACACTCAACACTCAAAACTCAACATTGAAGCGGGCCGCGCTATTCGCAGCCGGCATCGGTTGCAGGCCGAGCCGGGCGAACAGCGCGCGATCCGCTTCCACATCGGGGTTGCCCGTGGTGAGCAGCTTGTCACCGTAAAAAATGGAATTGGCGCCGGCGAGGAAGCACAGTGCCTGCAGTTCTTCGGACATGCCCTCGCGGCCGGCGGAAAGCCGCACCATCGCCTTCGGCATGGTGATGCGCGCAGCCGCGATGGTGCGCACGAACTCGAAGGAGTCGAGTTTCGGCGTGCCGTAAAGCGGAGTCCCTTCGACCTGAACCAGATTGTTGATGGGTACGCTCTCCGGTTGCGGGTCGAAAGCGGCCAGTTGTGCGATCAACGCTGCCCGGCTGGCGCGCGACTCGCCCATGCCGACGATCCCGCCGCAACAGACGTGAATGCCCGCCGCGCGCACTTTCTCGAGCGTGTCCAGGCGCTCGCCCTGGTTGCGGGTGGTGACGATCTCGCCATAGAAATCGGCATCGGTGTCGATATTGTGGTTGTAGTAGTCGAGGCCGGCATCCCTGAGCTGCTCGGCCTGTCCGACCTTGAGCATTCCCAGGGTAGCGCAGGTCTCCAGCCCCAGCGCCTTTACCGCGCGCACCATCTGCGTGACCTTCTCCAGATCGCGCTGTTTCGGCCCGCGCCATGCCGCGCCCATGCAAAAGCGCGACGCGCCGTGCTCCTGTGCGGTTCGCGCCGCCCGCACCACTTCCTCCACCGTCATCAGAGCCTGATTCTCCACCCCGGTGTGGTAACGGGCGGCTTGTGGACAATAGCCGCAGTCTTCTGGACAGCCGCCGGTCTTGATCGACAGCAGCGTCGACAACTGCACTTCGTTGGCCGTGAAATGCTGGCGATGAATCTGCTGGGCACGAAAGATCAGATCCCCGAACGGGGCTGCAAGCAGCGCCTCGACCGCAGCCACGGTCCAGCGCTGCGCCTTGTGCTCAATGGGACTTCGAGTGTTCTGTTTTGCGGACTGGGGCATCATGATGGCAGGCTCGCTGAGGAAAAATCCCGGCCGGTCGCGGCCTTGAGGAATGTTCGGGGAAGCTTGAACCCTTGTCAAATTTTGCTTACAGAGTTTTCGACAACTGCCTGTCCCTTGCCCGTGAATTGTTGCCGCCGGCGTGCCTTTTGTGTGCCGGGTACGGCGCGGCCGACGGACTGTGTCAAGGGTGCTGCGAAGCCCTTCCACGGTTGCCGGCGCCGCGCTGCCCGATTTGCGCGGCACCTGGTGCAGGCGCAAAGGAAGTTTGCGGACGATGCCTGAACCGGCGCCCCGCTTTCGACCGCGTGGTCGCGGCCCTGGCTTATGCATTTCCTGCCGACGCGCTGGTGCGTTCGTTCAAATACCGGGGCAGCCTCGCTTGCGCCCGCCCGCTCGCCGCCGCGCTGGCCGACGCGCTCGATGCCGAACCCTATCCCGATCTGGTGTTGCCGATGCCGTTGGCGCCGGGGCGACTGCGCGAACGTGGATTCAATCAGTCGATGGAGATCGCGAGGCTGGTCGGCGCGCAGTTCGGTCTACGGATCACGGCGAATGCTTGCAGGCGTAGCCGTGAGAGCGTGCCGCAGGCGTCGCTGCCGTGGAAGGAGAGAGCCGCAAACGTGCGCAAGGCCTTTGTCTGCGAGCTCGATCTGGAAGGCAAGACCATCGCGGTGGTGGACGATGTGCTGACCACCGGCGCAACGCTGAACGAACTCGCGGCAACCCTCAAACGCCGCGGCGCTCGTGAAGTGGTGGGTTGGATCGTGGCGCGCACGCCTAGTAGGTCAACGTTATAGTGATCGCCGAGATAGTCTGATAGGTGCCGGCCCTAAGGTTCTGGTTGCCGCCGACCAGGCCATAAATCGTAAACGTAAAGGTTCGTGGCGGGTTGCCGGGAGGTCCGGGAAGATTAAGGGTGCTGGTCACCACCGCGGTGCCGGCGGTGCCGTCGCCCCAGACCTGGGTGCGGGCGAGAGTCGTATACAGATTGTAGAGCATCAGGTCGGCGCCGGTTGTCAATCTCATCTGGCGCGCTGCATAACTTCCCGGTCCGCTGCTGAGCGCGATCGCGATCGGCACCGTTTCGGCTGCGCTGCCGCTGCGCGTGCACCTTACCGTGATCACCGTGGAACCCGGCAGCGCATTGATAGTATCGTAGGCGCCAAAACTGAGCGGCGATGCTGCCGATACGCTGCAACTAGCCGCGCCGCAGCCGGAAGCCGCAATCGTCATGCACGCGGCAAACGCTGTTAACAGCACCCATTTCGTCACGCCACTCGCTCCATGCATGGGGTCAATTATGCGCCGCTTCATCGCTTGACTTCCTTACACACAAATGGACCCAGCCGCGGCAGCGGGTCGCTGGTCTCCGGATAGTCGAAGTCGATCTCGCAACTCTGGTCGCGCCAGAATGCGCGAATGCGGTTGGTCCGCTCCAGATCGGTAACGTAGGTTTCGCCATTGAAAGCAACTGGGAACTCCTCGGCTTGCCCGGCTAGTTTCACGACCGCGCCGGCGGGCAGCGGCTGGCCGTCCTCCAGCAGGATCTGCAGCAGCGCACCGCGCGTGCGCTTGACCGGAAACTCGATCACTGCGCCGCTGCGAGAATATGGCGCCACATCCAGCCTGAGCGAGTCGATCTTGCTGTCGAGCGGCAAATCGAGTTGCTCGATGCCGACCGGGTTCTTCTGATACGGGCGCAGGCGCGGCACGATCATCTCGCCCTCATCGTTGGTGCGCCCAATCTCCTGGTTGTCCGCATACACCCGCACGCCGGGGATGCCGGGCACCCGCACCAGGCCGAAGCTGTCGGTGATACTACGGCTCAGGAACGCGGTGCTACCGATCATGCCGATGCCGCCAAAAATGTTAAGGCGCGCGCCGGTCTGGTTTTCGTGCTCGGCCACCTCCGCAACATAAGTGCCCACCCGGTTCTGCATTGAAAGCTCTGCCTGCCGCGGCCCGCTATCGCTCGCGCGCAAGCGGTAGCCCCAGCCATCGCCCGGCGGCAGATTGCGCTGCACGGTCGCCGCGATCTCCTCGCTCTCGCTGCCATCGGAATTCCGGGTCCGGCTCGCGCTCGCGGTCATACTGGTGCGTTCTCCGAGCGGAACCGTCAGCGTCAACGTAAAATTGTTCGAATTCACGGTACTGCGCGTCTGCGACGCGGAGATACTGACAAACACAGACTTGGCGACGTTGGTATTGTAGCCAACGGACAGGATGTCGACGTCGGGCTGGTCGCGAAACGCCTGCGAAACATAAGCGACGCCAACCGATCCATGAACGCCGAGCGCGTAGCTCGCGCCGGCTGTACTTTGGCGCGCCGGGGGCAGTTGCCCGGGCAACTGGCCGACCTGGCGGAAGTCGGGGCTGGTCCACTGCGACCGCACATTAAAACTCAGTGTACGCGCCGCGCGATCGAATCCCAGCGCCCATAGCGCGCCGCCGCCTACCGGATTGTGGCCGCCGGCAAGCGTGCCGCTGACGATGCCGATGCGGCCGATTTGATAGTCACCGCTCGCCCCAGCGTTATACAGTTCGTCCTGCGCCTCGCCGCGGAACTCGCTGGTGAGGTAGTCGGACCAGCCGTGCCGGTAACTCGCGCTGCCCACCCAGCTGCCGTAGGAATTGCTTTCGATGCCCAGGTCCTCGCGCAGAAAGCCCGCCTCGTACGAAAAATCGCTGAGCCCTTCGCTCAGCAACACCGGGCTGGTATAAAACGGCTGGGTGATGACCTGTTCGCGCCCGAATTCGTCGCGCACTACCAGGCGCACGTCACCGCTACCGGTCGTGACCGGCACGTTGGTGATGGAAAACGGGCCGGGCGGCACTTGCTGGCGCGATACCAAGGCGTTATTCACGAACACGTCCACCGTCGAAGGGACGACTGTCTGTCCTTCGACGAACTGGCGCGGGACGGTGACCAGATTGGGCTGGGTTGCAAAGTTGGTCGCGTACTGAATGCCGCCAAAGCGCACGCCCCGGCCCCACGTGCCGGTGCGGTTGATGCTGTCACCCAGGCGCCAGCTTGCAATCTTGTCGGGCATGTCGTAGGTCCACGTCGTCTCCAGACGAATCAGCTGCGCATTGGCGCCGAGATCTTCGGTTAGAAACGTGCCGATGCCGACACCGAAGCGATTGAAAACTCCGAACTCGAACGAACCCGAAGTCTGGTTCACGCCATTGCTGCGTTCGCCAAGCAGCGAGTAGTTGAAAAAACCGCCGGCGCCCGGCCGCGTCATCGCCACGCCCGGTTGCGGCTCCAGGTCGAATTTGGTGCCGCCGAACAACTGCGCCGGCGCTTCGATGTCGAGCGTCTGCTTGGTTTCATCGAGCGCGACCACCAGCCCCCGTAACGCCTGCAACGGATAGTACTGAACGCCGCCGTAAGTCACAGCCGGCACCTCCGGCACCGGCAAACGCCAGCGTTTGAAGTCTGCCGCAGCGGCATAAACGCGGCCGCTCGCATCGCGCAGGAACAGCACGGTTTCGCCCAACCCTTGCTTGTTGATATCGACGAGCAGCAGCGCTTCCTGCAGGGCCCTGGACGGTGCAGGTGAGGCCTGCGATTGCTGCACGGGCGGCAGCGAGCGTGCGGGGCTTGCTTCATCCGCTGTCACACCGCGCGCGTTGTCTGGCGACGCCTCATCCTCAGCCGTCCCAGGTTGGCGTTCGTCCGCGCGCGTGGTGCCCGTGCCGAGCGCAAGCCCGGACGCCAGGAGTATCGCGACAGCGATATTACGGCTTTCCCAGAACGATCTCGGTTTCGACACGGCCTGCGTCGGTGACAGCTTTTACGCGGACACGGTCTCCGGTCAGGACTTGCCCTCGGAGCGGTTCGAGCAGCCATGAACGACGCTGACCGGGCAACACGTAACTCGCGCTCTGGTTCGAGTAAACCGGAGTGGTGTTGTCCACCGAGCTGATGTTCAGATCGTAGACCTGCAGATGCCTGCCGCCGACATTATCGACGGCCAGCCTGAGCGCACCGTCGGGCTCGCGTTGCGCCCTCCAGTCAAGCTTCAACTCCTGCGGTTTCTTCGCCTCGACAAAAATCGGGATGCTAATCCGCAGCGCCATTTGCAGCCCCTGGAACCCGGGTTGCGGCGGGCCGGGCACTTCCTGCAGGAAGATGCGGTAAGCGAGCTCACGCACGGCATCGGGTTCGCGGCGCAACGCCACCCTCGCAATCTGGGTTGCGCCGGGCGCCACCGTGAAGATCGGCGGCGTTGCCAGCACTTCGTTGGTCGGGGTGTAAACGTCCTCGCCGTTCTGCTGCGACCAGGCGACCACTTGAGTCTGTATCACGGTCGGCGTGTCGCCGTCGTTCCTGACCGTCAACGCGACAATGGCCCGGCCGGCCGCGAGTTCGACCCGGACCGGAGACACCTGAAATGTCCCCGCGGCGCCGGCAGCGAGCGACCAAAGAAAGAAAAAGGCCAGGCTGATCGGCCTGGCCCTTGTGGGAATCGGCAAAGCCATCAATACGTAACTGTAGCCGTAATCTGACTTTCCGCATAGGCGCCGACGGGCAGCGTGTACTGAGCCGTCGGAATCCGGCCATATACCGTCACCGTTACCGCATTGCCTGCGCCCATACCTGCGCCGGTGCCACCAACGGTACCAGTGCCGCCGGTGCCGTCACCAAAGATCGTGGTGCGGGCCCCCGTGGTATAGAGGTTGTACTGCATGTAGTTGGTGCCGAATGCCATCAAGCGCGTCGCGAGCGTGCTACCAGTCGTAACCCCTGCGTTCAGTGCTACTGTGAAAGGAGTACCGTTGGTGCATCGCACGGACAACGTAGTATTCACATCGCGGTCAGCCGCGGTCGGGTCATAGGTGCCAAACACGAGGTTGTTCGCGCTGACCTGGCAGTTGGTGTTGACGTTGGCTTGGACCTGGAAGTTTGCTGTCGCAGTCTGTGCACTTGCCACCGTCGCACCGATCATCAGGACCGCCCCAGCGAGCCAGAGTACTGTGTTTCTAACCAAAGTATTCACTTGCGCTGCTCCCATTTTCATTTCGTTAATCAAAAAAAACTTCAGTCCACGCCCAGTTCAATGCAGGATGCGTGCCAGCCTTGCTCCGGGAGCCCAATGATAGTTAAGACAGTAAAAAACAGGAGTTTTGTCAATATGTTACATGCACACCGGAATGAAGAATCCGGGTTCTTTCCGGATCGCACGCGCACCTCAGCCGATACTGTAGCAACAGGCCGTGATTCCCAATCACGGGACCGTCTGACTGATATTGTTACTGTTGAAAATTCGACGTCCGGGGAAGCCGCTGACGGGAATTCAACGGCCAAAGCGCGTGCCGGATCACTCGCCGGCCGCACCCTCACTGTGGAAATCACCAAATGGCGAGCGCACAGCCTGACGGGGGCAGCGCATCACTGCGCCCGCACCGACATGGCGAGCGGCCACTGATAACTGCCCGGCTGAACGCCGGACC
This sequence comes from uncultured Alcaligenaceae bacterium, assembly GCA_964650365.1. Classification (GTDB taxonomy): domain Bacteria; phylum Pseudomonadota; class Gammaproteobacteria; order Burkholderiales; family JACQAP01; genus JACQAP01. The sequence continues at coordinate 1,002 of CAZYTR010000202.1, read as the reverse complement.
CGAGATTGAACCGGTAGCTCAGCCGGGTCACGCCATCCGCCGATCGATCTCTCTCAAACAGCGTGCCCCCGTCAGCGCCGAGTCGCGCTATGCCGCCAAACCCTTCGATTTGCGCCGACGTGAATAGCTGCCCACGCGCGAAAAATTCGATCAGCCAGCCGGAGAGCGCGCCACCAAGAATTCTGAACTGCGAGGCGGCCGGCGCCTCGACGTAGCCGCGAGCGATATCGTCGGGGGTAATGGTGAGTGCTGACGCCTGATAATCGACCTGGACCACCGGCGCCCATGAGGCCACGACGGCCGATACCTGCATGAATGCGTTCGTCTCGCCGGCACAGGCGTCGGTTGCCGCCGCAGACGACGCGAAGCTCAACACCACGATCGGCAGGCATGTGACCCGCTTGCGCTGCAGCGACAAAGCGTGCTCGACCAGCCCGTTGCTCACGCGACCAGCCACTATCAACTCATCAACAAGGCGCCTGCGGATCGTGGCCGGCCAGCGCTCTACTCCCTCAGGTTGCGCCAGCGACGGGTGATCATCAACATGCCGGTCGGCAAGATTGCCCCGACAATCAGGATCACACTTATTTTTGTCAACGTGAGCCACGGTTAGGTCCGTCAAACTCCCGGACCATACTTTCACCTTTGGAGATCGCTGTCTATCAGGAAAAATTCCAGGGGCCCGCGGGACATCGACTCCGAACCGCGAAAAATTGCGCGCCGCCCCACCGGTAAGTCACCCCCGGTGAATCACTTCTTCGGCGACATTTCCCGCAATTGGCGCTCGACGAACGCCTGCAGTTCGCCGTTGAGCTGCTTCGAGTCCGCGGCGCGCTGGAACGCTTCGCGCGCATCGGCAAATTGATCGTTGGCACGGAGCGACATGCCAAGCCCCATCAGCCACACCACGTTGCCCGGAGAGGACTGCAGCGCGGTGCGATAGTAATCCACAGCATCCCGGTGCCGGCCGTCGCGCTGCAATACCGCAGCCAGAAACGCGTA
>CAZYTR010000201.1:0-2293 GCA_964650365.1 uncultured Alcaligenaceae bacterium | reverse complement strand
CAGGCAGGTACCTCCGAGGCTGGGCTTGCCCTTGGCGTTCTTCCACTCGTCGATGCAGACCGTGTTGAGGCCGAGTTGCGCCGCGCGGATCACCGCGGTGTAGCCGCCGGGGCCGGCGCCGATCACTGCGACGTCAAAGCTCTTTGCCATGTTTTTTCTCTAAAGGCCTGAGCCGCCAAGATTCTTTTCTATACCCCCTTGAGGGGTACGCCAAGAGCGCCAAGAAAACCTGCCGATAACATCTTTCACCACAGAGAACACAGAGAAATTCCGTTTCTATTCTTTCTCTACGTTCCTTGAATTCCTTTGTGTACCTTTGCGTCCTTTGCGTTGAAAGACTTGCTTTTGGTTTTCTAGGCGCTCTTGGCGGCGAAGGTCTTTCAGAGCTCCAGCAGCAAGAGGGATGGATCTTCGAGGGCGTCCTTGATGGCGACCAGGAACAGCACGGCTTCGCGGCCGTCGATGATACGGTGATCGTAGGAAACCGCGAGGTAATTCATCGGCCGGATCACGATCTGCCCGTTTTCCACCACCGGTCGCTCCTTGGTTGCGTGAATCCCCAGGATCGCGCTTTGCGGCGGGTTGATGATAGGCGTGGAAAGCATCGAGCCGAACACCCCGCCGTTGGAAATCGAGAACGTTCCGCCGGTCAGCTCTTCGATGGTGAGCTTGCCGTCCTGGGCGCGCTTGCCGAAATCCGCGATTGCCTTCTCGATGTCGGCGAAAGACCGCTGGTCGCAGTTGCGCACGATCGGCACTACCAGCCCGCGCGGGCTGCCCACGGCGATACCGATATCGAAATAGCCGTGGTAAACGATGTCGGTGCCATCCACCGACGCGTTGACCACCGGATATTTTTTTAGCGCATGAACTGCCGCTTTGACGAAGAAAGACATGAATCCGAGCTTAACGCCATGTTCTTTCTCGAACTTTTCCTTGTAACGGTTGCGCAGTTCCACTACCGGCTGCATGTTGACTTCGTTGAACGTGGTGAGGATCGCAGCAGTGGATTGCGACTGCACCAGGCGTTCCGCCACGCGTTGGCGCAGTCGAGACATCGGCACACGCTGCTCGGGCCGGTCACCCAGCATCTGCTCCACGTTCACCGGTGAGGGCAAGGACGCCGCCGGCCTGGGTGCTTGCGGCGCCTGCAGCTTCACCACCACGTCTTCCTTGGTGACGCGGCCTCCTCTTCCGCTGCCGCTGATCTGCGAGGTGTCGAGATTGTTGTCAGCGGCGATTTTCCTGGCGGAAGGCATGACCGCGGGCGACTCCGCCTTGGCGGCAGTCAACGGTGCCGAAGCCGGCTTTGCCGACGCCTTGGCGGCGGGCGCCGCCGCCGTAGTCGTTGCGGATGTCGCCGCCCCGGCAACCGCCTTGCCCTCGGTGTCGATCGTGGCAATGATCTCGTTGCCCACGACGGTGCTGCCATCGCCCTTGATGACATTGGCGAGCACACCGGAATCCGGCGCCGGCAATTCCAGCACCACCTTGTCGGTTTCGACATCGATCAGGTTCTCGTCGCGCCTGACGAACTCGCCCTGTTTCTTGTGCCAGGACAGCAACGTCGCCTCCGCAACCGATTCCGAGAGTTGCGGTACTTTGACTTCAATCAGCATGCTGGTTTCCCATCTTGAGTTCAGTAGTTGTCGTGTGGCTAGCGTGCAGTTCTGGCCGTGCCCTGTACCGGGGCAACGAGGTTGTTGGTAATCTCCCTGAAGGCTGCATTGACCACTTCCTTCTGCTGCTCGTTGTGCAACGACAGATAGCCAACCGCCGGCGACGCCGACGAGGGCCGCAACGCGTATCCCAGAATCTGGTCGGAGCGCATGTGGCGCAGCAGATAGTGCTGGATTCGGTGCCACGCGCCCTGGTTGCCCGGCTCTTCCTGGCACCACAGGACCTCGCGGGCGCTGCCGTAAAGATTTATTTGCTCCTGAAAATCATCGTGCGGGAACGGATAGAGCTGCGCGATGCGCACGATGGCTACGTCCTTGATGCCGCGCTCCTGGCGCGCAGCACGCAGGTCAAAGAAAACCTTGCCGGCGCAGAAAATCACGCGTTTGACGTTGTCCGGCTTGATGTCGGCATCCCACTCGGCGTTTACCGCTTTGAACTTGCTTTGCGCGAACTCGTCCAGCGGCGACACCGACTCCTTGTGACGCAGCAGACTCTTTGGCGTGAAGATGACCAGCGGCTTGCGGTACGGGCGGATCATCTGGCGGCGCAGCAGGAAGAACATCTGCACCGGGGTCGCGGGCACGCACACCTGGATGTTGTAATCGGCGCACAG
>CAZYTR010000200.1:0-2849 GCA_964650365.1 uncultured Alcaligenaceae bacterium | reverse complement strand
TACCGTACCGTCGGGGTTCGTCGGTATCACGATATCTCCGATACCGATGCTGCGAACGCCGCCGTCGTCGGCCACGATCGAGAACGCCGGTATATCGCTGGCTATGCGCAGCAGCTCTATCGACAGTGCCGGAGTCAGCACACCGGCTACCGACGCGACCAGCGGCACGCGGCGCACGATTCCGCCACGCGGGTCCACGCTCAACAGGCCGTGGCCACGCGCGGCGGAATCGAGTTGCGCGAGGCTGCGTAGTGTGCCGGCAAACTGTCGAAGGTGCGGCGTGGGGTCCGGGCCGTGAACGCGAAACGGCGCGGTGCGGCTCGTTGCGGCAGTCCCCGATTCTGCCTGTTCGACGCCGGCTATTCCGAGAGCCGCCGGATAGCGGCGGAGTGATTCTGCGAGGAGCATGTCATTGTCTGGCAACTTTGTCAGGCGGCGAGCTAGTCTGGCGTCCCAGCGCTCGATCAGTCCCGCCAGGTTGACAGGCGACATGCGGTCGGGTTCCGGCATCAGCACGTCCACGCCTATCGCCGCCGGACCAGTCTCTCCGATTGCATCAATGAGTTCCGCCATCACGGTGCGCGGCCACGGCCACTGGCCAAGCTCGCTAAGGCTTGGTTCGTCGATAGCCACGATCACCGCTGGGCCGGATGCGCGCACCCGCGGTGCGATATTTTGATAGCTGTCGAACAATGCCAGCCTTAACTGGGTCAACAAGCGCAAATCGGGCATGAACGACATCAGCAGTAAGAGCACCAGTCCTGCGGCGCCCAGCGGCCGCCCGTGGCCGCCGATCAGCGCACGCGTTAGGGCGCGTTCGCTCCAGGAACGGCTTTGCCCACCCGGCGCTGCGTCCCCGCCGCCTGAACTGGTTTGCACCGGTTGCGTCACAACTCGATTTCCATGCCGTCGTATGCTGCAGTGACCGTCAACGGCTGGTCCGTGCGGGTCAGTTTCTCGAAACGGATGGTTTCGTCGAGCACCGATTTAATGCGTTCGTCGTCGAACGCAGGCTCGTGATGGAACATGCACAGATGCTTCACTTTCGCCATCTGCGCCATCTCCACACCCACGATGTTGCTCGAGTGTCCCCAATCCTCCTTCACCGACACCGCGTCCAGCAGCGAGTACATGGCGTCGAAGATCACCAGGTCCGCATCGCGGAAGAACTCGACGAAGCCACGGGTTTCGCCCGGGTCTTCGAGCTTGTGCTCGGAATCGGTCGAGTACACCACGATCTTTCCATCGCGCTCGAAGCGGTAGCCGTAAGAGTCGCCAGTGTGCCGCTGCAGCTTCGGCGTGACCCTGAACCCGGCGATGTCGTAGCTGGCCCCCGCCTTGAGTTGCACGAAATCGATATCCGCGGCGAGCCGCGAAAAATCCACCGGGAAGCAGGGCGCCGACTGCTGCAGCCGGAACGCCTGCTCAAGGACGTCGTGACAGCCATGGATACGGATGTGCGCCCCCGGAACATAGGCGGGGGCGAAGAAGGGAAAACCCATGATGTGGTCCCAGTGCACGTGGGACATGATCACGTTGATGACTGGAGGCGGCCCGCCGTCGCGACGCGAAACGATGCTGTTGCCGAACGCGCGCGCGCCGCTGCCCAGATCGCAGACCAGGTATTCTGCGCGCCCCGTTTCAAGCTCCACGCACGGCGAATTCCCGCCGTAGGTGTGGGAAATGCTGAAACCCAGGTCGTGCTCGATGAAGTGTTGCAGCTTCTCGGGGGAGTCCACGCCTCTGGCAATCGCCATGGCGAGCGCTTGCTCGATCTTGTGCCGGATGTCTGCGGACGTCAGTGCGACCGGGATTGAGCCGCGCGTCCCCCAGAAGCGTAACCGCATGGTCAATGGGCGACGTCGAAGGCCTTTAGCGCGGACGGCGAAACTTTCACCAGGGCGTCGCGCACCGTGGCAAATGTCTCGAATACCAGGGTAAATCGGCTTATCTCGAAGATCTCGTTCACCACGGGCTGCATCGCCGCAACCACGATCGTGCCGCCCTGGGACTTGGCCTGCTTTTCCGCCAGCATGAAACAACGAAGTCCGGCGCTGCTGACGTAGTGCACGCCGGCGAGATCCAGCACCAGGCGCTCGCCGTTGGCGCTGCAGCGTTCGATCAGCGGCTCGAGCGCACGGCGAAATTCTTCGCTGTTGGCGTGGTCGATCCGGCCCTCGGGGGAGAGCACCAGCACGTTGCCATAAGTCTTGTTGCGGATGTCCATTATTTCATTCGCAGGCGGCGGTGGCCGTCGCATGTCGGAGGTTAGGAAAGGTGCATGCCGGCCCGGCCGGGGCACGTATACTGCGACGCCGATGAGTTCCGCGAAGGCGTGCCGCGATTGGGCCGGCTTGCTCTGGGAAAGTCTGCCGGGCGCGACGTGCGCGCAACGCGATCAGAACCCTCCCAAGCCATATTAAACCCGAAAACAGTGCGGACCGGCTTTCGGCGTCGCCCGCTCAACCGAACATAAGGAAAGTTTCGAAGTTGCCGGAGAGCAGTTTTGCGCGTGTCGCGCTAACCCAGCCAGCCGTCGATGACACTTGCGTAAACGCGGAGGCCGAGTGCGCGCGCGGTCAGGCATCTGCTCATGGCGTCGCTTGACGCCCGGGCGCGCCGGGAGTAGGTTCACGCCCCACAAGACCAAATCAATAAGGTTGTTCCCGTCTTGATCACCACGCTCTCGCTGCTTGCAGTCGGCTTCTTTCTGGGTATGCGTCACGCCACCGATGCCGACCATGTAATCGCGATCTCGACTATCGTCAGTCGCCAGCGCTCGTTGCGCGGTGCCGCGCTGATCGGGGCGTTGTGGGGAGTAGGCCACACGTTGACGGTGGCAATCGTCG
>CAZYTR010000199.1:0-7343 GCA_964650365.1 uncultured Alcaligenaceae bacterium | reverse complement strand
GCGATGTCCTCGACCATCTGGGGCACGCTGAACTCGAGGAGCTCAAGCTCCATCTTGCCCGCCTCGATCTTCGACAGATCCAGGATCGCATTGATCAGTTCCACCAGGTGCTTGCCGGCCGCGTCTACCTTCCTCAGATCGGGCAGGAGGCTATCCGCGCCCAGATCCGCCGCATCCTCGATTAGCATTTCGCTGTAGCCGATGATCGCGTTGAGCGGCGTACGCAGCTCATGCGACATGTTCGCCAGGAATGCCGACTTGTGCTGGCTGGCGAGTTCCAGTTGCTGGCTTTTCTCCGCCAGCGCCCGGAACAGCCGTATGTTCTCGACAGCAACAGCCGCGTGCGAGGCGAAGGTCGGCAGCATCTCGACCGTTTGAGGGGGGATCGGGGCGCGGCTGTACTTGTTATCGCCCAGGAGGACCCCAACCGCCCGGCCGCTCGTGATCATGGGGACGACGACAAAGCTCTTCGAACGCAGCGCCTTGACTTCCGAATACGGGCGGCGCAGGTGTAGGCCAGCGGGGAGAGGGTTCGTCTCGTCGAAAGCGAGCGGGTGCTTGTCGTGATACGCCTGGGCCATGGCGCCCGCCTCAGCCAGCGGGATTACGGATCGCTCGCCAAGCGACGTTTCATCCTCCTCCGACAGGCCCGCGCCAGCCAGGTACGTAAGGCCGTCCCCCTCTGGCGTGATCACCCAGCTATGCAAGCGGTCGACGGCGACCACCTCCTTGGCGGCCTCGAGCACGCGCGTGACAAGGTCCCTCGGCGAGAGCGCTTCCTGCATGGCGGTGGAGACCCGATAGACCTGCTCCATGTACCGCGTCAATTTGCGAAGCTGGTCGCGCTCGGCCTCCGTCTGCACCTGTGACCGCAGCCGCACGACGGTATCGTTGAAGGTGGCCGTCAGCAGACCGACTTCGTCCCGAGACGTGATCGGGACCAGCGTCGACAGATCTCCTCGGCCGAGTCGCGTGGCGGCATCCATGAGGCGGGTCAGCGGCCTGGTTACACGGCGGGCGAACAGAGCCGCGGCCGCGGTGGCCAGTGCGGAGATTGCGGCGAAAACCAGCAGAAGGAAGTTTCCGGCTCGCGTAGCGGCAGCGGCGATGATCGCCTGATCCATGCCCACGTGGACAATACCCAGTCGGCCGGCGAGCATCGGAACTGCAATATCGATGATCTGCCTTTCGGCGCCAGTTGCCTGGTCGGCGTATCGAATCTCGCGCACTTGCTGGGACTGCGTTCCCGCTGCCCGATGTTGCTCGATGAGCGCGGGCGGCACGCGAGGGACGAAGGTATGAGCGATGATCGCGTTATGGGCGTCGTACACCAGGACGTACGCTACCCCGCTGTTCCCGACGTACTGATCCACCAGCGCCTGATCGGTGGACGCATCGCGTGTCAGGATCGGGTCGACGGCGGAATTCGCCAGGCTCTCGGCGATCGAAACGCCTTTCGAGGTGAACTCCTGCGTCATGTTTCGCCGCAGGCTTTCGACGGCAATGAACCACGACAAGGCAGCCAAAGGTATCAGCACCCCCGCCCCGAGCAAGAAGATCTTCGCCCGCAGCCCGAACCGCATCTGCAGCCCGCTCGAAGCCTCAACGGCCTGCTCGACGCGCTCGGTGCCAGGGCTATCCGATATCGACTCCATCATGCCTCGCTCATGCGCCCATCCATCCGAAAATCAGATACTCATCGCGGCCTTCCAGTCGGTGATGGGCACCCACCGGTCGTTTTCGACGCGAGTGAAGTAGACGTTGTCCAGGCCTTGGTGCCGGTTCGCCCCAAAACTCAGCGGAGCTCCAATGCCCAGGTCGAAATCGCGCAGCGATTCCAGCCCCTGCCGGAACCCGCGCCTGGTGAGATGGGGACCTGCCCGGCGCAGTCCCTCGACAATGACCTTGGCGTTGATAAAACCTTCCAGGCTGATGAAGCTGTAGCTCCGCGGCGTGTAACGGGGATCTCGCAGCGAGTGTGGGATCGCAGGGTTATTCTTGTCCATGAGGGCGCGGTACTCCTTCACCCCGGGAAGTGTCAGGTCGTAATAGCTCGGGACCACCTGCGAGTTGATGAGGGCGCGCGTGTAGTCCCGCCCTGTCTTGCGCCCATGTTCGGTGAGCAGGTCCAGCAGGGCCTCCGAGCCGACGAACGAAAGATTGGAAATCGGAACGTTCCAGCCGAGGTCCCTGGCCGATCGAATGAACGCCGCGCAGCCCTGATAGACGCCGGTGCACAGCACCACGTCCACGCCGCCCTCCCGCAGAGTCTTTACGGCAAGGCTCATGTCGTCCTCGAATCTCGCGCCCCGCGCATAGGTCGCCTCGGCAGCAATGGTGGTGCCCCGTCGTGCGAGGCCGCGGGCCACCCCGTCGGTTCCGCTCCTGCCGTAAGCGTCGATCTGGTAGAAGACGCCGAACTCACGCGCACCGGCGCGCCAGAACTGGTCTACCAGCGCCATCATTTCTTGCCGGTAGGAGGCCCGGATGTTGAACACGTATTCGCCGTACGGAGGCTCCCGCTGAGGCTGCGCGCCGGTAAAGACACCGACCACGGCCAGGTCCTCGTCGTGCTCCTGCGCGTAATGCATGATGAACGGCAAGGCCCGCGTCAGCGTGGGCGTTCCCACGTAACCGGAGAGGAGGAACACACCTTCTTCCTCCAACAGGCGCAACGTGTTCAGGACGCACGGGAGCGGCTCGTAGCGGTCATCGAATACTGCCACCGAGATGGGTCGGCCGTGGATGCCGCCGCGGTCGTTGATCTCATCGTAGTAAGCCTGGGCGCCGCGGTACAGTTCCGTACCCAGCGCAGCGGCCGTCCCGGTGAAGGCGGCGCTCATCCCGATCTTGATTGTCCGAGAGGCGACGGCCAGCCTGGGAGCGCTGGTCTGCGCTGAGGATGCGCCCCGGGCCGCTGCCGACTCGCGCGCCAATACTGCGCTCGTGATGCCGCCGGCGACCAGGCGAAGGAACCGTCGCCGCGGGAACTTTTTATTTGTCGACATGGGTCTTGGCTGCTCGATCCGGACTCCCGAGCTCGGAACGATGAACCGTGCGAAAAGGTTAAACCAAATCTTCCCTGTGCACAAAGGAAATGGAGTCTATAGCTTTGTAGAATAAAGTCTGGGTGTCCGTCCCCTGCGAAATATCCGGTCATCCCGGATCATTGATCGCCTGTAACACGAGCGCGAAGAATTGGTCACAGGGATGTTAGCCGCAGCGGCGCGCCAGAAATTCGGCCAGCATTTCGGCGCAAGCGCGTCCATGAGACAGCGGCAGCCCGTGTTTGGAATGGGCGAAGACCTGCAACTCCGCGCCGGGAATCGCTGCGCGCATCGCCGCCATCACTTCCAGCGAGATGAAGGGGCTGGATTGCGGACTGAGCAAAAGGGTTGGTACGGCAACTTCGCCCAGTTTTGGTGTCAGGTCGGCGCCCAGCAGCAAGTCGGCGAGTCCGAGCGTTGCGTTCATCGAACAGGTCTCGTGCACCCGCAAATACCAGGCGTGCAACTTGGGATCGAGCGCGCCGGGATGAAAACGCGATTCCATCAGCTGTCTCGCCCAGCCTTGTTGACCTTCCTGCGCGAGAACGTCGCGCCAGCCTTTGACATTGGCGACCAGCCCGCCGCGCGCCGCGGCGTTGGAAAGCGTGAGGCTCAGCAGTCGGCGCGGCGCAGCAAGCGCGCAGGCGAGCGCCACAGTGCCGCCGATCGACTCGCCCACCAGATGGAAGCGCTGCGCGCCCGCCGCATCGGCCACGTTCAGCAGGTCATCCACCAGCCCTTCGAACGACCAGCGATAATCGCCTTGCGGTTGCGCCGACTTGCCGAAGCCGCGCATGTCGAATCGCAACAGCCGGTAACGCGAGGCCAGCACCGGCAGCCATTCCGCCCAGATATGCGTGTTGGCCGCAATGCCGTGGTGGAAAACGATCGTCTGCGGCTTTTCGACCCAATCCGGCACTACGTCGCACAGATCGTAGTAAATCGCACCGGAACCGGTCTCGATCATCGGCATGATGAACCGCCTTTCAGTCGTAGACCGCCAGCCGCTTGCCGCGGGTTTCCGGCAGTAGCGCCACCACCAGGATCACCACGGCGAAGCCGACAATCGCCACCATTCCGATGGCCTTGCCCAGCGTGATAGTACTGCTGAGGTAACCGACCAGCGGCGTTGCAAACGCGCTCATCCCGCGCCCGAAGTTGTAGACGAACCCCTGGCCCGAACCACGAACCCGGCTCGGGTACAGTTCGGTCAGGAAGGGGCCGCATCCGCTGAAATTGCCGGACACGAAGAAGCCGAGTGGGAATCCGAGGAACAGCATCAGCGTATCGTTGATCGGAATCTGCGTGTACAGGATGGCGATGAGCGCGGAGCCCGCGGCAAACAGAAAGAAAGTTTTCTTGCGCCCTAAATGGTCGGACGCATAGGCCGCCGCGAGGTAACCGATGAAAGAGCCGAAGATCACCACAAAGGTATAGATGCCGGTGTTAAATACCGACAATCCGCGTTCGGTTTTCAGGAACGTCGGCAACCAGAAGAACACCGCGAAGTAACCGGCCATCATGCCTGTGATCATCAGGCTGGTTAGCACCGTGGTCTTCAACAGTTCCGGCGAAAAGATTTCCAGGAAATGGCTGCCGCGTTCCATCGTTTTCGTCCTGGTGGCGCTGTACACCTCGGGTTCCTGCACGTTGCGCCGGATGTAGAGCACCAGCAGCGCCGGAAGAATGCCGGCCCAGAACATCGCCCGCCACGCCAGATGTTCCGGCAGCACGGAATACAGCAACAGGAAAAGCAGGTTCGCCACTCCCCAGCCCACCGCCCATCCGCTTTGCATCGTGCCAACCGCCTTGCCACGGTGCTGGGGGCGGATCATTTCCCCGATCAGCACCGAGCCGACCGCCCATTCGCCGCCGAAGCCCAGGCCTTGCAGCGAACGCGTGACCAGCAACTGTTCAAACGAATTCGTGAATCCGCAGAGAAAGGTAAAAAACGCGAACCAGGCGATGGTCAATTGAAGAATGCGCACACGGCCGTATCGGTCCGCCAGAACGCCTGCGAGCCAGCCGCCGATAGCCGAACTGATAACTGTCGCAGTGGTGATCCAGCCGGCCTCAATCTTCGACATGCCCCACACCGCAATCAGAGTGGGCACGACGTAAGTGAATACCATGACATCGACCGAGTCGGTCGCCCAACCCCCGACTGCGGCGATCAGCGTCTTGCGCTCCCGCCCGTCCAGCTCTTTCAGCCATGCGAACATAGGTCGCCCCTGGAAAAAACGAGAAGGTCAAGCCTGTACTTTATAGTACTAAGCTTGGCTGTCCGTCCCCTGCGAAATATCCGGTCATCCCGGATCATCGATCGCCTTCAAAACGCGGCCGAAGAATTGGTCGGCGTGGTCCGCGTCGATCCAGCGCACCACCAACACCATGCGGCGCTCGGGTTCCATCCACGTGAAGGAGCTGCCCGCACCGATGGCAAAGTAGCTTGACTCTGGCACGCTTGGGAATACTTGCCGGGCGTGGTTGAGCCAGATCAGATAGCCATAGAAAGGCGCGATCTTGCACGGCGTGCGCATACGCTGTATCCAGTCCGCCGAGATCACCTGCTTGCCGTTTGCCCTTCCGTCATCCAGAAACAGTTGGCCCACCCGCGCCTGGTCGTGGCTGCCGATCGACATGCCCCCGCCCCAGTGCGTGCCTCCGGGAACCGACTGAACTTTTTCTCCGTTGAGCTCGACCCAGGAGTTGTCGTAACCGACCCAGCGCCAGTTATCGCTGGCGCCGACAGGTCGCATGACGGCTTCGCGAAAGACTTCCGGCAGCGAACGCCCGAATAAATGCATCAAGGCCAGTGAGAGCTGGTTGATGCGCACGTCGTTGTACTCCCAGTACGTTCCTGGGGTCTGCAACGGCCGCGGATCGCCTTTCTTCCCGGTGGCAGCGGTGCCTTGGAACGACAGAGTGCGGTAGCGGTCCGCCTGATCGGGAACGCCGAAGACCGTGCCTTCCCACTCGCTGGTCTGTTGCAGCAGATGCGCCCAGGTCGCCTGCGCATTGCGCCCTTCATCGAAGCCGATGCCGGGAACCCGCAAACGAACCGGCGCATCGACGTCGGGCAATAGCCCGTGGTCGTAGGCCACACCCGCCAGCAGCCCGAGGTAGGTTTTCGCGATACTGAAGGTGAGATCGGCCCGCTCGGGCTCGCCCCAGGAGATCAGCGTTTTTCCGTTCAGGACGATAGTGCCAGACACCGGTCCGCGTGCATGCACCGGGCCGAGTAGTTTATTCCAGGGCGGCGGGTCCTCGTGATGAACGCCCCACTTGTCGGTGATCTCGCGCGTCCACGGCGTTTCGTGATCGATCGCGAATTGCACGGCCTGTTCAATACGCTGGATTCGCATTGGAGATGCAGATCAGCCCGGTGTCGGTGGCCGCGATGTGAAGCCGGCTTGTCGCGTCACGACGCATCACATCACACCGCGCCATGTCACGCATCAGCGCTCACCTGGCGAGCGGATCGGGTCGCATCTGGAACTTGTAAACCTTGGCACTGCGTTGCGTTCCGCCTTCCGAATGAAACGGCGTCCGGGTGGAATCTGTCGCCCAGATCGCGCGGCCCTTCCAGTCGGTTTTCGGATCGTCGATACGCCCTTCCGCCCACTTCGCGAAGAAACCCATCGGGTAGGGTACGCGCAGAGTCACGAACTTGCCGTCGACCAGCGCAAAGTACGCATCGCTGGTGTTGCCGGTGGCAATCGGCACGTTGGCGCCGAGCCCGAGCGTGTTGAACCAATCGACCCAGGTGTAGTAACTCGCTTCCGCGCTGCCGTCATCCGGCACGTCCCGGAACTGCGGCCCGGGAAACCGGTACAGCGTCCAGCCCTCGGGGCAGTGTTTGCCGGTCGCCTCCGACCCGTTCAACGGTCCCCTGCACTTGCGACGGTCGAAGCTGGCGAGATGGCCGCTCGCGAACGACGCCCAGAAAACGCCGTTGCGGTCGATGTCGCCACCGCGCGCACCGTAGGCCGGCAACGGCGGCTCGTAGATTTCAGTTAGCGCGCTGTGCGTCGGGTCGGATCCCGGGGCGACGCGCACGACGTAGCTGGGGAACGGCGCCAGCGAAGTTCCCCACACCGAACCATCGACCGGATTCACGACGACGCTGTAGAGATTGACCGCAACGCGCTTGTCTTTTGCGGAGTCGAGCGGCTGGTCGGGCTCGACCCATTGGTCGCGCCTGCCGTTGCTGTTCGCGTCGAGGATGAAGGGCGTCCAGCCCTGTGACTTCATCTCGTCGCCGGTTTCCTCGAACATCTTCCGGTTCAGCCAGCC
>CAZYTR010000198.1:0-3412 GCA_964650365.1 uncultured Alcaligenaceae bacterium | reverse complement strand
CGAAGACGCGAGAATGGCTTCCTCGCGGACGTAATGATCCGCCGGCAGCAGCACGATCCTCGCGTCTGGATCGCGCTCCATAATGTGCAGCAAAGGCAACAGAATGCCGTTGGCTGTGCCGCAGTTCATCGGTTGAACGATAACGTTGCGTGCCGGCAGCGATTGCAGCGACTTAAGCCACCAATGGCGATGCTGTTCTGCGACGACTGTGCAAATACGCTCCCGGACCGTAATCGCGCGCGCCCGCCGAAGCGCCGCATGCAGAAGAGATCTGCCTCCGTGAAGCGAACAGAACTGCTTTGGAATAGCCACCCCGAGGCGGGCAGTCGTCATGCTCCGGAGTCGGCTGCCTTCGCCACCTGCAAGTACCAGGGCCCAAGTATGACCAGTGTTCATCATTCTCTCCAGAAAAGCGCGGTTGCGCGTCACCTGCGCTGAGTGGCACGAACAAGGACGACTCGTGTCACGGTGAGGCTTCCTCACTCGGCAGCGTCGTCGGGCGTCTCGACCGAGCCTTTCTTCGCTGCCGATCAAGAACCTTAACAACGTTGCGGCTGGCGCGTTCCGCAGACCGATTGATCACCGCGTACATTTCGGTGCCGGTGCCCTCGATCATGACGGGCGGGGCATTCTTCAGATATACCTGCATCCGGCAGTACTTGTCCTCACCGCCGCGCGGTCCATTGGTATCGCCGAGGCGGACCACTACTCGCCTGATCTGGGCACTGGCCCGAGACAGGGCCAAGCGCAATTGGCGCTCGGCGTGGGTTAAGAGCGGCGCAGTGAGCGGAAATCCGCGGCCCTGAATTTCGAATTGCATGAGTATCGTCTCCGGAAGGTCTGAATCCATTTCGATATTGAATGTAGACTTTCATGCAGGTGGAGTAAAATCGATTTATCTATTAGAAAGTGTCGAATAAACCGAAGGATAAGCGAGATGAACTACAAGCACCTGCACTACTTCTGGCGCGTTGCAAAGTTAGGGGGAATCGCACGGGCAAGTGAGGAGCTTCACCTCACCCCGCAGACGATCAGCGGGCAGATAAAGCTGCTTGAGGATGATTTGGGCGCGCCTCTGTTTGCCAAACGCGGCCGAACTCTCGAGTTGACCGACGCGGGGCGGGTTGCCCTGGGCTACGCGCAGGACATTTTTGTGCTCGGAGCTGAGCTGCACGACTCGGTACGTAACTACCCGGGTGCTGGCCGCCCGCTCGAGTTTCGCGTGGGGGTCGCAGATTCCGTTCCCAGGTCGATCGCCTACCGGCTGCTCGAACCGGCCACGCGTACGCCCAAACCCGTGCGCATCGTATGTCGTGGTTGGAAGCTCGACAGCCTGCTTTCGGAGCTTGCTGCACATCGACTGGATCTCGTGATTTCCGACGCACCGATCCCGCGCTCGATGAGCGTGCGTGCATACAACCACCGGCTCGGGAAATCCGGCGTGAGCTTTTTCGCAGCCGCGTCACTAGTCAAGAACTGCAAGGGAAAGTTTCCAGCGCGCCTGGCCGGCGCTCCGATGCTGGTACCCGGGGAGGATTCAGCAGTTCGGCCGCAGCTGGATCGGTGGTGTGAAGCGAATTCACTCCCGCTCCGGATCGTGGCCGAGTTCGATGACAGCGCCCTTATGAAGGCTTTCGGACGTCGCGGCCGGGGAGTCTTCATCGGACCGACCGTTCTCGAATCGGAAATCACCGCTCAGTACGGGGTAAGCGTGCTGGGGCGCACGGAGGAGATCGTGGAGGAGTTCTTCGCCATTTCCATCGAGCGCCGTATTACGCACCCCTGCGTCGTTGCGATTACGCAGGCGGCTCGCGACGGGTTGTTCGCGTCAGGTAATCCCACCGAAAGCCGATAGGTAGCCTTCGATCGCAGGCAATGCCAAGCCACCTTTCGGGCAACAGGCTGGATGGGCCGCAGCTACCAAGTGGCAGGCGAGATACATCGCGGTTTTCGAATGATATGAATAGAAGAATCAGATTATTTTGCTAAAGGAAGGCTACTACGATAGCGGCTGGTAGAGGAGCAACAGCCGTGAACAGTAGTCGGACCCACGACCTTCGCACGCAAGTCGCACTGGGAATTCGCGTACGCGATCCCGCTGGTCCGGGCAAACGGCGGATTGCCGGGAAGGCTGCGAACCAATGGTTCGTTCGTCAGTGCGACGAGTGTGCGATGACGTTGATGAAATCGGGGCACGTCTGTCTCATCGTCGTCCTGGCCACCCTGGCGCTACCATTCGCCGTCTTGCGATGGACTTACATCGGTATTTCCACACGCAAAGGAAACCGCTGAGTGGGTACCAAGCCGATCATGACTCCAAGCGGCCAGCCCGATCCACTAGGACGTTCGTGGCTTGCACACAGATCACCGGCAGGGCTGCGGCTGTAATCGACTTCAGAGTCTGCATCGCATTAGTTGAAAAGGAGCCTGGCGTGACCGTTCAGCGTATTCTCAATATGCAACACAATCGTGCAGTGACCTGCATCGCACCGGATGCGGTGATCGGGCGGGTCTTGCAAAACTACGAGTTTGAGCAAAGTGGCGTCTTGGTGGTGAGCGGCGACGGGAAAATGGTGGAGGGCATCATTTCCGAGCGTGACATCGTTTGCGCCCTGCGAAGGACCGGTCCTGAAGTGTTGGGCAAGCCGGTACGAGAACTGATGGCTGCGAAGGTTGTTACCTGCACCCCGGATGATCGTGCGGCGGGCGTCATGGCGCTAATGGTATCGCTGCATGTGCGTCATGTGCCCGTGGTGACGGACGGGAAACTGGTCGGCATGGTGAGCATTCACGACCTCCTCCAACTACGACTGGAAGAGGTTCTGTCGGAAGCAGAGGCTATGCGCAGCTACATTTCCGGGACAGGGTGATCGCCCACGGGGGCGAAAGGCTATCGTCTCTCGGACTGCGAGGAGTCGTTACGTTGACTAATCAGGGGGCGTGGCGGCAGTGCGCTCGCGCCTGCTGGCTCAGGTCGAGAGGTCCAGCTTCCAGTACTTCATCCTGGTCGTTATCGTGATCAACGCGATTACGTTGGGCCTGGAGACCTGGCCGTTTGCCACCCAGGCCGCAGGCGAGCTCATTGCCGCCATAGATCGCATCGAGCATAGGCGATTCAAAGCGCCTCCGGATAGCACGCCCCGAGCGGGCGGTGTCCCCAAAACCACCGCTAGCGTCACATCAACTCCACTCACTAGTCTCGCTCTGTGGAGAAATGCGTACTTTGTTCCTCAGCGCCTGTCCTCCGCTTCCGGGGCGGAGCGGCGGGGTACGACCAGGCTTGCCGCCACCGACACCAACAGGATCAATCCGACGGCTCCCAGAGCGATCCCCACAGGGATCTTGTAGACATCGAGCAGTAGCATTTTCACCCCGATGAACATCAGGATCACCGCCAGCCCGTACTTGAGCA
>CAZYTR010000197.1:0-9483 GCA_964650365.1 uncultured Alcaligenaceae bacterium | reverse complement strand
CGGCACGATCGCGCCGCCGCGTTCTCCGAATTTCTACACCCCCAAGCACCTCGCCGAAAAAATCCTCACCTCGAAGTCCGCGCTCGAAGGCGAGCGCAAGCAAGTCACGGTGTTGTTCGTGGACATGGTGGAGTCTTCGCGTCTAGCCGAGGGTTTGGATGCGGAGGATTTGCACGCCATCATGGACCGCGCCCTGCGGCTCATGGCGCAGGAGGTGCACCGCTACGAGGGCACGGTCAATCAATTCCTTGGCGACGGGCTGATGGCGCTGTTCGGCGCACCCGTGGCGCTGGAGGACCATGCGCTGCGCGCGGTGCAGGCCGCGCTCGGAATCCTGGAGACAGTCAACGGCCTGTCGGAGGAAATCCGGCGCGAGCATGGCACCGAGGTGCGTTTGCGCCTCGGAGTGAACAGCGGTCCGGTCGTGGTGGGGAAAATCGGCGATGACCTGCGCATGGACTATACCGCCGTGGGCGACACCACCAACCTGGCCTCACGCATGCAGACGCTCGCCGAGCCAGGAACCATTCTTGTCACCGAGGCCACCCATCGCATGGTCGAAGGCTACGTGCGCAGCGAAGCGCTCGGTCCGGTGCAGATCAAGGGCCGCAGCGAGCCGGTACCGGTGTTTCGCATCGTGGGCAGGCGCCGGCGTCGCACGCGCCTGGAGGTCAGCGCGGACGCCGGCCTGACTGAGCTGGTGGGTCGCGAGCGCGAGCGCAGTGTGCTGCGTGACCTCCTGGCCCGCGTCAAAAGCGGCCAGGGCCAGGTCGTGGGCATCGTCGGCGATGCCGGTGTGGGCAAATCGCGGCTGGTGCACGAGTTCCGCAAATCGGTCAAGGACGAGTGGCTCACCTGGCTTGAAGGGCACTGCGTCCAGTACGGCCAGGCCACCCCGCTGCTGCCGGTGATCCAAGTTCTAAGCATGAACTTCCAGATCGAAGAGGGCGACAATCGGCTGCAGATCGAGGAGAAATTGCGCCGTGGCGTACGACGCCTGGAGGCGGGGCTCGACTGGGTGGTGCCGCATCTCTGCGAGCTCTACGGCCTGTCGGTGGAAGACGAATCGCTGAGCCGCCTCGACCCGAAGGAGAAGCGCCAGCGCACTTTCGAGGCGATCCGCTCCCTGACCGTGGCGGGAAGCCAGCGCCGGCCGAACGTAGTGGTGATCGAGGATCTGCAGTGGGTCGATCAGACCTCCGAGGACTACCTCGCCCTCCTGATCGATGGCCTGGCGCGCGTGCCGGTATTGCTCATCACCCTGCAGCGTCCCGGCCACGCGGTGCGCTGGGCCGACAAGCCCTACTACACCCAGATCGGGCTCGGGTCGCTCGACGAACGGGAAGTGGGTGACATGGTGCGCAACCTCCTTGGCACCGGGGAGTTTCCGTCCGATCTGGTGCCACGCATCCACGAGAAGGCGGAGGGCAATCCGCTGTTCGTCGAAGAGATCGTGAACGCCCTGCGCGAGCGCGGGCTGCTTGCGCGGAGCGATGGCGGCTACACCTGGACCGGCGGCGCGGTGGTGGAAGTGCCGGGCACGGCGCAGGACATCATCCGCGCCCGCATCGACCGGCTGGACAATCCGGTCAAGCGCACGGCACAGACGGCAGCCGTGATCGGCCGCGAGTTTGGCGTCGGGGTGCTCGCCGGCGTGTGCGAGCTGCCCCACGAGCTGGAGGACCACCTCGCCGCCCTCAAGCACGCCGAGCTGATCCACGAGACGCGCTTCTTTCCCGAGCCGGCCTACATCTTCAAGCACGCACTGGTGCAGGAAGTGATCTATCAGAGCCTGCTTGCGCCGCGGCGCCGCGAGTTGCATGGCGCCATCGCGCATGCGATCGAGGAACTGTATGCGGACCGCCTCGAAGATCAGACGCCACTGCTCGCGTACCACTACGGCCGCAGCGAGCGTCACGATCGAGCCGTAAACTACGCGCTGGCCGCCGGCGACCGTGCCGCGCTGCGCCTGTACGCCAACGCCGAGGCGGCTACGTACTACGAGCGCGCGCTCGCCGTCGCGCGTGCCATGCCATCCTCGCCGGACGCCGAGCGCGCCCAGATCGACGCGATACTGAAGCTGGCGGGAGTGGAGATTACGCGCAAGGACCTGGAGCGCGAGCGGGACAATCTGCACGCGGCGCGCACGCTCGCCGAGAAGCTCGGCGACGAACCGCGTCTGTCTCAGGTCCTCTATTGGCTGGGGCGCATCGACTACGTGCTGGGCAACCCGCAAGGTGCTGTGGACTATGCAAAGCGCAGCCTCGAGGTCGCCGAGCGCCTCGGCGACGACGCCCTCGCAGCAGCCCCCGCCAACCTGCTGGGCAGGTCCTCCTTTCTGCTGAGCCGGTTCCGGGAAGCCGGCGAGCTGCTGGAGCGCAGCGTGAGCCAGCTGCTGCGGCACGGCAACCGCAACGACGCAGCGACCAGCGCCGGGCTTGGTGGCATCGCGCTGGCCGAGCTGGGCGAGTTCGAGCGCGCCTCGGCGCTGATCGACCAGGGAATGCGGCTCGCCAAGGAGATCGAGAACCCCTTCGTCGAGGCGGCCGTCCTGTTCTTCCGGGGCTGTTCCCGCAGCGCGCGCGGCGAGCTGCCGGGAGCGATCCGCGACCTCGCGGAGTGCAGGCGCATCGCACAGCCGATCGGCGACCTGTTTCGTGTCTACGTCGCCAGCTCTTTTGAAGGCCGTGCCGAGCTCATGGCCGGAAATCTAGCCGGTGCCCGAGCGTTGCTGGAGGAGGCCCTCGCACTGCTCGCCCGGCTGGGGACGCGCTTTCTGGCGGGGCGGGCATACGCCTGGTTCGCGGAGTGTCTGATCCAGATGGGCGAAGCGGAAGCCGCGGCGCCCTATGCGAGGGACGCCATCCGCACCAGCGAGGAAATGGACGATCCATTCTCCGCGGCGTACGGGCATCGCGCACTGTCCCAGGCACTGTTCCAGGCCAACCCGTCCGACTGGTGCCAGGCCGAGGACGCCATGCTTACGGCACTCCAGCTCCAGCAGGAGGCTGGCGTGCGGCCGGAGATCGCGCGCAGCTACACGATCTACGCCGGGATGCTGGCGCAGGTCGGCCAGCGCGAGCGCGCTGCCGAGCTGCTCGCCAAGGCAACCGAGATCATCGGCGAGCTTGGAATGGTGGTGTGGAACCTGGACCGGGTGCAGGAACTCCTCAACCAGCCGCAAGTTTGATCGATGCAATGCCCGTCCTGCCAGCACGAAAAGGACCGGGGTCCTATCGCTGATTCAAAAATTCGCAAAAAACAGGTTCAAGAGCGTTGACGCAGCAGCTTCAGCCGTAAGTGTTTCACCTTAAGGGCGCAGAGGAAGGGCAAGAGAGGATTCACTTCAATACCCCTTGAGGGGTACGCGAAGGAATACGGGAGAAATATATGCTTGAGGGGGCGGGCTACGCGGGCAGCTTCGCGCAATTGTGACGATTGGGACTTGTTTCCGTACCTGAAATTGCTGTTCCTTCAGTATTTACTCTGCGCACTCTTTGCTTTTCTCCGCGCCTTAAGGTGAAACACTTACGGCTGGAGCTGCTGCGTTGAGATTCTCGTTTGCTTTCTTTGCGTTGAGGTGTAGGGAAATTCTACCCGCGAGGACCGAACATGATGATGGCCATGCCACCGCATAAAAGGGAGTCCTTGACATATCATTAATGGTATAGCTACTATATGACATGTGGCGCATTGAGGAGCACCGCCGGGTAGACAAGCAGCTCTCGGGCTCGATTCCTCAAGAAATCCTGAAGCGTTACGAGAAATGGAAAGACATTGCCATGCTCTCAGGCCCACCCGGGCTGAGGGCAATCAAGGGGTTTCACGATGAGGCTCTATCCGGCGAATGGAAGGGGCATCGTTCTTCCCGGCTCGGGCTTCAGTGGCGGGTGATCTATCAGGTTTCCGCCAGCGTTCTGTTGATCCAGGTCGTTCAAGTCACTCCCCATGATTACCGGAGGTCCTGATATGAAGGAATTTCGTCCTGCCACAAAGCGAATCGAAGTTTCTGTGGGCGAATCTGTCCGAATTCTTCGCGAACTCCAGGAATTGAGCCAGAGCCAGCTCTCCGAACTCACCGGAATTCCCCAAGCCACTATTTCCGCCATCGAGAATGGCCGGGTCAATCTCGGCGTAGAACGGGCAAAGGTTCTTGCGCGTGCCCTCAAGTGTCACCCGGCAGTGCTCGTATTCCCGGGCTGGGATGTTCCGCTTGAGTCTGCGGCGTAACGCCACGCTCAACCGGACGCGCGAAGCCGCGCTGATGCTCCCGACCTCTGTTGCGCCTGTCCAGTGCGTGTCATCGTTGTTTCAAGAATTAGTTCCCGGTTTTCCTTGCGTTCCTTTGCGTACTCCTCAAGGAGGTATTGAAATGAATTCATTGCGTCTTTGCGTTGAGGTGTAGGGAAATTCTACCCGCGAGGACCGAACATGATGATGGCCATGCCGCCGACCGCGACGGCGCTGCCGATCAGATCCCAGCGATCCGGTGGATGGCCATCCACCAGCCACAGCCACAGGATCGCGACCGCCACGTAAACGCCACCGTAAGCGGCATACACCCGGCCTGCGGCCGCCGGGTGCAGCGACAGCAGCCATGCGAACAATGCGAGGCTCAGGAAACCGGGAACAAGCAGCCACGCCGAGCCGTCCTTGCGCAGCCAGAGGTAAGGCAAGTAGCAGCCGACGATTTCGGCAACCGCTGTCGCAAAGAAAAGGAGCGTCGTCTTGATCAGATTACCTCCCGTTCCGAATCATGCGGCTGGCTGCCGCGAGTGCTCAAGCTTCGACCTCTGCGTCAACGCTTTTGAGGTGGCGACGAAGTTTCAGCCCGGCGGAATTATCGCATGACCCCGCCGTGGCTCGCCCAGCGAGCTACGCATTTGACAGCGCATGCATCGCTCTGTAACAGTGATCGCCGGTCGCAAAGCACAGCAAATACAGGAGAAGAAAATGCCCGGTCAGTGGATCGAAATCAACGCCGCGGACGGCGGTATATTCAGGGGCTACCTCACGGTCCCCGCTGCGGGCACGGGTCCGGGGATCGTGCTGTGCCAGGAAATTTTCGGCATCAACGCCTACATCCGCGAGGTCGCCGACTTCTACGCCGAGGAGGGCTACGTGGTGCTGGCGCCCGACCTGTTCTGGCGCCTCGACAAGGATGTCGAACTTGGTTACACCGAAGCCGACTGGAAGAAGGCCTTCGACTATTTGCAGCGCTTCGACATCGACAAGGGCATCGAAGACATCACTGCCGCGGTGAGGGTGCTGCGCACCCGGCCGGAAGTCGCGGGCAAGGTCGGCGCGCTCGGCTTCTGTCTTGGCGGACGCCTGGCGTATCTCGCGGCGGCACGCTCCGGAGTGGATTGCGCGGTCGGCTATTACGGCGTGGCCATCGACCAGCACCTGAAGGAGGCCGTCAGGATCAAAGTGCCAATGGTTTTGCATTTCGCCGCCGACGACAAGTACGCGCCTGCGGAAACCGTCGAGAAGATCAAGGCTGCGTTCAAGGGCCGCACGGAGATCGAGATCTACGTCTATCCCGGCGTGGACCACGCGTTCGCGCGCACCGGCGGAATGCATTACGACCGCCCGGCCTCGATGATGGCGCATTCGCGCTCGATCGCGCTGTTCCGCAAGGTGATGGGTCCGCACTACGACCTCTCGGCGTTGTGGGAACAACACACCGTGCAAGAGTTCGGCGCCCGCGATGTGGATGCGACCATGAAGACCATGGTGGCCGAGCCCTACGTCAATTTCGTCCCGACCCTCACCGGCGGCGTCGGCCACGAACATCTGAAGCGCTTCTACAAGTACCACTTCATCCCGAAAACACCCAAGGACACCAAACTCATCCGGATCTCACGCACCATCGGCGCGGACCGGCTGGTGGACGAGATGCTGTTCTGTTTCACCCACGACATCGAGATCGACTGGATGCTGCCCGGCATCCCGCCCACCGGCAAGTACGTGGAGGTCCCGCTGGTAGTGATCGTCAATTTTCGCGGCGACAAGCTCTATCACGAGCACATCTACTGGGACCAGGCCTCGGTGCTGCAGCAGATCGGCGTGCTCGACCCGAAGGGATTGCCGGTAGCGGGCGCGGAAACCGCCAGGAAGCTGGTGGACGAGAATTTCCCGTCCAACATGCTCATGAAGAACTGGGCATCCAGCGAAGGCAAGAACTGACCACCCGCTCAGCGTTGTTCGCGCAGATTTTCGAGGTTCCAGTAAGCGCGCGGATGCTTCGGGTCGAGTTCCAGCGCGCGCAGGTAGGCCTGCTGGGCCTCGTCCAGCCGCCCCGCCTGCTGATAGACGAAGCCGAGATTGTTGAACACGCGCGCCTTGCGCGGCGACTTCGTTGCCGCATCCTCCCAGAACGAGACTTCCGAGCGATACGTTTCGTTGCGCTGCGCGGTCGCGTAGCCGAGCCCGAGCAGCATGATGCCGACCAACGCATCGACCACCCAGCGGTGCGGCGCGCGGTCCAGCAGCCGCTGCAACGCGATCGCTGCCACCAGAAAGACACCGGCGGACGCGAGGTAAAGCTGGCGGTCATTGGCGAGATCGAGCCGCGGCAGCACCGAGTTGGTGGGCAGGAGATGGATGAAGAACCACAGAAGCGCAAAGGCAAGCCACGGCCTGCGGCGCAGATTCGCGAATCCTGCCGCGGCCGCGCCCGCAAGCAATGCCGCCCGCAATGCCAGCGACGGCGTCCAAGACGCTGCCACCGCCAGATCCGGATCGACATTCAATCTCCACGGCATCAGCAATTGCCCGCCGAGGTACCAGATCGCATCGATCTGCGAGAGCAGATTCCCGGCAACGGTCCGCGTGGAGAGGCTGACCTCGAACAGGTACCGGTAAGTAGGGCTCGCGACCATGACCGCCATTGCGCCGATCAGGACCAGCCAGTGCGGGGACTGACGCCGGAGCATGTCCCGGAACGGGCGCCTGTGTGGATCGGCCGCATCGCAGAGCAGCAGCGCCAGCGGCAGCGTCACCGCCGTTTCCTTTGTCAGCAGCGCCGCGGCATACAGCACCGCCGAGATCGCCCGCAGCCTGCCGGGTTTGGGCGAAGCGTCAGCGCGCAGATACGAAAGAACGCCGCCCAGGTAGAAAAGCGCCATAAGCGACACCGAGCGGCCGGAAACATAGGTCACGGCCTCGGTGTGCACGGGATGCAGCGCGAACAAGAGCGCGCCCAGAAACGGCGCCCAGCGCGCGCCCGACGCAGGCAGCCGGTCGCGGAGAGCGCAGAATAGAAAATAGACGAGCGCCGCGTTGGCGGCGTGCACCGCGACGTTGAAGAGATGGAATCCGAACGGCGCGGGGCCTGCGATCCAGTTCAGCGTGTACGAGAGTTTCAGCAGCGGCCGGATTCCGGGCATGGATTCGAACCAGGCCGCAGCCGAATGGACCGCCGGATTGTGGACGATGACGTTGTAGTCGTCGAACTGGAAGCCGCCGAAAACGGCGTTGAAATAAGCCGCGAGGGCTGCAGCGCCGACGATGATCGCCAGGCGGCTATCGGACAACATCGGCCGCCGCGTCGAATGCATGCTCGAGGATGCCGATCGCGTCCCACCAGCGTTCCCGCGCACCCAGCATCGTCAGCAGCACCCGCGCGCCGTTCTTCTCCGCCAGCACGATCAAACATCTGCCGGCGCGGCTGGTGTAACCGGTCTTTACCCCGATCGCGGGCGCATAGTTGCCGATCAGCACGTTTTTATTCCTGACGCGAAAAGTCCGTTTGCCATCGGTCGAGACGATCTGCACCGCGGGTTTTGCAACCGTCGCCGCGAACTCGGGATGGGCCAGCGCCGCATGGGTCAGGCGCGCCAGATCGCGCACGCTGGAGTAGTGATCGGGCGCATCGAATCCGCAGGGATTGGCGAAGCGGGTATTGGTGAGGCCCAACGCGACCGCGCGGCGGTTCATGCGTTCGACGAAGTTCGTGACCGTCCCCGCGTAGTGTTCGGCCAGCGCATGACAAGCGTCGTTGGCGGAGCCGACCATCGTCGCGGCGAGCAGACCTTCGACCGACAAGCGCTCGCCGCGCCGCAATCCGAGACGGGCGCCGGTCTCCCGGGCTGCGGCGCCGCTGACGGTGACCGGTTCGCGCGGACGATAGTCCTCTAGCACCAGCAGCGCGGTCATGATCTTGGTGAGACTTGCCGGCGCAAGTCGCTTGTCTGGATCAGCCGCCCACAAGTCGCGGTCGCCGAACTGGACCAAGTACGCCGACGCAACCTCGGGAAAGGGATTGGGCTCCGCGGCGGCAACGCTGCACAGCAGCCAGCAGATCAGCGCAGCCGCCGTGCGTCGCACCGGCAACCTCAGTGCGTAGCGATCAGCGCTTGAAAAGGTTCTTAAGCTTCGTCGCACCTTCCTTGATTGCGTCAGTGGCAGTGGCGGGCTGCTTGGCGTCCTTCGTGCCTTCTGCGGCGGGCGCAGGTGCCGGTGCAGTCGCCGCCCCCGGTTTCGGCGCGGCTGTTTTTTCCTTCGCCACATCGGCGCCGAAGTTGCGGCAAATGTCCCTGTATTCCGACGCCATCGCGTTCGTGTAGTCGAAGCCTACGCAATGCTTCTGCGCCACCACCTTCGCCTCGGCGGGACAGAATTCGGCCACGAAACTCCAGTCTTTCTTGTCGACGCCGCTCTTGCACGCTGCGCTCACTACGGTCGTCGGATCGGTGCCGCAGGCCTTCATCGCCTCGCGCCATTCGCGGTACTTGCGGTTGGCTTCCGCGAAGGCCGTTGGTTCACGCATCTGCTGCGCGAGTTTCGCGGAGCGAGCGCAGAAGTCAGCCTTGCGATCCTTGCAATATAGCGACTCCGGCGGGAGATTCGCCCCGCCGAAGAACAACAAGGGGTTCAACTCTTCGATCTGCTTGTCGCACTCCTTGGCCATCATCGCCTGACTCTGCGCCTGCATTTCCTTGCCTTTCTTGGCCGGATCTTCGTAGGTGCAACTGCCGACTTTCTTTCCCGATATGTTCTGGGTCATGCTGAAGGGCTCGCCCTCCATCTTGCCGGACATTTTCAAAATCCCATCGAACTTGTCGCCCATATGGGTCATCTCGCCGGTCCCGGTCATCGGGTCAGGCTTGGTGCAGACCATCGTCCAGGTCGTTTTTGCGCCCACAGTCTTGACGTCGCTCGCCTTGCAATCGGACCGGTCGTTGGTCTTGTCGAGGTCGGGGTCGCGGTCACCCTTGCGTTTGCAGGTCTTGGTAGTCTGTGCCGGCATCGCCGGCATGCCGGCCATCTCCATTTTCATGGTGATCTCCCACAGTTCGTCCGTTCCCTCGCCAAGTGCAGCGGGCAAGGCGAACGCGATGGGCAGGACCGTCAGGATCACTGCGAATCTTTTTGTCATGATCTCCACCTCGGGAAAAAACACATGAATTGTTGCATACTGACCCAACCGGTAAATAGTGCGCATCGTTTTTCCCCCTCTCCCTCCGGGAGAGGGTTGGG
>CAZYTR010000196.1:0-17562 GCA_964650365.1 uncultured Alcaligenaceae bacterium | reverse complement strand
GACCACCCGCATCAACGAATTCGGGTAAGCCATAGACAGCGGGGAGTCGATGTTTGATCGCCAGCGCGGTGATTTTCTTGCAGTGCTCGCGAGTAAGCGGGTCGGGGATCACCACGACCCCCTGCGTGCGTCGTCGTGCCTGATTCATCGCACTATCGATGTCTTTGGAGTCCAAAACCTTGAAGTACCAGACCTTGAGCCCGCGGTTCGCTGCAACGGTCTCAAGGTCGGCAGCCATCTGTCTGACGAACGGACTCGCCGGATTTCCAATGATCCCCACAGCTGAGAGGTTTGGCACGGTATCTAGCAGAAACTGCAGATACTTTTCGCTCATCCCTTGATCCATGCCCATCGATATTCCTGTCACGTTTCCGCCAGGCCGGGCGAGGCTCACAACGAGGCCCGCCGCCACGGCGTCGCCGATATCCCCAAGGACGATAGGGATCGTACTGGTCGCTTTCCTCGCCGCCACCCCACCCGGTGTCGAATAGGTGACCAGCACGTCAACCTTGCGCTCGACCATTTCCGCCATGAGCGGTGCGAGGCGGTCCAGTTGGCCTTCCGCCCAGCGTGCTTCGATGACGAGGTTCCGGCCTTCTACGTAGCCTAGCTCCCGCAGGCGTTCCCGCAGTGCGGTGACACGTCGCATATCTGTGGAAGGCGATTGCGGGGAGACATATCCAAGACGCGCGACCTTCGGCGAGGATTCCGCGGCGTGCGCACGTTCGGAGTCAAGCGCGCCATTTACAGCCACGAGTTGCAGCGCGAGTCCTAGCAGAGCAAAGTGCCGGATCACCCTGTCACCTCCTCGGTGTGCAGTACGCCCAGATGATTCAGGGTCACGCCCGCCTCCTTCGTGACGCCAAACAGTTATTCACCAGACTGGCCGGTCAGGATGATTGAAATGCGCAAAACGTGCCGACGCGCAACAACAGGTTGATTCATTGTTTATGCTCCGAGCACGCCCGTCCGCATAGGTAATGATAATGCGGATCGGGTGGCTGCTATGGAGGAAATTCTCGACAGTCCGGTTTGGCCGGTTTGTGCCTGTCGCTCGTCGGTCTAAAATTCCCAAGAAGCGGACATTGTCTGTCAGATGGAGTCGCGACTACTACTACACTTAACGGGCTGCGGTGACAGATGTAAAAACCACGCTTTTGTTTCTGCTTTTCCCTCAGTCCTCAGTCCTCAGTCCTCGTACCTCGGCCCTCGTCCCTCACCCCTCACCCCTCACGCTTGATCCTGATCGTGCCAGTGCTTGATCGTTATCGAGGCCATGGTTGCCGCGATAAGCAGGCCGAACGCTACGATGATCGAGTTCATCGACAGCTCGGCCTTGATCATCAGCGCATAGACGCCGAGCAGCACCAGGATCGACAGGTTCTCGTTGAAATTCTGCACCGCGATCGAGTGCCCCGCGCCCATCAGCAGGTGGCCCCGATGCTATTACAGCGCGTTCATCGGCACGACGAAATAACCGCCCATCGCGCCGACCAGGACAAGCAGCCCGATCGCGACCCGCCAATCGGTGACGAATATCATCGACGCCACGACCAGTCCCATCGCGATCCCCACCGGCAGCACCCGCACTGCGCGTTGCAGGCTGACGTATTTGGCGGCGAGTATCGATCCGAGCGCGATTCCAACGGCGACGACTGCAGTGAGCTGGGTCGCTCTCTCGAGGTCGAAATTCAGAACGAGCGCAGCCCAGGTGAGCACCATCAGCCGCAATGTCGCCCCCGCGCCCCAGAACAGCGTGGTCACGGCCAGCGACACCTGGCCAAGCGGATCGCGCCACAACAGCCGGAAACTGTGCCAGAAGTCCTGCATGATGAATAGCGGATTGCGCTTGGGCAGCCGGTGATCGATAGCGACTTTGGGAATGTAGAGGTTGATGGCTGCCGCGACGAAGTAGAACGTCAGAATGAATACGATGGCGACTTCCGGCGCGGTGTCGATCCACAGGTCCACGCCTGGCAGTTCCCCGTGCCTGAGCATGTAGTCGGCGAAATCCGGCCCCAGCATGGCCCCGCCGATGATGGCGCCGAGGATGATGGCGGCGACGGTCAGGCCTTCCATCCAGCCGTTGGCATACACGAGTTGCTGGTGCGGCAGATACTCGGTGAGGATGCCGTACTTTGCCGGCGAGTACATCGCCGCACCCACTCCCACAATGCCGTAGGCAAAAAGCGGGTGCATTCCCAGCAGCATGGCCACGCAGCCGGTGAGTTTCACGGCGTTGGCGACAAACATGACACGGCCTTTCGGGAGCGAATCGGCGAAGGGGCCGACGAACGGGGCCAGCGCTATGTAGGCAAATACGAAGAACTGCTGCAACACCGGCGTATGCCAGGCCGGAGCATGCAGGCTGGCGAGCAACGCGATCGCAGCGAACAACAGCGCGTTATCCGCGAGCGCGGAGAAAAACTGGGCGGCCAGAATGGTGTAGAACCCGCGATTCATGAGGTCGGGCAGGCAGAGTGCGCTGTTTCCAGGGTTCTGTAGGGGCGTAACGGGTAATGGCGGGCCGGCGGCTTTATACCATAGAAGTGCGTGCGATCCGCCGACACCGAACGCAGGATCGATTTGTTCGTACCTGACGGCGAACCTAATAGAATAGTGGCTGTCCGGTCTCTTTCGCTGCTTCTACCACAACAAATTCCATGGCCCGCCCGATCAAGGCCTCGTTCGATCTCGCTGCGCTCCGGGGCAACTTCGCCATTGCCCGGCGCCTGGCCGGCGCGGCCAAAGTGATGGCGGTGATCAAGGCCAATGGGTATGGGCACGGTTTGCTGCGTGTTGCGCATGCGCTGGCAGATGCTGATGCATTTGCGTTGCTGGAACTCGATGACGCGATGCGGCTGCGCGATGCCGGTTATCGCCAGCGCATCCTTCTGCTGGAAGGTTTTTTCCATGCCGACGAGCTGCCGTTGATCCTGCACCATGGGTTTTCGGTGGTGATTCACAGCGCCGAGCAAGTCGCGCTGCTCGGGAAATTGCACGGCGACAAGAAGCTCGAGGTATTCCTCAAACTCAATACCGGCATGAACCGGCTCGGCTTTCCGGCCGCCCGGGCCGGCCACGTGTTCGAACAACTGAAAGCGCTTCCGTGCGTCGGCGAGGTGGTTCTGACGACTCACTTTTCCGATGCCGAGGGCGTCAGCGGAATCGAATGGCAGATGCGGGAATTCGAGCGCCATGTGGCGCGTCTGGGCTATGCGCGCTCGCTCGCGAATTCGGCGGCGCTGCTGCGCTTCCCGGAGGCACGCGGCGACTGGGTGCGCCCGGGGATCATGCTCTACGGCGCCAGCCCGCTCGAGGATCGCACTGCGGCGCAGATCGGACTCAAGCCGGCGATGTCGCTCACCAGCGAAATCATCGGCGTCCAGCACCTGCAGCGGGGTGACACGGTTGGCTACGGCAGCCTGTTCACCGCCGACCGGGAAATGCGCATCGGCGTGGTGGCCTGCGGCTATGCCGACGGCTATCCGCGCCATGCCTATAACGGCACGCCGGTGCTGTCGACGGCGTGCGAGTGCCGATGGCCGGGCGGGTCTCGATGGACATGTTGTGCGTGGACCTCGGCGATGTTCCGCGGGCGGGAATCGGCAGCCCGGTGACGCTGTGGGGAGCGGGGCTGCCGGTGGAGGAGGTGGCGGCAGCAGCCGGGACGGTGAGTTACGAGTTGTTGTGTGCGCTGGCGCAGCGCGTGCCGGTCGAGGATCGCGGCGGGGACTGACGCGATGGCCAAGGCGAAGACCGTTTACACCTGCAGCGAGTGCGGCGGGCAGACACTCAAATGGCAGGGGCAATGCCCGCATTGCAGCGCCTGGAACACGCTCGTGGAAACCATCGCGGAAAAAATCTCCTCGCGCTACCAGGCACCGGGGCAGTCGAGCAAACTGCAAAAACTTGGCGAAATCGAGGCGCAGGAGGAGTCGCGCCGGCCAACCGGGATCAGCGAACTGGACCGCGTTCTGGGGGGCGGCCTGGTGCGCGGCGCGGTGGTACTGCTGGGCGGCGATCCGGGGATCGGCAAGTCCACGCTGCTGCTGCAGGCGTTGTCGCTCATGGCCGGCTCGTGCAATGCGGTGTACGTCAGCGGCGAAGAGTCCGTCCAGCAGATTGCGCTGCGCTCCAAGCGCCTTGCGGTCGGCGCCGAGACACTCAATCTGCTGGCCGAAATCCAGCTGGAAAAGGTGTTGTCGGTGCTGGCGGCCCAGAAGCCGGATGTGGCGGTGATCGACTCGATTCAGACCATTTATTCCGAAGCGCTGCAGTCGGCGCCGGGCAGCGTAGCCCAGGTGCGCGAGTGCGCCGCGCAGCTGACCCGCTATGCCAAGACTTCCGGCGCCACGCTGTTGCTGGTCGGGCACGTCACCAAGGAAGGGGCGCTCGCCGGACCGCGCGTGCTGGAACACATGGTGGATGCGGTGCTGTACTTCGAGGGCGACACGCATTCGGCTTTTCGGCTGGTGCGGGCGACCAAGAACCGTTTCGGCGCGGTCAATGAACTCGGGGTATTCGCGATGACCGACCGGGGGCTGCGCGGGGTGTCCAATCCCTCGGCGCTATTCCTGTCCCAACACGGCACCCAGGTGGCGGGTTCCTGCGTGATGGTGACCCAGGAAGGCACGCGGCCGCTACTGGTGGAGGTGCAGGCGCTGGTGGACGAAGCGCATGCGCCGAACCCTCGGCGACTGAGCGTCGGGCTGGAGCAGAACCGGCTGGCGATGCTGCTCGCGGTGCTGCACCGGCACGCTGGCATTGCGGCTTTCGACCAGGATGTATTCGTCAACGCCGTGGGCGGAGTGAAGATCGACGAGCCGGCGGCCGATTTGCCGGTGCTGCTGGCAATCGTGTCGTCGCTGCGGAACAAGCCGCTTCCGGAAAAGCTGGTCGCATTCGGGGAGATCGGCCTCGCCGGGGAGGTGCGGCCGGTGCTGCGTGGCCAGGAGCGATTGCGTGAAGCCGCCAAACTTGGTTTCAGAACCGCAATCATACCCAGAGCGAACGCGCCGAAAACGACGATCGAAGGAATCGAAACAGTGACGGTGGAGCGGGTCGAGGAAGCGGTGGCGAGAATTCGGTGATTGGGTGATTCGGCGATTCAGTGATTCAGTGATTCAGTGATTCAGTGATTCAGTGATTCAGTGGCTAGATCTTTGAACTCACCCAATCACTTAATCACCCAATCCCTCAATCACTCGATCTACCTCAGCAGGAACAGCGCGGCGGCGGCAAGCGCCAGCAGCGCGCTTCCTATCCATACCAGCCTGAGGTTGACTCCGGCGGATTGGCCGCCGCTATTGACCGACCGAAGCAGACTGTCGGCTTGCTGCCACGTCGTGCTGGAGGACAGCAGAGACGTCGCCGGTGCACCCGCGCGCTTGGCCTGCGACAGCGCCTTGAGCCGCGCGATCTTCTGCGTCTCGGAAAACTCGTCCAGTTCTTTTTCCATTCCGGTCAGCGCCGCGAGCCGCTGGGTGGCATCGAAGGAATCGAACGCCTTGGACAATCCCAGCGCCGGCTGCGTGGTATCCGATGAGGCAGAGTCGGACTGCTCTGCGTCGGACTGTTGATCGGAATCTGCGCCTGCTGCGCCGAGAATGCGAGCCGCTCTGTCTTGCAGGCGCGTGAGCGGAGAGTCGGGCAGCACGAAAGGCCCGTCCTCGAGCGGACCTGCGAGCACTTCCGGCGCTACGGATGCGCCAGTAAGTGCCGTCATGGCCTCGCGCAGATCGTGGGCGAGGTCCTTGGCCTTCTGGTAACGGTCGTCGAGATTCTTCGCCAGGGCTTTGGCAACGATGAAATTCAGCACCTCGGGAAGGTCGGGATTGAGTGTTTTCGGTGCCGGCGGATTGAAGTTCATGGTCTGATACATCACGCCGTGGATATTGTCGGCCACGAAAGGCGAGGTGCCGGTGAGCATCTCGTATATCACCACCCCGAGGGAAAAGATGTCGGACCGGGTATCCGCGCGTTTTCCCGACACCTGTTCCGGAGACATGTATTTGGGCGAACCCAGGATCATGCCGGTCATTGTCTTCACTTCGTTATTGCGCATGCGCGCGATGCCGAAATCGGTGATCTTCACCAGTCCGTCGTGCAACACCATGATGTTTGCCGGCTTGATGTCGCGATGGATGATCTGGCGCTCATGGGCGTACTGCAGACCCTCGGCAACCTGAGCACCGATTTCCAGCGCGCGTGATAGCGGAATCGGCGCGCGCGCCTGCAACAGCTTGCGCAGTTCATCGCCTTCGAGAAACTCCATCGCCATATAGGCGATGCGCTCGCTGCGGCCGATGTCGTAGATGGTGACGATGTTGCGGTGGGACAGGCTGCCGGCGGCCTTGGCCTCCTGGTAGAAGCGCGCTTCGTACTCCACCAGTTCATCCTTGGGCAGGGTCAGGTTCACCGTCTTGATCGCGACCACGCGATCGAGCATCGGGTCGCGCGCCTTGTAGACCACACCCATCGCACCCTGGCCGAGTTCGGCCAGGATTTCGTAGCGGCCCAGCGTAGCGATCGAACTGTTCGGAGTCATCGGGCGACGTCCATCACTTCTGTTTCGCCTTCACGCTCTTGTAAACCGGGCCCCAGATCGGGTGTCCGGCTTCGGCTGCGTCGAGTTCAAACGAGGGGTCGAGCTCCAGCGCGATGCTGAATTCTTCGCGGCAGGTGAGTTGTTGGCCCGACACGCACGCGATGAATGCCAGGTATTTGTGCGCCTTGACGCGGTCAGGGCGCGTCAGGCCTTCTTCCAGCGCGTACTGCAGCCTCCGGGCGGATGTCCGGTAGTTTCCCTCCTCATAGTTGCGTATGCCCTCCTCGAGGTAGCTGCTGCCGGCCGTCCTGGCATGGAACAAATCCCGGAACGAATTGTTCGCGCAGCCGGCTGCAAGATTCGCGGCCAGGATCAAGAGCAGTGCAAGTCGGATCGTGGGCATGGTTTCATGTTGTTCTAGTTGAACTTGTGCTTGATGCGCACTTTCTGGTCCGCTTTTACCTCGACCACCTGAGTGTAAACTGGGAAACCGCCATTGCGGATTTCGATCTTGCGTTTGCCCGGCACGACTTCCACTTCGTTTACCGGCGGACTGACGCCGATGCGATCACCGTCGACGTAAACTTCCCCCCACGGCGCGATCGCCAGCGCAATAACGCCGGTGCCGATCGGCTTGGTGGCTTCCTTCGGTTCGTCGTTACCGGACAGGAATGCCAAGGGCGATGACTTTTTCTCCTCTGGCTCTGCAGTGTCGGCGGGCTTGACGGGGAGCTTGGCAGCGCGCTTCATGCCGGCGGCGCGTTTCTTCTCCGCCGACTTGGGCAATCCGGACACCGTGGGTTCCTCGGCTTTGCCGGCGGCCTGGGATTTCTTCTGCGCCGTCCGCGCTTCGTGCTTCACCGGCGCCGCCGGCAGGTCGCCCTGGCCGAGAAGGTTGAGCACTACCGCCAACACGAACGCGCCAACCGACAGGCTCGCGGTACCGTAGGCGATGGTCCTGTTGTTCAGCCAGGGCTCAATGGTGGCAAGCCAGCCGCC
Source organism: uncultured Alcaligenaceae bacterium (assembly GCA_964650365.1). GTDB lineage: Bacteria > Pseudomonadota > Gammaproteobacteria > Burkholderiales > JACQAP01 > JACQAP01. Next base: position 10,013 of record CAZYTR010000196.1, on the reverse strand, counting down.
GGTCCCCATTGCCATGGTTGCGGTGGCATGCTGGCGCTTGCCTTCGCGGGATGAAACCTGGGCACGCTCGGCCGGCGAGCGTATGGCCGTGTCATCAGTTTTGGCGTAGCCGGCGCTGTAGATCTCGTGCTCGCGCACGTTCTTGTCGGTGCGCGAACCTTCGTTGCGGAACAGCTTCGCGTAGCCCTCGGAAATATGCGACACCATTTCGAAATAGGAGCGCGACACCAGAATCTGCCCCGGCTGCGCAAATCCCATGACGCGCTGCGCCACGTTGATGCCGTCACCAATGATGTTGGGCTGCCCATTGAGATCCCGGACCAGCCGGACCGGACCGAGGTTGATGCCGATGCGGGCCGGAAGCCGCGGCGGTTCGTTGGGCTTGGGGGCGAACGACTCGCGCAGGCTCATCGCCACGAACAGCGCGTCTTCGGGGTCGCCGAGAAAATTTATCGCAACCCCATCGCCTGTATCCAGAATGATGCGGTCGTTCGGCGCAATGTCGCGAATGGCCTCGGCGATCAGTGTATTGAACTGATCCTTGAGCTGTATCTGCTCCGAAACAGGCTTCTTCGAGTACTCGGCGATGTCGAGGAACAGCACGCTGCAAATGAACGTGCGGTTGGCGCGCTCAGGCATCATCGGGCATCACCTGCGTTGTCGGCTTCAAGCGGGCTTCCTTGGCGGGCACATACTTCCGGGGACGATAATCTTATCACCATTCAATACCCTGCCGGCAAGCGTCGGAGTTAAAATTCTTCTCTTGCGTCAAGCCCTTTGCGAACAATCTTCCACGGTTTTCGAGGTTTGGCGGGCACCGCCTCCGGCTGTGGATTCGATGCAATCCCTTATCATTGGCTGGTCCTGCCGGGGTGCCGCGGGGCGGACGCGGTGGCAACCCCTGGCGCCCTGAATTTGGCAGATTTCCGGAGCAGCTTTGAGACACGTGAATGCCTACCGAACCGGCCTGGATCGAAATCCGGCCAACCACGTTGCCCTGTCACCGCTGTCATTTCTGGCGCGGGCGGCGGAGGTCTATCCAGAGCGCGCCGCGGTCATCCACGGCGAGCGGCGGCTGACCTGGGCGCAAACCTATCAACGCTGCCGCAGGCTGGCTTCGGCGCTTGCCCGACGAGGTGTCGGCGCCGGTGACACGGTGGCCGTCATGGCGCCCAACGTGCCGGCGATGTTCGAGGCGCACTATGGCGTGCCCATGACCGGCGCGGTTCTGAATACGCTCAACACGCGCCTGGATGCAGAGGCGATCGCGTTCATGCTCACGCACGGCGAGGCCAAGGTGCTGATCACCGACCGCGAGTATTCCGCCACGATTGCGCAGGCGCTGCGCGGGATCGAGCACAAGCCGCTCGTAATCGATATTGACGATGCTCTCGGCGCAGGCGGCGAGCTGCTGGGGGAGGCCGAGTACGAGAATTTCATTGGGGGTGGCGATCCGGAATTCGACTGGAGGCTTCCGGACGATGAGTGGGACGCGATCGCGCTGTCCTACACCTCGGGCACGACCGGAAATCCCAAGGGCGTGGTAACGCATCATCGCGGCGCCTATCTCAATGCGATCAGCAACATCATCACCTGGGCCATGCCGCACTTCCCGGTGTACCTGTGGACGCTGCCGATGTTCCATTGCAACGGCTGGTGTTTCCCGTGGACATTGGCGGCGCAGGCCGGCACCAGCGTGTGTCTGCGGCGGGTCGAAGCCGCGCCGATTTTCGATCTGATCCGGCGCCACAAGGTCACGCATTTCTGTGGCGCGCCGGTAGTGCATAACATGCTGATCAATGCGCCGGCCGAACTGCGCGCCGGAATCGATCACAAGGTTTCGGCGATGGTGGCGGGCTCCGCGCCGCCGCAGGCGGTCATCGAAGGCATGGAACGCATGGGCGTGGACCTGACTCATGTCTATGGTCTGACAGAGGTGTACGGTCCGGCATCCGTGTGCGCCAAGCATCCGGAGTGGGACGAGCTGCCGCCGGAGCGGCGCGCCGAGCTGAACGGGCGGCAGGGCGTGCGTTACGTTTTGCAGGAGGCAATGGTGGTGCTCGATCCCAAGACGCTCAAGCCGGTACCGCGTGACGGGCAGACCATGGGCGAAATCTGCTTTCGCGGCAACATCACCATGAAGGGCTATCTCAAGAATCCGAAGGCCACCGAAGAGGCGTTCGGGGGCGGCTGGTTCCACACCGGCGATCTGGCGGTGATGTGCCCGGACGGCTACGCCAGGATCAAGGACCGGTCCAAGGACATCATCCTCTCCGGAGGAGAGAACATTTCCACCATTGAAGTGGAGGATGTGCTCTACCGGCACCCGCACGTGCTGGAAGCGGCGGTTGTGGCAAGGCCGGATGAAAAATGGGGGGAGACACCGTGCGCATTCGTGACCCTCAAGAGTGGCGCCCCAGTGGTCACCGAGCAGCACATCATCGATTTCTGCCGCGGGCGGCTGGCAGGCTTCAAATGCCCTCGCAAGGTTGTTTTTGGCCCGTTGCCCAAGACTTCCACCGGCAAGATCCAGAAAAACGTCTTGCGTGAACAAGCGAAGATCGTCTAACCCATTTTCACCGCAAAGACGCAAAGGACGCGAAGGAAACCCGGACAACAAAGAAACGGTTCCTGTCGTTCGAAACCTGGACCACCGATGTTCGCGACAAAGCCGGATTCCGTACATTGCAGGTTTTCTGCCGGCTAGTCGTCTGCTTTTCTTTGCGTCCTTTGCGTCTTTGCGGTGAAAGGGTTTAACGTTGCTGAGGTAGAATCTCAGCCCTTTCCGACAAGCGAAGGTCCGTGAAATGAAGGTACTGGTCCCGGTGAAGCGGGTGGTGGACTACAACGTCAAGGTGCGGGTAAAGGCCGACGGCACCGGTGTAGAGACCGCCAATGTGAAAATGTCGATGAATCCCTTCGACGAAATTGCCGTCGAAGAGGCGATGCGGCTGAAGGAGGCGGGGACCGCTACCGAGATTATCGCGATCTCCGTTGGTTCCGCACAATGCCAGGAAACGCTGCGTACGGCGCTGGCAATTGGCGCCGACCGCGCGATTCTTGTGGAAACCGCCGTCGAAACGCAGCCGCTGGCCGTGGCCAAGATCCTCAAGGCGATCGTCGCCAGGGAGCAGCCCGGTCTGGTCATCATGGGCAAGCAGGCGATAGACGACGACTCCAACCAGACCGGACAGATGCTGGCGGCGCTGCTCAACTGGGCGCAGGCTACTTTTGCCTCGAAAGTGAAGGTGAGCGGCAACGCCCTGGAAGTGACCCGTGAAGTGGACGGCGGACTGGAGACGCTTTCGGTAAAGCTGCCGGCGGTGGTGACCACCGACCTGCGGCTGAACGAGCCGCGTTACGTGACGCTGCCGAACATCATGAAAGCGAAGAAGAAGCCATTCGAAATCCTGACGCCGGAAGCGCTCGGCGTGGACGTCGCGCCGCGGCTGAAGACGCTCAAGGTGCAGGAGCCGCCGAAACGCAGCGCTGGTCAGATCGTGAAGAGCGTGGCGGAACTTGTGCAAAAGCTGAAGCATGAAGCGAAGGTGATTTGATGCGTACGCTGGTCGTAGCCGAACATGACAACGCGGCGTTGAAGCCCGCGGTGCTCAATACCGTGGCTGCCGCGCAGAAAATCGGCGGCGATATAGACATCCTGGTCGCGGGGCACAACTGTGCAGAAGCCGCGAAGTCCGCGGCGCAGGTTCCCGGAGTAAAGAAAGTGCTGGTCGCGGAAGCCGTGCAGTATGTGCATCCGCTGGCGGAGAATCTTGCGGCGCTCATCGTTTCGATCGCGAAGGGTTACACCCATGTTCTGGCGCCGGCCACAAGTTTCGGCAAGAACGTGATGCCGCGCGTGGCGGCGCTGCTCGATATGGCGCAGATTTCCGACATCGTCAAGGTCGAAACGCCCGATACGTTCGTGCGGCCAATTTACGCGGGAAACGCGCTTGCGAGCGTCCAGTCCGGCGATGCGATCAAGGTGCTCACCGTGCGCTCGACCGGTTTCGACGCCGCGGCCGCGACGGGCGGCTCGGCCGCGGTCGAGAACGTGCCGGCTGTCGCCGACACCGGCCTTTCCAGGCTGGTGGGTCAGGAACTCACGAAGTCGGCGCGGCCGGAATTGACCGCGGCACGCGTAATTGTCTCCGGCGGTCGCGGCATGGGCAGCGGCGAGAATTTCAGGATTCTGGAAACCCTCGCGGACAAACTCGGCGCGGCAGTCGGTGCCTCGCGTGCGGCAGTGGATTCGGGTTTCGTTCCGAATGACTACCAAGTAGGCCAGACCGGCAAGATCGTCGCGCCCGAGCTCTACATCGCGGTCGGCATCTCGGGTGCCATCCAGCACCTCGCGGGAATGAAGGACAGCAAGGTGATCGTGGCCATCAACAAGGATGCGGAAGCGCCGATCTTCCAGGTGGCCGACTACGGGCTCGTCGCCGACCTGTTCCAGGCCGTGCCCGAGCTCACCGCCCAGCTCTGATTAACTGCGAAAAAAGATCCTGAACCACGGAGGACACGGAGGACACGGAGGAAAAGAAACGACAGACTGGAGTGAAGACCGTGGCCTGTGGTGACGATAGCGCCGCACCAGTTTTTCACTCTCGATAGCGTGCGAACGATCGAACCTCGCAGTAACGGTAATTCGCCATCGGTCCCGCTGTTAACTCTCGATTGCTTTTTCCTCTTTAGTCTTTCCTCCGTGTCCTCCGTGTCCTCCGTGGTGAAAGGTTTTTCTTGGGGTTCTTCGGTTTCAACGATCCAGGAGTAAAACATGTCCACATACGCTGCGCCGATCCGCGACATGAAGTTTGTCATCAACGAGCTCGTCGGCCTCGACCAGATTTCGGCGTTGCCCGGATGCGAAGAGGTCACGGTGGACCTGGTTGACGCGGTGCTGGAGGAAGCCGGCAAGTTCGCGGCCGGCGTGCTTGATCCGCTCAACCAGGCCGGTGACCGGATCGGTGCAAAACTCGACAACAATGTCGTCACAGCCGCACCGGGCTTCAAGGACGCGTTCAGGCAATTCTCCGAAGGCGGCTGGACCGGACTGAACTGCGACCCGCAATTCGGCGGGCAGGGACTGCCGCACATCATCTCGGCGCAGACCTCGGAAATCTGGAACTCGGCCAACATGTCCTTCAGCCTGTGCCCGATGCTCACCGCCGGCGTGGTTGCCGCACTGATGCGCCACGGTTCGGACCAGCAGAAGGGGCTGTATCTGCCGAACCTGGTGTCAGGCAAGTGGACCGGAACCATGAATCTCACCGAGCCGCAGGCGGGTTCCGATCTCGCCGCGGTGCTCACCCGCGCCGTTCCCGAGGGCGACCACTACCGGCTTCACGGCACCAAGATCTTCATCACGTGGGGCGAGCACGACATGGTCGAAAACATCATCCACATGGTGCTGGCGCGAACGCCGGACGCGCCTCAAGGAGTGAAAGGCATTTCACTGTTCGTGGTGCCGAAGTTTCTGGTGAACGGGGACGGCAGCCTCGGCAAGCGCAACGATGTCAAATGCGTGTCCATCGAGCACAAGCTCGGTATCCACGGCAGTCCCACCTGTGTGATGGCTTACGGCGACGCAGATGGCGCGATCGGCTATCTGGTCGGTGAGGAAAACCGCGGGCTGGAATTCATGTTCACTATGATGAACTTCGCCCGGCTGGAGGTCGGCATCGAAGGCGTGGCAATCGCGGAGCGCGCCTACCAGCACGCGCTCGAATACGCCAGGACCCGCGTGCAGGGCCGGGATATCGGCGTCAAGGGCGGCGATCGCGTCACCATCATCCACCACCCGGATGTGCGCCGCATGCTGATGAGCATGAAGGCGCAGACCGAGGCGATGCGGGCAATCGCAACCCTTGCTTCGGCGTATCTGGACAATGCGTTGCTGCACCCGGACAAGAGCGAACGCGCCCGGAACCAGGGGCTGTTCGATCTTCTCACTCCGGTGGTCAAGGGCTGGTGCACAGAGCAGTGCATCGAGATCGCCTCCCTCGGCGTGCAGGTTCACGGCGGCATGGGTTTCGTGGAGGAAACGGGGGCGGCGCAATACCTGCGCGACGCGCGCATCACCACGATTTACGAAGGTACCACCGGGATTCAGGCGAACGACCTGATCGGCCGCAAGATTGCGTACGAAAAGGGCGCGACGATTACGCTGATGATCGCGGAGATGCGTGCGCTGGACGGCCAACTGGCGAAAGTCACCCACCCGGACATCGCGGTCATCCGCCGTTCGCTGTCCGAGGGCGTGGCGGCCTTGACAGAGGCGACCGACTGGCTGCTGGCGACGTTTCCGCACAATATGAGAGCGGCCGCCGCGGGGGCGGTGCCTTTCCTGAAGCTGTTTGGTGTCGTGGCGGGCGGGTGGCAGATGGCGCGGGCCGCGCTGGTCGCCAAGCGGCGCCTCGATGAAGGTGCGGAGGACTACGATTTTTACCGCGCCAAGATCGGTACGACGCGTTTCTATGCGGAACACATCCTGCCGCTTGCCCAGTCCTGCAAGCAGGAAATCGTGAATGGTTCGACCAGCGTGCTGGCGCTGGAGGAGGCGCAGTTCTAGCCGTTCCTCGAAGCCCCGGCAGAGGGACTGCGCTTTTCCTTGCGGCAGTTTTTCGTTGACAAGCACGGGCTCAGCCGCCAAAATTCAAACACTTGTTTGAATCGTTTGTTTGAGCAAGCCCTTGGGAAGGAGCGGCCTTGAGGACTTTGGGCCCGGCGCCGGGCGATGGCACTTAAAACGCATCTTCCTGCCGACACCAAGGACAGAATTCTCTCGGCGGCGGAATCGCTGTTCATGGAACGCGGTTACGCCGCCACCTCGCTGCGGATGATCACGGCAAAGGCGAATGTCAATCTCGCGGCGGTCAATTATCACTTTGGCTCGAAGGACGCGCTGATCCGCGAAGTGTTCGAGCGCCGTCTTGGCCCGCTGAATTCTGTACGTATCGCCCATCTCGACGGTCTGGAATCCGCCGCTCGCGGCCGGCCACTCACCGTCGAGCAGATCATGGAAGCGATCGTCACCCCGGCCCTGCAGGTGAGCAACGATCCGCTCGGCGGAGGCGCGGTATCCCTGCGGCTGCTCGGGCGGGCATTCTCGGAGCCGGCTGATTCGATGCACCAGATCCTCCCGGCGCAGTACCGCCAGGTGGTTGTCCGTTTCAAGGAGGCGCTGGTGCGGGCGTTGCCGGACATCCCCGACCAGGAACTGACCTGGCGCATGCACTTCATGTTCGGCGCCTTGTCCTACACCATGGCCGGCAACGACGCGCTGAAGCTGATCGCTACCTGCAACTTGGAAGGCGTGGACGACCCCGAGGCGATCATCCGCCGGCTGGTTCCATTCCTTGCGGCAGGATTGCGGGCGCCGCTGCCGCAGGTGCAGCACAAACGCGGGGCGCTGGCGCGCAAGATCGGCAGCGTTTCCGGCCGCAAGGCGGCCTGAGACCTATTCACGGATTCGCGACTTTGGGAGCAAGAACATGAACGCACTTCTCTGGTTTGCCGCTGCGGTGGCGGTGTTCTGGGTCCTGGCGTACCAGCGACGCACCGCGCCGGCATGGTTGATCGGCCTCGGGGGTTACCTCGGCGCATTGACAATCTGGTCGGGCGCGGAGGCCGGAACCAAGGTGCTGCTGTGGACCGTTTTTCTGGTGGCCGCCGGCATACTGGCAGTGCCGTCGCTGCGCAAGGCTCTGATCAGCGATCCGCTCCTCAACTGGTTCCGCAAGGCGCTGCCGCAGGTTTCACAAACCGAGCAGGAGGCGCTCGATGCCGGGACGGTCTGGTGGGACGGCGAATTGTTCAGCGGCAATCCGGACTGGAGCAAGCTGTTCGGCACGCCGAAGCCGCACCTGACCCCGGACGAGCAGGCTTTCCTCGATGGTCCTGTGGAGCAACTGTGCCGCATCTGCGACGACTGGACGATTACCCACGAGTTAAATGACCTGCCGCCGGAAGTCTGGCAGTTCATCAAGGACAAAGGCTTCCTTGGCATGATCATCCCGCGCCAGTACGGGGGCCTGGGGTTCTCAGCGTACGCGCATTCGCAGGTGATCCAGAAACTTGCCACCCGCAACGCCACGGCATGTGTTTCGGTGATGGTGCCGAATTCGCTCGGGCCAGCCGAACTCCTGCTCCACTACGGCACCGAAGCGCAGAAAAACCACTACTTGCCGCGGCTGGCAAAAGGTCTCGAGATGCCGTGCTTCGCGCTCACCGGTCCCGACGCCGGCTCGGATGCCGGCTCGATCCCCGACTTCGGTGTGGTATGCAAGGGCATGCACGATGGCAGGGAAGTTCTGGGACTGCGGCTGACGTGGGAGAAGCGTTACATCACCCTCGGTCCGGTCGCGACAATACTCGGTCTTGCATTCAAGCTTTACGATCCCGACCATCTGCTCGGCGGCGAGGAAGACATCGGCATTACCCTGGCATTGATTCCGACCAGTCATCCGGGGGTGAACATCGGCCGCCGCCACCTGCCGCTCAATGCCTCGTTCATGAACGGCCCGAATTGGGGCAGGGATGTATTCATTCCCATGACCTGGGTGATCGGCGGCAAGGAATACGCAGGCCAGGGCTGGCGCATGCTGATGGAGTGTCTGGCGGCGGGGCGCTCGATCTCGCTGCCGTCTTCCAGCGCCGGCGCAGCCAAGTTGGCTGCGCGCACCACCGGCGCCTATGCCCGGGTGCGCAGCCAGTTCAAGATGCCCATCGGCAAATTCGAGGGCATAGAGGAGGCGCTGGCGCGCATCGGCGCCAATACCTACGCGATGGACGCGGCGCGCACCATGACCGCGGGCGCGGTGGATCTGGGCGAAAAACCGTCGGTCATATCCGCGATCGTCAAGTATCACTGCACCGAGCGCGGCCGCCAGGTCATCAACGATGCGATGGACGTGCACGGCGGCAAGGGCATCTGCCTCGGGCCCAACAACTACCTGGGCCGCGCCTACCAGCAGATTCCGATCGGCATAACCGTCGAGGGCGCCAACATCCTTACCCGCAGCATGATGATCTTCGGCCAGGGTGCGATCCGCTGTCATCCCTACGTGCTCGATGAAATCGCGGCGACCCGCACGCAGAATCCTGCGGAAGCGAGCGGGAAATTCGATGACGCATTCTGGGATCACGTGCGTTTCGTGCTCGCCAACGCCGCGCGGGCGCTGTGGTTAGGGCTCACCGGCGCGCGCCTGGTTGCGGTACCCGGTGCGCCGGAACTGCGCCGCCATGTCCAGCAACTGACGCGGCTGGCTGCCGGTTTTGCGTTTGCGACGGATGTCGCCATGCTGTCCCTCGGCGGCGAGCTGAAACGCAGGGAAAAACTATCCGGGCGGCTCGGCGACATATTGAGCCAGCTCTATATCGCGTCCACGGTATTGAAGCGTTACGAGGACGATGGCCGGCCGCACGCCGATTTGCCACTGGCGCAGTGGGCGCTGGATGACTGTCTCAACCGCATACAGGAGGCGTTCTACGGCGTGTTCGAGAATTTCCCGAGCCGGATCGCTTCGTGGAAGATGCGCTTTCTGGTCTTCCCCTGGGGCAAGGTGTTCTGCCCGCCCAGCGATCGCCTTGGCCACCAGGTGGCGCGGCTGCTGCTGGAGCCTTCACAGGCGCGCGATCGCCTGACCGCAAACATGTTCCTGCACAAGCACGAGGACGACCCGGTAGGGCGGCTCGAGCTCGCGATGCAGGCGGCGCCTGCCGGCGAGGTGGTGGAAGCGAAAATCAGGAATGCGGCGAAGGCCAGTGTGATCTCCGGGATTACCGACGAATCGCGCACGGCTTCGGCGCTCGAGAAGGGCATCATCAGCGCCGAAGAAGCAGCACAGCTCCGGCGTTTCAGCGCACTGCGGCGTGCCTGCATCATGGTTGACGACTTTGCGCATGACGTGGGGCGCATGCAGTCGGCACGCGAACCGGCGAACGTCGCGGAAATGGGCAGTGTCGTTTCGCGAAAGACCGCGGCATGAGCGCGGTCGTCCTGCTGTCGGTGG
>CAZYTR010000195.1:0-34335 GCA_964650365.1 uncultured Alcaligenaceae bacterium | reverse complement strand
CCACGGATTCTCGCGCAGGTAATCGTCCGCGGCCTTTGCGGCTTCGCGGGTTTGCTCAATGGCCACGTGCCCGGCATCGGCGATACGGGCCCTGGCCGCGCGGACGGAATCCTCCGCGCGGGCCCTCGCGTTGTTGACGTTTTCTCCCGCTAGGCCGGCAGTCGCCTTGAGCAATTCCTCGGCATCGGATACCACTAGCCGGAGGTCTTCCATGAGCTTGTCAGTCGTAACTTCCGTTTTCATCGTCGACTCCATGAACTTTTTGATCAACTAGCGTGACACACAATACGTACGCCGGTCAGGCAGCGCCACGCAAATATGGTTCCGCCATGCCATGCGGGAGTGCGGTGAGAGCCTTCAGGCACCCCGCTTCAGCACGTCCACCAGCGCCGTCAGCGCTTTGCCGCGATGGCTGACCCGGTTCTTTTCCTGCGGCGACAGTTCCGCGCCGGTTTTGCCCAGCAGCGGAACGAGGAACAGCGGATCGTAGCCGAAGCCGCCGCTGCCGCGTGGCTGCCGCAGGATTTCGCCCCGCCATTCGCCCTCGGCAAGCAGCGGTTGCGGGTCGTCGCCGCTACGCATCAGCACCATCACGCAGTAGTAATGCGCCCGGCGATTGTCCTCCGCTTCGAGCATTTCCAGCAGCTTGCTGTTGTTGCGCGCATCCGATCTCGGCTCACCGGCATAATGCGCCGAAACCACGCCCGGCGCACCCCCGAGCGCGTCCACGCAGATGCCGGAATCGTCTGCCAGTGCCGGCAGTCCGCTCAGCCGCGCCGCATGGCGTGCCTTGGCAAGCGCGTTCTCGATGAAACTGGCGTGCGGCTCTCCGGCTTCCGGAATCTTGAACGCCGACTGCGGGATGACCTCCATGCCAAGCGACGCGAGGATCTGGCCGATTTCCCGCAGCTTGCCCGGGTTGTTGCTTGCGATGACCAGTTTATTGAACATCAAGAAATCTCACCGCAAAGACGCAAAGAACGCAAAGGAGAACAGAACAAATACAACGTAACGGAGAGACAGCCCTGCATGGTTGATCGCCCCAGTCGACCACTTTTTCCGTCTTCTAGTTACAGTTCTCGCTGTGGTCTTCTTCGCGCTCTTTGCGTCACAGCCGTTAGGGGTTTTTCGCAAGCGCGGAGCGCTGCGCGGCGATGAGCTGGCGGATGCCGTTTTCAGCCAGAGCCAGCATGGCGTCCATTTCTTTGCGCGAGAACGGTGCGCCTTCGGCGGTACCCTGCACTTCGACCAGTCCGCAAGTGCCTGTCATCACCACATTCATGTCGGTATCGCAAGCCGAATCTTCAGGGTAATCGAGGTCCAGCACCGGCACGCCCTGAACCATCCCGACCGACACTGCCGCGACATGGTCCTGGATCGGCCATTCTCCGATCATCTGCCTTTCCTTGAGGTAGGTCGCCGCATCGTGGAGCGCGACGAACGCACCGGTTATGCTCGCCGTGCGCGTGCCGCCGTCGGCCTGGATCACGTCGCAATCGATCTGGATGGTGCGCTCGCCGAGCAAATCGAGCCTTGTCACGGCGCGCAGGCTGCGCCCGATCAGGCGCTGGATTTCCTGGGTGCGCCCGGACTGCTTGCCGCGCGCCGCCTCGCGCTCGCTGCGTGTGTTGGTCGGGCGCGGCAGCATGCCGTATTCGGCGGTCAGCCAACCCTGGCCTTTACCCTTCAGGAACGGCGGCACCTTCTCCTCGATACTCGCGGTGCAGATCACCTTGGTGTCACCGCACTCGATCAACACCGAACCTTCGGCGTGGCGGGTATAGCGGCGGGTGAGGCTGAGCTTTCTCAATTCGACGGGGGAGCGTCCGCTGGGGCGCATGGCGGCTCTTTCATGGTATCGGGATAAGGGGGCCCGTGAACGCCTGCGGCGCGCGCTACGGGATCTGCCTGCAGCAATTTGCCGTTGATTTGTGTGCTATCTTTTCGGCTCGTCAATTCTGGTCAAGTCCATTCACCTTGTAAAGCGCCAGGGCCGCAATGATCTACAGCATGACCGGTTATGCCGTCGTTGCGGCCGAGTTGCCTTTCGGCTCGCTCAACCTCGAGCTGCGCTCGGTCAATCACCGTCATCTCGACATCCAGTTCCGCGTCCCCGACGATCTGCGTACCCTCGAAGCGGGGCTGCGCGAAAAAATCACCGGGCGCATCACGCGCGGGAAAGTGGAAGTGCGCATCACGGTCGACAAATCGCCGGCATCGCAGTCGAGCCTGCAGATCGACGAAAAGCTGCTCGCACAACTCAAGCAACTCAACGACGACGTATTGTCGGCAATGCCGGACAGCGCGCCGCTGTCGGTCAACGATGTGCTGCGCTGGCCCGGAATGCTGGGCAACGACAGCTTGCAACCGGAAGAGCTGCAGGAAGCCTGTGGGCGGCTGCTCGAGCGAGCATTGGACGATCTCACCGCGACCCGGGGGCGCGAAGGCGAAAAACTGAAGAATGTCCTGATCGAGCGCATCGATGCGATGGACACGCTGGTCACGAACATCGCGCCGCGCATGCCACAGCTGATTGCCGGCTACAAGGACAAGCTCACCGCGCGCCTCAGGGAGGCCATGGTGAACACGGACGAGGACCGGCTCAAGCAGGAACTGGTGTTGTTTGCCTCCAAGATCGACGTCGACGAAGAATTGTCGAGGCTCAGCGCCCACTTCGGCGAGCTCCGCCGCATCCTGGACAAAGGCGGCGCGGCCGGAAAACGATTGGATTTCCTAATGCAGGAACTGAACCGCGAAGCCAACACGCTAGGTTCCAAGTCGGTCGACGTCGAAGTCACCCAGACCTCCATGGAGCTCAAGGTGCTGATCGAGCAGATGCGGGAACAGATCCAGAATATAGAGTGAGGCGTAAAGCGTGAGGCGTGAGGCGTGGAAAACTGGAGGGTGGCGAACCGATGCCCGAGTGAGCTGTCGGCGGCTCCGGAAGATAACTCTTACTGGTTCGCGCTATTTTGCATTACGTACCGCATCGCGGTATGCGCTCCCCCCCTCACGCCTCACGCCTCACGCCTCACCCAGATGACCGGAAACCTTTTCATCGTCTGTGCCCCCTCGGGGGCAGGCAAGACTTCGCTGGTCGGGCAACTGCTTGCCCGCGACCCGAACGTGCACCTGTCGGTGTCCTATACGACCCGGGCGCCACGGCCCGGCGAACAGGGCGGGCGTGACTACCACTTCGTCACCAAGTCGGTATTTCAGGAGATGCTCGAACGCGCCGAGTTTCTGGAAAGCGCCGAAGTACACGGCAATCTGTACGGCACTTCGCAGGCCTGGATCGAGGTGCACCGCGGCCAGGGCCATGACATCGTGCTGGAGATCGACTGGCAGGGTGCGCAACAGGTGCGCAAGTCGATTCTAGAGGCGATCGGCATTTTCATCCTGCCACCCTCACTGGATGTGCTCAGACAACGCATGAAGGATCGCCACCAGGACAGCGTCGCCGTCATCAAGCGCCGCCTCAACGCCGCGCGCGGCGAGATTGCCCATTTGGCGGAGTTCGACTATGTTATTATTAACAATAACTTCGATGACGCCGTGGAAGACTTGGCAAGCATCGTACGATCCGCGCGGTTGCGACTGCCCTCGCAAGTGGCGCGTCACAGCGACTTGATCAACAGTTTGAAGTGAAGGTGTTATGGCGCGCATCACCGTAGAGGACTGTCTGAAGCACATTCCCAATCGCTTCGAGCTTACGCTGGCTGCGACCTATCGCGCGCGCCAACTCGCCACCGGCGCCTCCCCAATGGTGTATACAAACAAGGACAAACCCACCGTCACCGCGTTGCGCGAGATCGCGGCCCAGAAGGTCGGGGTCGAGATTCTCAAGTCCAAAGGCTGACGGCGCTGCCGTCCCTCACGATCGCAGGAGGATCAGCCAATCACACCTCCACCGGTGAGCGCCTGCGGCCCACCGGTTCCCGGCTGACTCCCAGGTGCTGACCATGTCCGAGGCCGAGCTTCTCTTCAAGGATGCAGCCGGCTATCTCAAGCCCGAAGATATCGCTCAGCTTCAAAGCGCGCACCAGTTCAGCGAATCCGCGCACGAAGGTCAGTTTCGCAAGTCCGGCGATCCCTTTATCTCCCATCCGGTTGCCGTTGCCCACATCCTGGCGCAGTGGCATCTCGACGGCCAGGCCCTCACCGCGGCGCTGCTTCACGACGTGATGGAGGACACCGCCGTCACCAAGAGCGAGATCAGCGAAAAGTTCGGAAAGCACGTCGCTGACCTCGTGGACGGCGTCTCCAAGCTCGACCGCATCGAGTTCCAGACCCAGGAACAGGCGCAGGCGGAGAACTTCCGCAAGATGCTGCTCGCCATGGCGCGCGACGTGCGCGTCATCCTGATCAAGCTCGCCGACCGGCTGCACAACATGCGCACGCTGCAAGTGATGCAGGCGAAAAAACGCACGCGCATCGCCCGCGAAACACTGGAAATCTACGCACCGATCGCCAACCGCCTTGGACTTAACCAGCTCTACCAGGAGTTGCAGGAGCTGGCGTTCCGCCACCTCTACCCGAACCGTTTCAACGTGTTGTCCAAGGCGCTACTGCGCGCGCGGGGAAATCGTCGCGAGGTGGTGGACAAGATTCTCGACGCGATCAAGCAGAAGCTCGACGACAGTCACATCGAGGCCACCGTTACCGGCCGCGAGAAGAACCTCTACAGCATTTACAAGAAGATGCTGGAGAAGAACCTGTCCTTCGCGGAAGTGTTCGACATCTACGGATTCCGCGTCATCGTCAAGGACGCCGCCGCCTGTTATCTCGCGCTGGGCGCATTGCACCAGCTTTACAAGCCGATTCCCGGCAAGTTCAAGGACTACATCGCCATCGCCAAGGGCAACGGTTACCAGTCTCTGCACACCACGCTGTTCGGCCCTTTCGGTACGCCGATCGAGGTGCAGATTCGCACGCTTGAAATGCACAAGATCGCTGAGGCGGGCGTGGCATCTCACTGGCTGTACAAGGACGACGAACAAATCAACGAACTGCACATGAAGACCCACCAGTGGCTGCAGAGCTTGCTGGAAATGCAATCGGAAAGCGGCGACTCGATCGAGTTTCTAGAGCATCTCAAGGTGGACCTGTTCCCGGACGCGGTCTACGTGTTTACCCCCAAGGGCAAGATCATGGCGCTGCCGCACGGCGCCACCAGCGTCGATTTTGCCTACGCTGTGCACACGGACATAGGTAACCGCTGTGTAGCCGCCAAGGTCAACCACGAACTTGTGCCGCTGCGCTCGGAACTGAAAAGCGGCGACCGCGTAGAGATCATCACGGCCGCACACGCCAACCCGAACCCGGCCTGGCTCAATTACGTGGTGACCGGAAAGGCGCGCTCGCACATTCGCCATTTCCTCAAGACCATGCAGTACGAGGAGTCGGCGCAGCTCGGCGAGCGCCTGCTCAACCAGGCGCTGGCCGCGCTCAAATCCAGCCCGGACCAGATAAGTGATGACCAATGGGAGAGGCTGCTCAAGGAAAACACCGCCAAGACCCGGCAGGAGGTCTTGGCAGACATAGGGCTGGGCAAGCAACTGGCGATCGTCATCGCCCGCCAGCTGCTGTCGATCGCCGAACCCAAAGGCAGCAAGACCGCGAAGTTGCCGGGCAGCCTGATCATTCGCGGCTCGGAGGGCATGGCGCTGCAGTTTGCCAAGTGCTGCCACCCGATTCCCGGTGATCCGATCATCGGCTTCCTGCGCAAGGGCTACGGCCTGGTGATTCACACCCATGACTGCCCGGTGGCGCGCAAGACCCGCGGCGATCCGGAAAAGTGGCTGGATGTGGAGTGGGCGCCAGACACCAGGAAGCTGTTCACCGTGAATATAAAGATGGTGGTTGCCAACGAACGCGGCGCGCTGGCCAAGATCGCCGCGGTGATCGCCGAGTCCGGCTCGAATATCGATAACGTCAGCATCGAGCCCGGCGATTCCAGCGCCTACTCCATCATCCACTTCACCCTGCAGGTGTCCAACCGCATGCACCTGGCGAAGATCATGCGCGGCCTGCGGCGCGTTTTCGAGGTCATCCGCATCTGGCGCCTCTAGGAAAGCTCTGCCTAAGTCCGACGACGCTCGCCCTGGCCCCGGGGAAGCCCTGATCAGGTTCCGCGACGCGTGTTTCGCAAGGTGCGGATAGCTGCCAACGTTGACGACCGGATGGCTGCCCAAGTGGGCGCGGGACTATAATTAAGGCGAACATGACCCGCTCGCGGAGGTTGCCGATGATCCGTTCAAGTATCGCGGTATTTTTTGCGCTCGCCGCGCTGGCTTCGCCCGTGGCTAACGCCGGCGAGAGATCCACGCCGCAGTTCTCGCGTTTCGACGGTCTGGAACTGCCCGGACTCACCGCCGGTTGTCACGTCTGCGAATGGCGGCCCAAACTGAACCAGAAGCCGGCGGCCGAACAATGCGGCACCGACGATTCCGGCGCGGCCAAGGTAGGCCTGTTCGAATGCGGCTTCGCGGAGGACTGCGAACGGCTGTGCAACTTTCTGCGCTGTGGCACGACGAATTGACCCGCGCGCTTTCGCATCTCGGCCAACGCCTGCATTGACGGGGTTTAGCCGCCGTAACGCCGCGTAGGCGCGGCGCTACGGCGCGCATGTCATGACAGGTCGCCTGACGGCGACGGTTTTACTCCGAAAATACCCCGTTTTCCTCTATTGTGGTTGCAACGGCGAGCCAACGTCTTGATTGGCCGTGGCAAATTACCAGTGGCACGGGCATTGCGATGCCTTGCCTGGAAGGATTCCAATCTCAAGGTGCAATATGATGCTCGATCCGTTATCTGATTTGACCGCACGCCCACTGCGCGGCGTCGTGCAGATCCTGCAGGAAGGCGTGCAAACCCTGTTTCATTTGCTGCTGTTCTCGCTGTTGGTGCTCGGCTTCGGGGGCCTGATGTACACGGCACTGCGCTCCGGAGGCTGGGTTGAAAGCGCGCTGGGTCAGATTTGGGACCAGCACCCCACTGTGGCAATCATGACGCTGCTGGCGGCACTGGCGGGTGCAATCTGGGGTACGCGCCTGTTCGATCGCCTGCCGTTGTTCGGCAAACGCGGCGACATGCTGGTTTACTGCTGCCTGGCTTTGGGCCTGTTCTTCGCCTTCAAGCTGGTAGTAACCGGTTCCCTGTAAGGCCTCCCTTGCCCCCGTACGCAGATCCACCCCTGCGAACGGGTCTGGCAAGGGAGTCCAACTGTCGCTGTCGTCCTCCGACAACATCAATCTTCCAGCAGCCTCAGGTAGTTAGTCAGACACTGCCGAAGCTTGTCGCCCACGGGCGACTGAGCCGGCCCGGCAAACCTCCTAATCGGCTGTTTTCTCGCCGCTCTCGCAGCATTCTTGTAGATGGCACGCGAGTTGCGCCGGTCCTGATCAAGTTCACCTGCAGCAAGGGATGCGTGATCACTGGCCACGCCCGGCATCACCACCCGGGACGTGTCCGCGGCGGTCCAGGGCAGCATCAGCGCCGCCGCAGGCGAATTTTCCAAGGAAGGCGCCAATGCGTATACGAGCGTTTCTGTTGCTGACCGGCACCGCCGTCGTTGCTGCACCCGGACTCGCGCGGGATGCGCAGCCACCTGCCAGCAACTCCGCTGCCCAGCCTGGTTCCGGCGCGCAACAGTCCACCGCTCCTGTCGTCCCGGGCGCTGCCAGGGCCAATGAAGAAGTGGCTGGCCAGCCCGCCGAAACGAAGAAGCAAAGAATTCGTTATACGTTTCCTCCCGCAGCAGCGAAGCGCATGTAGGCGCGCGAGCTGCAACTGAAAAGGCCGCAGAAGACCGCGGCCTTCTTTTTTTGCCGAGCAGGCCGCAACAGCGGCTCTCCTAGAGAAGTGTCGGAGCCCGCATCAGGCAGGCCTTCGCCTGACCGGGTTAGAGAGCGTGCCCAGTCCTTCGATGCGACACTCGGCTACGTCGCCGTCCCCTATGACCACCGCCCCCGGCGTACCCGTGCTGATGACGTCGCCGGGGTACAGGGTCGAGACATGCGAGTGGAAGGACACGAGGCAAAACGGTGGGAACGCCATATTGGCCACCACGTTCTCGCGATGAAGCCTGCCGTTGTTGTACGTTCCGACCTTCACCTTCAGCACATCGCGCACCTCGTCGGCGGTGATCAACTCGGGGCCGAAAGAAAAGAATGTGTCGAAATTCTTTGAGCGGGTGAGGAAGCGCGGGTTCTTCTGCAGGATATCTTCGGCGGTCATGTCGAGGATCAGGCAATAGCCGGCGATGTACTCCGGCGCCTGTTCCTCGGACACGAAGCGGCATTGCCTGCCGATGATCACCCCGATCTCGGCTTCCGCCGTGACGCGTTCCGACTGTGGCGGCAGTTCAATCGTGTCCCCGGGACCGATGACAGTATTGTCGCACTTCATGAACGAAGCCGGCTCGGTGGGGTAGGGAGCATTCAGATCGGCAGCGTGATCGCGGTAATTCAGCCCGATGCCGAGGATCTTGCGCGGGTGCCGATACAGCGGCCCGTATTGCACCGCCTTCGGATCGAGCTTCAGCGGCGTGCGTTCCGCGTCGGCGAGCAGGTTCGCACTGATTCCCTGGTGAATCAGTCCGTACAGTTCAGCAGGCCATGCTTTCCCCAGGTGGGCGTTGATCGCTGTAACCGGAACGATGCCGGCGCGCGTCACCACCGCCGCTTGTTCGCATCCGTCTCTTCTTATGGTGCACAGGCGCATGCTGCTGTCCCCCGACCCAGGCGAGCTCTGATCAAGTTCCGCGACGCGCGTTGCGCCAGGTGCGGATGAGCACCAAGGGAAGCTCTGCATAAGTTGCGCATGTGCAACTTATGCAGAACTTCCCCTGGTTCTGATGGTGGGCCGTGAAGGATTCGAACCTTCGACCGTTGGATTAAGAGTCCACTGCTCTACCAACTGAGCTAACAGCCCTTTTTGAAGGGGCGAATTTTAGCAAGAATCCAGGCAACAAGTCGCAGAATGACGGTTCTCGGCAGATAGCGCGAGCCAAACCAAGGCGGACGATGGCCGGATTCTGCGGATACTGGAATAGAGCCGACTCAGCACCGGCCTTTGGTGTTGGTAGGCGGTGCGAGATTCGAACTCGCGACCAACGGATTAAAAGTCCGCTGCTCTACCAACTGAGCTAACCGCCCAAAAAAAGAGCGCGCATTGTACCGGCAGCGCTGTTGGTGCGTCAAACAGGAATGTCTGCAATACCGCGTGGATTCTTGTTCCGCGCGTGTTCAGGCTTCCTGCAGCATGCGCCAGTACTGAACCTTCATGGTCGCGGCTGCGCCCGCGACGATCGCGAAGAACACGAGAAAAGAGCCGACTGCGAGAGTGGACAAGCCGGTCAGGCCCTGACCGATCGTGCAGCCCATCGCGGTGACGCCGCCGAAGCCCATCAGGATGCCGCCGACAATGTGATTGCGGGTATCGCCCGCGGAGGCGAAACTCTCCCAGCGAAAGTTCCTGGTGAGAATTGCGTAAGCGAACGAACCGAGCACCGTGCCGGCTACGACGGCGACGCCGAAGCTCAGTTTCGAGGACTTGTCGGTCCAGACCTGCAACCACTGGAGCGCGTTGGCAAGCGGACCGACATAGGTCAGCGACTCCGGGCGAGCGGTCCTGGAGCCAAGGTAGGCCTCCTGCAGCGTATCCGGATCTTCGGCGATGAAACCGATATGCCCGGTGACGTACCAGCCGGCGACGACGACCAGCCCGAGCACCAACCCGCCGACAAGCTGTTCGCGTGTGGCGCGGAATGCCTGATCCTTGAAGACGAAGAAAAGCAGCGGTATTACGATCAACGCAGTTATCCATAACTGTAAACCGTGTCGGCCTACACCGATCTGCGTGGCGATGACCCAAGGCAGATCCTGGCCCTGGTCGAAATGCAGGGCTAATGCACTCAACATGTCCACGCGCGCCGGCGCGAACAGGCCGCGCATGGTCATGTCCGCGGAAATGGCGAGGAATACCAGAACCACCAGCGACTTGAGGTTGCCTCCTCCAACCCGGACCAGGCTGCGGCTGCCGCAGCCGGAGGCCAGCGTCATGCCGATCCCGAACAGGAGCCCGCCGACGATGTATGCGATCCACGGGAAGCGTGGCGCCGGATAGGCGGAGCGCGACAGATCCACCAGCCCTACCCAGTCGAGCGCGTTGGTCCCGGCAACCGCGACCGCAATGGCGAGCAGCCACATGCGCATGCGGCCCCAGTCGCCGACGTTGACCACGTCGGCCACCGCACCCATCGTGCAGAAATTGGCCTTGTGGGCGACCGCACCAAAGATCAATCCAAGGACAAATCCAAGCGCGACGACCAAGCTTGCGAGGTGGGCAAAGTTTCCCATCTGGGATACGAGTGGATCCAGGCGTGGGAAAAAATTCCCGCGGACGCCTACTTGAGTTTGGCGAGTCGCCCCTTGGCCTTTTCCGCGGACTCGGTATTCGGGTACCTGGCGATCAGTTCCTCGAAGGTTTTCCGGGCGGCGCCATTGTCTCCCAGGCTGGTTTCGGCGGTGCCGATGATCAGCAGCGCGTCCGGCGCCTTGGCGCTATCGGAGTAGGCACCGAGAAGCCGGCGCTGCGCTTCGATTGCGGCCCGGTAGTCGTGCAGATGAAAGTAGGATTCGCCGATCCAGTACTGCGCGTTTGGGGCCAATAGGTGCTTCGGGTAAGTCTTCAGAAACCCGTCGAAGCCGCGGATCGCGCCCTGATAGTCGCTGCCACGATAGTTGGCGTAGGCATTGTCATAGACGCGCTGGATTGTGGCCTGATCGGCTGCGGAAACGCCGGCCGCAGGTTGCGAAGCTTGCACTGCCGCCACGGTCGTGGCCGCAGGCGCAGCTGCCGGTGCAGACGCAGCGGTCACCCCGCCCGGCGGCGCGGCGGCAGTTGCAGCGGCAGCTGACGCAACCGGAGCCGGAATCGTCGTCAGTCCGGCCGCGGCCTGTTCGAGTTTGCGGATGCGCTCCTCGAGAGAGGGCATCGCCTCCTGGTCCTTCCTGGCGGCAGCGCCTTGCTGCTCCATGCGGCGCATCCGTGTGTCGAGATCCACGTACATGTCGCGCTGGCGCTTCTGTGCGTTGTTGATGTCGTTGGTCAGCACTTCGATCTGCCCGCGCAACCGGTTCAGGTCGGTATTGAGCCCTTCCACCCGGTTGAGCAGCTGCACGACGCCGCGATTGGCTCCTTCGGACTCCACCTGGGCGAGTTTCTGCCCGGCGATTTTCTGTTCGTCGCTGAGAGTCTGCACTTGTGCCAGGATCAACGAAAAACGATCCTGCAGCTCCTGATGGGTGCCGTGAACCTCCCGGTACTCGCCGCTGAGCCTGTCGTGTTCTTCGCGCAACGAGACGAAAAGCGTATTGAGATCCTTCTGCACGTCGTACAAGCCCTCGTACCGGATCTGCAGCAGGTCGCCTTGAGCCTGGGTCTCCGCACGCCAGGCATCGAGCGAACGCACCTGATTCTGCAACTGCGCAAGCTGCGTCTGCTGGCGCGATATCTGCACCCGCGCTTCGCCATCAACGGCAGCATTGCATTCGAAGGACACCAGCGCCAACGCAACAAGGGGCAGCCAATGCTGCCCCCATCTGGCCGGCGTTGATCGAAAAGATCGGAATATTGATATGCGTCTCATCATTGCCGGCCCTCCCAGGAAACCAGACGAGGCATGGGTAGCGCGCCGGGAATCCGACGCGCCCGTGAACTGCCAACCGCGATGCTTACTGCGGTTCCTTCGGATAAACGATGTCGCTGCGGCGGTTCTTCGCCCAGCTTTCCTCGTCCTGACCGAACGCGATGGGCTTCTCCGCGCCGAAGCTGACGGTCTCGATCTGCCTCTCCTTGACGCCCAAAAGCACCATCGCCCGCTTGACGTTGTCGGCGCGGCGCTGGCCGAGCGCGAGGTTGTACTCGCGGCTGCCGCGATCATCGCAGTTGCCCTGAACAGCGACTTTCAGGTCTGCATGCCCCTTCATCAACTTGGCATGCGCCTCGATTACCGGCACATATTCATCCTGGATATCGTAGCGGTTGTACTCGTAGTAAATGCTGCGCTTTGAAAGCGGGCTGCCGGCCTCCTTGAGCTGCACCCACGGATCGGTCTTGAGCTGGGATTCACCGACCGCACCTTCGGCCAGCGGCCTTACGATCGGCTGCTCCTGCCGCTGCGCCTGGGCTTGGGCCTGCTGGCGACGTTGCTGATCCTCGAGCTGGCGCTTGAGCTCTTCCTGCTCCCGCATGACCTGCGCTTGCTTTGCGGCCTCTTGTCGTGCGGCCTCCTGCTGGCGCTCCGCCTGCTGCTGATCGAGCAGGTCGCGCTGTTCGATATCGGCACTCTTTCCTCCCTGGCTCGCGCAGCCCGCGATGAAGAAAACCAGGAATGCGACAAACAGAACATTTCTCATGACTCACTGCTCCTTTCGGCGAATGTTCAGAAGGGGTCCCCACGCAGGCTCGCGAATGTCACCAGACTGCGCGGTAAATCTCTGCTTGATCCGCCCATCGCTTGACACGGCGGCTAATATACCACGCCCCTTTACCACGGACGCATAGAGGATCATTTTGCCGTTGGGCGCGAACGTGGGCGATTGATCGAGGCCTCCGGCCGTCAGGATCTGCATCTGGCGCGTGGCCAGATCCACAGTCGCGACGTTGAACCGGCCCTCGTTGCGATGGATGAAGATGAACGACTTGCCGTCCGGACTGTGGCGCGGCGTGACGTTGTAGCTGCCCTCGAAAGTCAGGCGCTCGGCTTCGCCATCGCCGTCGGCACGCATGCGGTAAACCTGCGGACTTCCGGCTCGATCGGAGGTGAACAGGATGTACCTTCCGTCGCGCGAGAAATTCGGCTCGGTATCGATAGACTGGGTGTTGGTGAGCCGCTCGAGAACGGTGTAGGGGGCATTAACGGTGCCGTCGGCATTAACGGTGCGGACGGCATTTATCGCGTAGATATTCGAGCTGCCGTCCTTGGTCAGCACCAGCGCCAGCTTGCTGCCGTCCGGCGACCATGCGGGCGCGGAGTTCGAGCCTTCGAAATTGGCAACCGCCTTTTGCGTTCCATCGAGCAGGTTGTGCACGAACACGATCGGCTTCTTGTGGAAGAAGGAAACGTAGGCTATGCGGGTGCCGTCGGGAGACCACTGCGGCGAGATGATCGGTTCCTGTTGCCTCAGGATGAAATCCGGGTTATAGCCGTCGGCATCGGCTACCTGCAGTTCGAATCGATCCGCGTTCTTGGTTACGAAGCAGATCTTGGTCGCGAATACTCCGATGTCGCCGGTCAGCTTCTCGTAAATCAGATCGGCAATTTTGTGGGCAGTGAGGCGCATCTGCGACACCGTCACCGTGTAGGAAAAACCGAGGATCTGCGACTGCCTCGCAACGTCCATCATGCGAAAAAGCACTTCTGCATGCCCGTCGGCTTTCTCGATCACGCTGCCGATGACCAGCATTTCGGCGCCCTCGTTCTTCCAGTAACGGTAGTTGATATCTTTAGGCTCCGTTGGCAAGGGCCGCGCGCTGCCTGGCGAACCCAGTCTGAACATGCCGCTGCGCTGCAAATCGGCGGAGACGATCTGGCTGATGCGCTGTGCGAAGCGCTCTTCCCCGGCAAAAGGCAGGATGGTGACAGGTATCTGGTTGGCGCCGCCGCCGATGATTTCGATGGTCAGTTGTGCCGAGGCCGCGCGCGCGCAGGCTAAACAGAACAGCAGACCTGTCAGAACGAGAAGATCACGGAATCGTTTATCCAGCCGAACGTTGGTCAGGGTCATTGGCGAAAAAGTATAACAAGGGACGTTGATCAATCTTTCGGTCGGAACACCAATGCCAGCTCGCGGAAGTTCTCCTGGAACAGGTCGGTCTCGCTGGGCACCGGCAAGGGCTGCGCCGCCATGATGGCACGCTCCACCGCGTCGTCGTAAGCCGGCACGCCGCTGGATTTCGTGAGCTTTGCGCTGAGCACCTCGCCTCCCGGCAGCAGCACCACCTCGAATCGCGCTTCCGGGTTGCCCTGGATGTTGTCCGGCACCCTCACCCTGCCTCTGATCCTCTCTTGAATGCGTACCTTCCAGTCATTGATCAGCTTCTGCTGCTCGGCGCGCGCGGCCGCTTCAGCGCGGCGTCTGCCTTCATCGGCCTCGTGCTGCTTGCGCTTCGCCTCCTGTAGCTTGTGCTCGCGCTCGACGATGGCGGCGCGCTCGCGGCGCTGCTCTTCAAGGCGTTTCAGCTCTTCCAGCTGGCGCGTTTCTTCCTCGCGTTTGAGTTTCTCCTGTTCCAGGCGTTTTGCGTCGTCCTCGGCCCGGCGCTCCTCTTCCAGGCGGCGCTTCTCCGCCTCGAGCGCTTTCTTCTCCTCCAGGCGTTTGGCTTCCTCTTCTTCCTTCTGCTTGCGGATCTTTTCGCGCAACTCGATCTCGGCGGGCGTGGGCTTGGGCGGCGCCTCCACTTTCGGCGGCGGAGGCCGCGGAGGTTCTTTCTTGACCTCGGGAGCCGGCTTGGGCGGCGGCTCGACAATCGGCGGCGGCGGGCTCAGTTTCGCGACCGGCTCAGGCAACTCCTCCCACAGGTCCACCACCACCGGTCCGACGATTTTCTTCTGCCAGCTGATGCCGATCACCAGCATGCCCAAGAACAGCAGATGCACCAGCAGCGCGAGCATGCCGGAGGCGACGCGGCCGGGTTCGTCAACCATGTGCATCGTCAACCCGAGCGGGGTTTGGCCAGAAGTCCCAACCTCTTGACCCGGTTCTGCTGCAGCAGGTCCATCACCTCGATCACCGCTTCGTACTTGACGTCCTTGTCTGCGGAAATGACGACCGGCTGGTTTGGCTTCTTCGCCTGTTTGCTCTTGATCACTTTCACCAGCTCGTCGCGGTCCCGCAACGGCCTTTCGGCGCTGGACAGGTCGCGATCGATATAGGACAGCGCCCCGCTGGCGCGGATCGAGATTTCGATCGGCTGCGCCGGCGGCGCCGAAGCCTTGCCGATGGTCGGCAGATCGATGACGCCGGGATTCATCAGCGGCGCGGTGACCATGAAGATCACCAGCAGCACCAGCATCACGTCGACGTAGGGCACGACGTTTATCTGGTTCATCAGGCGCGGGTGGCGGCGCATGCGCGGTCAGGTTCCGGTTGCCGCGACCGGCATCTGGCCCGCCACCGGCGCCTGCACCACCGAGTTGGACTGCCGCTGCAGGATGTTGGAGAACTCTTCCATGAAACTCTCGAAGCGGGTCGACAGCCGCTCGATGTGACGTACGAAGTGGTTAAAGGCGATGACCGCCGGAATCGCCGCGAACAGACCCATCGCGGTGGCGACCAGCGCTTCGGCGATACCCGGCGCCACGTGCGCCAGGGTCGCTTGGCCGACGTTCGCCAGCCCGCGGAACGCGTTCATGATCCCCCACACCGTGCCAAACAGGCCGACATAGGGGCTGACCGATCCCACCGTGGCGAGAAAGGACAGGTGTGCCTCGAGATGGTCCATTTCGCGCTGATAAGTGGCGCGCATGGCGCGGCGGGTGCCGTCCATGAGCACCGCCAGGTTGGTCCCGGTCTGCTTGCGCAGCTTTACGAATTCGAGGAATCCGGCCTCGAAAATTCGTTCCATGCTGCCCGCGTTGTGGCGCGAGCCCGCCGCCTGCTGGTACAGCGTGCCCAGGTCGGCACCGCTCCAGAAGCTGCGTTCGAACAGGTCGGTGCGGCGCATGGCGTCGCGAATCACGAACATCTTGCGGAAGATGAACCACCACGAAATCAGCGACACCAGCAGCAACAGCGCCATCACCAATTGCACCAGCACACTGGCGGTGGTGAGCAGGCTCATCAAGGAAAGATCTTGGGTAACGTTCATGTCAGTTTGTCCAGCGAGTTAAACGCGGCTGCGGCGCCCGCGGGGTTGCCGGCGTCAAGCGGTCGCCTCCACCGGTAGCGGCACTTCATCGGCAAACATTGCCCGTACGTCTTCCGGGACCGGCATCGGCTTCAGGCTGCCGGTCGCCACGCAGGCCAGGTTCACCGTGGCACGCACCAATGCCTCCTTGCCACGCATGATTTCCTGCACCAGGGTCACCTGCGCGCCGCCCAGTTTTTGCACTGCCGCGGTCACGGTCACCAGATCGTCGAGCACTGCCGGCTTCATATAGGCGATGTCCAGGTGCCGGACGATGAATACGAGCCCGAAACGGCGTGCAAGTTCCTGCGGTTCGAATCCCTGGTCGCGCAGCCATTCGACCCGAGCGCGCTCCATGAAATCCAGATATGTGGCGTGGAACACCACGCCAGCCGCATCGGTATCCTGGTAGTAAACCCGCACCGGAATGGCAAAGGACATCTCAACCCTCCTGCCACAGCTCGCCGCTCGCCCTGCCCGCAGGCGGGGCGGCACCGAAATGCCGATAGGTCAGCAAGGTGGCCATGCGCCCGCGCGGCGTGCGCTGCAGATACCCCTGCTGGATCAGGAACGGCTCCAGAACATCCTCGATGGTGTCGCGTTCCTCCCCGATTGCCGCCGCCAGGTTTTCTATGCCGACCGGTCCGCCACCAAACTTTTCCAGCACCGCGAGCAGAAGTTTGCGGTCCATCACATCCAGACCGATCTGGTCTACGTCGAGCATCTTCAGCGCCGCGTCGGCCACCTCCTTGGTCACGCTGCCCTGAGCCTTCACTTCCGCGAAGTCGCGCACCCGGCGCAGCAGCCGGTTGGCGATGCGCGGCGTGCCGCGCGAGCGCGAAGCGATCTCCGTTGCCCCGCCGGCCGCGATGTCCACGTTGAGCAGGCGCGCCGAACGCAGGACGATCTGCGTCAACTCCGCGGGTGAGTAGAACTCCAGCCGCGAGACGATGCCGAAACGGTCGCGCAGCGGATTGGTAAGCATGCCAGCGCGGGTGGTGGCACCGATCAGCGTGAACGGCGGCAACTCGAGCTTCACCGAGCGCGCCGCCGGCCCCTCGCCGATCATGATGTCGAGCTGAAAGTCCTCAAGCGCAGGGTAGAGAATTTCCTCGACCACGGCAGAGAGCCGGTGAATTTCGTCGATGAACAGGACGTCGTTGGGTTCCAGGTTGGTGAGCAGCGCCGCCAGATCGCCGGGTCGTTCCAATACCGGGCCGGAAGTCTGGCGCAGGTTCACGCCCATTTCCCTGGCGATGATGTGCGCCAGCGTGGTCTTGCCGAGCCCCGGCGGACCGAACAGCAGTACGTGGTCCAATGCTTCCGCTCGGTTCCTCGCGGCCTGGATGAAAATTCGCAACTGGCCGCGGATCTTCTCCTGGCCGATGTACTCGTCGAACTGCTTGGGACGCAAGGCACGCTCGAGCGCTTCCTCCTGCGTCGAGATGGGGACGGGCTGAATCAGGCGGTCGGTTTCGATCATCCTCTGGTGCCGCGGCACGGACGCCTTTGAGGCATCAGCCGCGACCGCTCATGAATTCTTCCAGCAACGGCCGGACCTGGTCGGCACGGGCATCCACTTGTTTGGGCAGCGTGCCGGCCACTTCGTCGATGCGGCGGTTGACGATGCCGGTCAGCTTCAGGATCGCGGTCACGAAATACTTCTTTCCCAGCGGCGATAGTGCAAAGCGCTGGCCCTCGCTGTTGGCGGCATCCTGAATGGAAAAACGCATCTCCGCATCCTCCGCGTTCCAGAGGTACTGCATGCGCCTGCGATCGACCTCGGCGCCCTCGACGTCTTTCAGCTTGCCGGAAAACGACAGGGTCATCATCACGTGGGTCGACACCGTATGATCCATGATCTTGACCTGCTTGCGGCCCACCTCGGAGCGCAAGTGCGCCAGCAGCACGTCGATCTCCTCGGAAGAAAACTCGCGATTATCGAGCTCATGCCACTGCGGCCGCAACCAATCGAGACTGGCGAAGTCCTCGGCTATTCTCGCCATTAACGGTTCGAGCAATTGTGCCTCGGCGCGCCGCCAGTGGGGACTGGCAGGATTCCATTCCGGTCCGAGGTTCTGTTCCCGGCCCAGACGGGCCAGCAAAGCGCGGATTGCCAGCAGGCTTTCCTGCTTGAGGTAGTAGTTGCCGACTGAGACCGAAGTCGTGAGATCGTGCAGATCTATGAGTTCGGCTATCTGGTCGCTCTTGTTGCGCGCATTCTCGGGATTCGCCGCAACGGGCAGCGCGATCGCCAGGGCCAGCAAAGCCGCAGCGACCTGTCGTGTACCCACAATCATGAACTACCTGCTCCTGGCTGAGTGCAGCGCCCCGTGCCGGCGCCACGAATTGAGCCGGATTATATCCCAGTGCCCCCGCAAGTCACCGTCCTGTTGTGCTGTCACATTGTCGTTGCAAGGCGACATGGCAGCGGTCGATCGCGTCGAAATTTTCATTCAGCCCGGTTTCCTTTCGACGCATCGGAGATACGGCGGCGATTTGTCGTAGCTAGCTTTTCGAGAGCAGTTTCAGCGCCTGCCGAATTGCCTCAGGAACCGTGGCTTCAGGAGACAGTCTGGCAATCGCGGCGCTTGCTTCCTTGTCGTTGTATCCAAGTGCACTGAGCGCGTTGAGGACGTCGCTCCTTACCGACCCGGCACTGCCCGACGCGGACGGCGCGACGCCTCCGGCCAGCTTATCGCGAAGTTCGAGCAATAATCGCTCAGCGGTTTTCTTGCCGATGCCGGGGATCTTGGTCAGACGCACGCCATCCTGTGTGGCCACGGCCCGGTACAACTCCGAAACCGACAGACCGGACAGCACCGCCAGCGCCGTGCGCGCGCCGATGCCGCTGATTTTGAGCAATTGCCGGAACACCCTGCGCTCCTCTTCGGTGCCGAATCCGAACAGCAGGTGTGCGTCTTCGCGCACCACCAGGTGGGTATGCAACGCCACCGTCGAGCCGGTCGCCGGCAGGACAAAAAAGGTGCTCATCGGCACGTCCACTTCGTAGGCCACGCCGTGCACGTCGACCACCACCGTGGGCGGACGTTTTTCGATCAGCTGCCCGGTGATGCGGCCGATCACACCAGCCTCCCGCGTTTCATGCGGTAGCCGCGCGTCGCGAGTTGCCCAAGTCCCATGCCTCCGTGCGCGTGACAAATGGCACAGGCCAGCGCGTCGGCAGCGTCGGCGCTGGGGTCGCTCGGCAGCTTGAGCAGCCGGCGCACCATCTCCTGCACCTGCTCCTTGTGTGCATGGCCGTTGCCAACTACGGCTTGCTTGACCTGTAACGCCGTGTACTCCGATACCGGCAGGCTGCTGATCACCGCGGCGCAGATTGCGGCGCCGCGCGCCTGGCCGAGCAGCAAGGTGGATTGCGGATTCACGTTGACGAATACCTTTTCCACAGCAACTTGTTGCGGCTTGATCTCGCCGATCAACTGACACAGTCCTTCGAGGATGGCCTTGATGCGCTCCGGCAGTTCGCCATCGTGTGGGGTGCGGATACGGCCGCTGGTGACGTAAGTCAGTTTCTGGCCAACTTTGTCCAGAACTCCAAACCCCGTCACTCTGAGTCCCGGATCGATTCCCAGAATTCTCATGATCGGTGAGGCGTGAGGGGTGAGGGGCAAGGGGTTACTAGAAGATCAGGGGATTAAGGGATTAAGTAATTGAGTGATTAAGTAATTGAGTGATTGAGTGATTGAGTGACTGGATTCCATCACCTAATTACTGAATCACCTCATCACCGATTCTGCACCTCACGCCTCTCGCCTCACGTTTATTGCCTGACCCTTCCATCACCGCGGTGTTATGGATCTCCTGTACATCGTCGATCGCCTCCAGGGCATCGAGGAGCCTCTGCATTTTCACCGCGTCGTCTCCCACCAGTACATTCTCCACCGTTGGCTTCATGGTCACTTCCGCGACTTCCGCTTTCAGCCCGCGCTTCTCCAGCCTGTCCTTTACCGCCATGAAATCATTGGGCGTGGTGATGACCTCGATGCTGCCGTCGTCGTTGGCAATCACGTCTTCAGCGCCCGCGTCCAGCGCTGCATCCATGACTTTTTCCTCGCTGGTGCCGGGAGGGAACAGCAATTGTCCGCAATGCTTGAACAGGAAGGCTACCGAACCATCGGTGCCGAGATTGCCGCCGTGCTTGGTAAACGCATGGCGCACATCCGCGACCGTGCGGATGCGATTGTCGGTCATGCAGTCCACCATGACCGCCGCGCCGCCGATTCCGTAACCCTCGTAGCGCACTTCCTCGTAACTCACGCCTTCGAGTTCACCGCTGCCGCGCTTGATCGCGCGCTCCACGTTGTCTTTCGGCATGTTGCTGGCATAGGCCTTGTCCATCGCCAGGCGCAGCCGCGGATTGGTGCCCGGGTCAGAGCCGCCAAGGCGGGCAGCGACGGTAATTTCCTTGATAAGGCGGGTGAAAATCTTACCGCGCTTGGCGTCTGCCGCGGCTTTCTTGTGCTTGATATTCGCCCACTTGCTGTGGCCTGACATGACTTCCTCTGCGAACGCGCCGCTGCGGCGCCCCATGCGAACCGCAGCACCAGGCTGATTAGGCATCGTATACGGCTGATATAATTAAAATTTTATCATACCACCCGGTCATCTCCGGTCGCGGGAAAAACACATGCAACAGCCTCTGCCGATCGCCAAATGTTCGCGGGAGCTTTCTCTACTGCCCGGACTTGCCAAGCGCCACAGACTGATCACCGGCGGCAGCCGGCGCTGATCCCGGCCGCCCATGCCGCACGATCACGCCCGGCCTTCGCTCGCCGGCACGGCTTGTGTGCTGCTTGCGGCGATGGCCTTCTCCGCGAAAGCAGTCATCGTCAAGCTCGCTTACGCCTACGCGGTCGATGCCGCCACGCTGCTGGCGCTGCGCATGCTTTTCTCGGCGCCTTTCTTCGTGCTCATGGCGCTTTGGTCGGGCCGCGGCGCGGCCGCGGTACCTCTGACCAGCAAGGATTGGCTTGCGGTCGCCCTGCTCGGATTCATCGGTTACTACCTCGCCAGCTATCTCGATTTCCTTGGGTTGCAGTACATTACTGCGGGCCTCGAGCGCCTGATCCTGTTCCTCTACCCGACGATTGTGTTGCTGCTGTCAGCGTGGTTGCTGAAGAAGCCTGTCCGCCGCTACCACTTTGCCGCGCTGGCGCTGTCCTATGGCGGAATCGCACTGGTGTTTGCAGAAAACCTTGAATTTGGCGGTCGCTCTTTCGAAGTGGCGCTCGGCGGCATGCTGGTGTTTGCCAGCGGCGTGGTGTACTCGTTCTACCTGATCGGCACGGGGGAAGTGATCGGCAAACTCGGCGCCGCGCGCTTCACCTCCTACGCGATGCTGGTAGCCAGCGCAGTGGCCATGCTGCAGTTCCTCATTGCACACGACCTTGCTGAGCTGGCGTTACCGCGCCAGGTCTACTGGCTGTCGTTGTTGATGGCAGTCGTCTCCACCGTGATTCCGGCATGGCTGATGTCGGAGGGCATCCGCCGCACCGGCGCCAACCATGCGGCCATGGTCGGCTCGGTCGGGCCGGTGGTGACGATTTTCCTCGGTTACTGGGTGCTCAATGAGCCGATCAGCGCGATTCAACTGATCGGTGCGGCGCTGGTCCTGGCCGGGGTGACGCTGGTCAGCGTAAGAAGAAGTGCCTAGACATTGAATCGGTAGTGCATGACGTCGCCGTCCTTGACGACGTATTCCTTGCCCTCCAAGCGCATCTTTCCGGTCTCCTTCGCGCCTTGTTCGCCCTTGCAGGCGATGTAGTCGCCGAAGGCGATGACCTCCGCGCGGATGAAGCCTTTCTCGAAGTCGGTGTGAATCACGCCGGCAGCCTGCGGCGCGGTGTCACCCTTGTGGATCGTCCAGGCGCGTACTTCCTTCTCCCCGGCGGTGAAGAAGGTCTGTAATCCCAGCAAGTGATAGCCGGCGCGGATCAACCGGTTCAGGCCCGGCTCGTTCAACCCCATGTCGGCGAGAAACACCTGCTTGTCTTGGTCGGACAGATCGGCAATTTCGGCTTCCATTCGCGCACAGAACGCCACGACCGGCGCGCCTTCCCTGGCGGAGTGCTGCTTTACGAGCTGCAGCAGCGCATTGTTCTCGCCGAATCCGTGCTCCGCGACGTTGGCGGCATACAGCACCGGCTTGGCGGTAATCAGGCAGAACGGCTTTAGGTTCGCCAACTCCTCCTTCGAAAGATCGAGCGCGCGTACCGGATTGGCCTGGTTCAGTTGTGCGTGCGCTCTCTCCAGCACGGCAACCAGCAGCTTCGCCGCCTTGTCGCCGGACTGCGCCGGCTTTCGATAACGGCTGAGCGCCTTGTCCACCGTGGCCAGGTCCGCCAGTGCCAATTCGGTGTCGATCGTTTCGATGTCGGAAAGCGGATCAATCTTTCCGCAGACGTGCACGACGTTGTCATCAGTGAAGCAGCGCACCACATGCACCACCGCATCGGTTTCACGGATGTTGGCGAGAAACTGGTTGCCCAGACCTTCGCCTTTGGAGGCGCCTGCCACCAGACCGGCGATGTCCACGAACTCCACGATCGCGGGAACCACTTTCTGCGGCCTGGCGATGGCGGCAAGCTGTGCCAGGCGGGGATCCGGCACCTCGACGATGCCGACGTTCGGCTCGATTGTGCAGAACGGATAGTTCTCCGCCGCGATCCCGGCTTTGGTGAGCGCGTTGAACAGCGTGGACTTGCCGACGTTGGGCAGTCCGACGATTCCGCATTTGAGACTCATAGAATTACGTGAGAGGTGAGGGGTGAGGGGTGAGGGGTGAGTGATTAAGCGATTAAGTAATTGAGTGACTGGTTTCAATCACCTAATTGCTGAATCACCTCATCACCGATTCCTGGCCTCACGCCTCACGCCTTCGTGTGCAGTTTCAGCATCGCCGCTTCGGTCTTGCCTTCCAGCAGCAGCGGCCACAATTCCAGACTGCGCTCGATCGCCTCCTGAATCAGCGGCAGTTCTTCCTTGCGCGGCGCGTTCAATACATAGGTCGACACCTGCGCACGATCGCCGGGATGGCCGATGCCGATGCGCAGCCGCCAGAAATCCGGGCCCAGATGCGCGGCGACATCCTTCAAACCGTTGTGCCCGGCCACGCCGCCGCCCTTCTTGAGCTTGACCTCGCCCGGCGGCAGGTCAAGTTCGTCGTGCACCACCAGTACCTCCGCGGGTGCAATCTTGTAGAACTGGATGAGCGCCTGCACCGCGCGGCCGCTCAGGTTCATGAAGGTGTTGGGTTTAAGCAACCAGCATTCGCGGCCTGCCCCGACCAGCTTGGCGGCCTGGCCGTGAAAACGCGCTTGCTGCCGAAGCGGGACGTGGCCGCGCGTGGCCAGGCGGTCGACCCACCAGAAACCGGCGTTATGGCGGGTGCCGTCATGTTCGCGTCCCGGATTTCCCAGTCCTACGACGAGCTTCATGTTGTTTGTCGGCGATCCCCGAAAATGAAACGGCCCGCCGGACGCACAGACGGGCGGGCCGTACAGCCAGGAAGACGAAAATTACTTCTTGGCGCCCTTGTCGCCTTCTTTCCTTTCGGGCTCCTTTTTGGCGCCCGCAGCCACAGGTGCAGCACCCGGGGTCGCGCCCGCGGCCTCATCGGCGGCGGGTGCGCCTTCCACTGCGGCAGCTTCGGCGGCAGGAGCGACTTCAGGCTCCGGCTCGACCATCGCACGCGGTATCTGCACGGTTGCCACCACGGCATTGTCGCCGCGCACCAGTTGCGTCGAATCCAGCCCCTTGGGCAGCTTCACATCGGCCAGGTGCACCGAGTGGCCGAGTTCGAGATGCTGCAAATCGACTTCGACGAATTCGGGCAGATCGTCCGGCAGGCAGGTGACGTCGATTTCGTTCATTACGTGGCTGACGATACCGCCTCCGGTCTTCACGCCCGGAGCAATGTCGGCGTTAATGAAGTGAAACGGCACTTTCATGTGGATCTTCTTGTTGGCCGAAACTCGCTGGAAATCGACATGCAATACCTGTTGCCTCCACGGGTGCATCTGCACATCGCGCAGCAGCACGCGGTCACTCTTGCCGCCCAGGTTCATGCTCAGAATCGAGGCGTGGAAGGCCTCCTGCTTGAGCTGGTGGAACAGCGAATTGTGATCCAGCTCGATGTTCTGCGCCGGTTGCTCGCCTCCATAGACGATTCCCGGCACTTTGCCCGTTCTGCGCAGACGGCGGCTCGCACCCGTTCCCTGCAGCGAGCGGGACATTGCATTGACTTCGATCTTTGCCATGTTGCTCTCCTAAAGTTGACGCCATCCGCGACCAGATGGCGCCGGGGTTAAAAAACCTAATGTTGAGTTTTGAGTTTTGAGTTTTGAGTTGACGATCGAATTAAGGCCTGCCACTCAACACTCAAAACTCAAAACTCATCACTCATCACTCATCACTCAGCACTCAGCACTCATCATTCAGCTAACTATTCCATGAATAACGAGCTGACAGAGTCTTCGTTGCTGATTCGCAGCATTGTCTCGGCCAGCAGCGCCGCGATGCTCAACTGGCGGATGCGTTTGCAGCCCCTCGCCTCCTCGCGCAACGGGATGGTATCGGTCACCACCACCTCGTCCAGAACCGATTTCTCGATACGCTCGATCGCCTTTCCCGACAGTACCGCGTGGGTACAGTAAGCCAGCACCTTCAGCGCGCCCGCCTCTTTCAGCGCGGCGGCCGCTTCGCACAACGTATTCGCCGTGTCCACCATGTCGTCCATGATGACGCAGGTGCGACCCGCCACGTCACCGATGATGTTCATCACCGTCGACACGTTGGGGCGCGGACGGCGTTTGTCGATGATGGCAAGGTCCGATTCCAGCCGCTTTGCCAGCGCACGGGCGCGCACCACGCCGCCGACGTCGGGCGAGACCACCACCAGATCCTTATGGCCAAGCTTCCAGATGTCGCCCAGCAGAATCGGACCCGAGTAGACGTTGTCCACCGGAATGTCGAAAAACCCCTGGATCTGGTCCGCATGCAGATCCATCGTCAGCAGCCGGTCCACACCCGAGACCACCAGCATGTTCGCCACCACTTTGGCGCTGATCGCCACACGCGCCGAGAGCGGGCGCCGGTCCTGCCGCGAGTAGCCCAGGTAGGGAATTGCCGCGGTGATGCGCCCGGCCGAGGAGCGCTTAAGCGCATCCGCCATCAGCATGATTTCCATCAGGCTGTCGTTGGTGGGCGTGCAGGTCGACTGCAGCACGAATACGTCCTTGCCTCGCACGTTTTCCAGCAGCTCCACCATGACCTCGCCATCGCTGAAGCGGCCCACGGTGGCACGCCCGAGCGGGATGTTGAGGTGTTTGACGACGTCCTCGGCAAGCTTGCGATTCGCGTTGCCGGTAAACACCATCAAGCTGTCGTAGGCCATTCTAGAGACCGGGGACTGGAAACTGGAGACTGGAAAAAACCAACCGATACCGCCCAAAAAATAAAATGAGCCGCAAACATGCTGGCAGCGTGCCTTTGCTAGTCTCTAGTCTCAAGCCACTAGTCTCTAGCATGGCTGGGGAGGTAGGGATCGAACCTACGAATGCCGGAATCAAAATCCGGTGCCTTACCACTTGGCGACTCCCCAAAAATCCTAATTGCCCTCGGACCACAGAGGGTGCCGGTCCAGTCCGCGCGCCACGAATCCCCGCATGTCCGCCGGAAGCTCCGACAGGACCCGCTGAGCTTGCGCCTCGTTTTCGAACCCGCAGAACACGCAGGCCCCGGATCCGGTCATGCGGGCGTCGCCGTACTGGCGCAACCACTCGAGATGACGGGCCACTTGCGGATAGCGCCGGCACACCACCGGCTCGAGATCATTGCGACCCTGGCCGACCGAAAAGGCCGCTATTGTGATTGCATTCGTATTACGTGTCAATTCGGGTGCGGAGAAGATTTCCGCAGTGGAAACAGCCGTTTCCGGCACCAAAACCAGGTACCACGCAGGCGGCAACTGGAGCGCCGCGAGGCGCTCGCCAACCCCTTCGGCAAAGGCGCTGCGCCCGAACACGAACACCGGAACGTCCGCGCCCAGTTCCAGCGCCAACTCCTGAAGTTGCGCGCGCGAGAGCCCGGTTTGCCACAAGCGGTTCAACACGATGAGCGTGGTCGCGGCATTGGAACTGCCACCGCCCAGGCCACCTCCGATGGGCAGCCTCTTGACCAGTTCGATATCCACGCCGAGGCGGGACTTGGTGCGGTCCTTGAGCAACCTTGCCGCACGCACGCACAGGTCGGCCTCGACGGGCACGCCTGCAAGCTCGATGACTCTGCACACCGCGCCATCGTCCCGAATGGAGAATCCCAGTTCGTCGCCGTAGTCGATAAAGCGGAACGCAGTCTGAAGCCAGTGATAGCCGTCGGCACGCCGCCCAATCACGTGGAGGAATAAATTGAGCTTGGCGGGCGCGGCATATCGAGCTCCCACGGCGCTCGCTGTATCAGACTCGGCGGCGGCGCCCTCCGCACCAGAACCAACGGCGCCGTTCATTCGCTCAGGTCCCAGCGGTCGATGATCAGCCTCAGGCTCAGACGCTTGTATGCGAGTTCCATGCGCGCCGGCAGCGCGCTATCCTCGGCGTACGCAAGATAGGTGATGTACCAATCGTTCTGGGTGAGCCTGGTCAGCCGGCTGCGCGCGTCGCGCTCCTCGGCCTGCACCGGAAGCCGCGGTTCGGCACGTCCGACGACCCAGTGCTGCAGGCCTTCGAGCGGCAGGTCCCAGCCCAATACTTCACGGGTCAGCGCCTGCACGTCGCCGGAGCGATACACCTTTTTGCCACTGGTCGTGAGGATCGCGCCTGACGCATCGGCTTCGAGCTCCGCAATCACCGAGCCGACCGGGGACAGCAGGAGCAGCCGATCGCCGGCAGCCGCATGCCGCCAGCTCAACTGGGCCGTGTAGCCGTGTTGTTCCAGCTTGACCGCGACGCGCCCCGTGAGGGAGAACGTCTCTACGCCGGCGTTGGAGGCCGGCAGTGCCTGCGGCGCGCGCAGTGCCGCGCAGCCTGACACCACGGCGAGGACGATAGCGATCGCGAAAAGACGAATGGAAAGAGGCACCGATGCGCCTCAGGGCAGGAATTTCTTGATGACCTTCTGCAGCTCTTCGTTGCCGGGGTTGTCGCGCAGCGAGTCGCGCCAGACTTTTTCCGCCTCGCCTTTGTTGCCTTTCACCCACAGTACTTCGCCCAGGTGCGCGGCGATCTCGGGGTCGGGACGCTGGTCGAACGCGCGGCGCAGGTATTGCAGTCCTTCGGCATTATTTCCGAGGCGATATTCTACCCAGCCCATGCTATCGAGAATGAACGGGTCCTCGGGAGAAAGTTTAAGCGCCCTCTCGATGAAGTCGCGCGCCTCGGCGAGCCGATCGGTGCGGTCCGCCAGCGTGTAGCCGAGCGCGTTGTAAGCCTGTGCGTAATCCGGTTTGAGCGCAATCAGGCGCCGCAGGCTGGTCTCCACCACGTCGAGACGGTCGAGCTTCTCCGCCGCCAGGGCGATGTCGTAGAGCAGATCCGGATTGTCCGCATCGGCATCGAGCGCGGTCTTGAGGATGTCGAACGATTCCTTATAGGCTTTCGCTTCGCGCATCAGTTGCGCCTCGGCCTGCACGATCTGCACGCGCTGCGCTTCATTTTGCGGCTGGAGGCCCTGCAGATGGGCGCGCGCTTCGGCCAGGCGGTTCTGCCGCGCCAGCATGAACGCGTAGCGTGCATGCGCCATCACGAATTGCTCTCCGCCTTCGACCGCCAGGTACCATCGGGCCGCCTCGTCGAAGCGCTTGCGCTCCTCGTTGACCTGGCCAAGGTGAAAACGCACGCTGTCGGGGTCCTTGTAATTCAATTCCAGCACCCGCTTCAACTGTATTTCCGCGGTGTCCAGGTCGTTGATCTGCACCGACAGCAGCGCCACGGTCACCGCGATGTCGGGAT
The DNA here is from genome assembly GCA_964650365.1 of uncultured Alcaligenaceae bacterium. GTDB lineage: Bacteria > Pseudomonadota > Gammaproteobacteria > Burkholderiales > JACQAP01 > JACQAP01. The sequence goes on along the minus strand of CAZYTR010000195.1, from coordinate 6,454 downwards.
TCTGCGGATTGTCGTCGAGCAGCCGCTGGAACTGGGCGCGCGCCTCGGGGAACTTCTTTTCGCCGATCAGCTGGCGGGCGTAATTCAGGCGCACTTCCTGCGCAGTCGGATTGGCGGCCAGGAAACCCTTCATGTAGTCAAGCGACTTGGCGCGCGACTCGCTGGTCAGCGCCTGCGCCTGGAACAGCGCCGCTGCCTCCCAGTCCGGCCGGATGCGCAACGCCTCTCGGATTTCCGCCAGCGCCGCATCATATTTATTGGCCGCCAGCGCTGCCTGCGCCACCGCGAAGTGCGCTTCCGGAAACTGTGGATAAGGCTTCACCAGATCCTTCACCAGCGTCAGAACGGCGTTCTGGTCGGCATGCTTGGCGAGCAGCCCGTGCAACTGCATCAAAGATGCGCCGGCGTTGGCCCCTTCAGCCGCAAGAATCTCCTGCAGCAGCGGCTTGGCCGCCTGCAAGTTATCTGTGGTGACGAACAATGCCACCAGCGTATGGCGCGCAGCGGTCGAACCCTTCTCCGCGGCCAGCCAGATCTTGGCCGCTTCCAGAGCCATCCCGGTCTGTCGTCCGTACAGGGCCAACTCGGTGGCGCGCCGGGCGATGCGCGGGTCGCGCGTTGACCTGGCCATGTCGAGATAGGCTTGCGCCGCAATCTGGTAGCTGCCGCGCTGACCGGCAATCTCGCCAAGCAAGAACTTGTAGAGCAGATCCGAATCCAAATCGCCCGCCGGGAGGTCGGTCGGGAACAGCGATTGCGTGCCGAAGACGCGCCGGGCGCGTTCTTCAAAATTTTCGTCAGGATCTGCGGCCTGCGCCGACCAGTCCATGGCCGCCTCGGAGGTCACCACTCCTTCCGCGGCAAGCGCAGGCGCGCCGGCGCGCGCTCCCTGTTGGGCGCAGGCGCTCAGCGCCAGGCAGGACGCGGTGAACAACGGGGCGAGCCAGTAACGCGTTGAGGCCATGGAGAGGTTGGGGCCGTGAGATGGAACAAATGCGCGCAACTGAACTTTAGAGGGCATCCTCGCGCGCGAAGTTCTTCAACCCGGGACACAGTTTAGGTATATTTGGCGGCCATCACAAGTAACCCCGACCCGTGCGCCGACAGCCGTTGCAGCGTGGTCACCCTGATTCAGCAGGCACGGAATACGGACAGGGTTGCAAAAAGCACACATTTCCACAACTTCCAGACAAGGCGAGGGCATGACCACTACGGTAAGCTCTGAATTGACCGTTTCGGCGCAGTCACTGACGCGCACCTACGGTGCCCTTCGCGCGGTGCGCGACGTGTCGCTGGAACTCAGGCGCGGCGAAGTGCTGGGCCTGCTCGGGCCTAACGGCGCTGGCAAGACCACCACCATGCAGATGCTCACCGGCAATCTCGCGCCGACCAGCGGCGAAGTGCTCATCTGCGGCATTGACCTGATCGACATGCCCATCCAGGCGAAATCGCGAATCGGCTATCTGCCTGAAGTACCGCCGTTGTACCGTGAACTCAAGGTGGATGAGTACCTGCGCCTGGCGGGGCGCTTGCACAAACTGAGAAAAAGCGCGCTGGAACCGGCGGTGGAGCGCGCCAAGAATCGCTGCGGGCTCGCGGACATGGGCAAGCGGCTGATCGGCTCGCTATCGAAGGGCTACCAGCAGCGCGTCGGCATCGCCCAGGCGATCATCCACGAACCCGACGTGATCATTCTCGACGAGCCCACCATCGGTCTGGATCCGAACCAGATTCGCGAAATCCGCGCGCTGATTCGCGACCTCGGTCGCGATCACAGCGTCATCCTGTCCACCCACATCCTGCCCGAAGTGGAAGCGGTGTGCGACCGGGTGCAGATCCTGCACCGCGGTGAAGTGGTGTACTACGACAGCATCGCCGGACTCAAGCAGTTCCGTGGCGGCCACGCCCTGCAAATCGGCCTGCGCAACCCACCGCCGCTTGCCGAGCTCGCCGGTGCGGCCGCCGATGCCGAAGTCGACGCCATCAATGCCAACCTGTTCCGGGTGCGCCCACGCGATGGCATCGATCCCACCGACACCCTGGTGCGGGCCGCGGTCGAGCGCGACTGGGGCCTGTATCTTCTGCAACCAGCGCTGGCGAGCCTGGAAGAGGTATTCGTTCAATTGACTCAGCGCGAAGATGATCAAAGTGAAGGGGCGTCCGCATGATCTGGACCATCGTTACCAAGGAACTGAGAACGCTGTTCGCCTCGCCGCTGGCGTGGGTGGTGCTGGCGTTCCTGCAGATCATCCTGGCGTGGATCTTTCTCACCCGGGTGGACTACTTCCTGACCATTCAGGCGCAGCTCGCCCGCGTGCCCAATGCACCTGGACTCACTGAGATCGTTGTGGTGCCGATGTTCGGCATCGCCTCGATCGTGCTGTTGATGTCGGTGCCGCTGCTGACCATGCGGCTGGTGGCCGAAGAGCGCCGCAACCAGACCATGGCCATGCTCATGTCGGCGCCGATATCGATGACGCAAATCGTGCTCGGCAAGTTCCTCGCCACGCTGGCCTTCCTCGCCATCGTCGGCGGCCTGATTGCGCTGATGGGACTGTCGCTGCTGTGGGGCGGCAGACTGGACCTGGGACTGATCGCCACCAATGTGCTCGGCCTGCTGCTGCTCACCGGAAGCTTCGCCGCGATCGGCCTGTTCGTATCCTGCCTGACCACCCAACCGGTGGTGGCGGCCATCGGCACGCTTGCGGCGTTTCTGCTGTTGTGGCTGGCAAACATTGCGGCTTCCGACCCGAACAGCCCAATGCACCTGCTGTCGCTGCTGAAGCATTTCGAGGCGTTCACGAACGGTTCGATTGCGGTCACGGATCTCATCTACTTCGCGCTGCTGACCGCCACCTTTCTCATCCTTTCGATCCGGCGTCTCGATGCCGATCGCCTGCGCGCATGAAACTGAATCGCAAACTGAGGCTGCAACTGCTGCTCCAGAACGGCTTGTTCGTGGTGCTGCTGCTCGGGCTGGCAGCCGCCATCGCCTGGGTGACCCGGGACATAAAGATCCAGTGGGATCTGACGCAAAGCCAACGCAACACCTTGTCGCAGGCTTCCGCCGAGGTGCTCAAGCAAATGGCCGCACCGATTGCCGTCACCGCCTACGCCACCGCGCAGGACGCCGAGGGCGACGTGCGCAAGACCGTCCAGACCTTTCTCGCCCCGTATCAGCGCGCCAAGAAGGACTTCATGCTGGTATTCGTCGATCCGCGCGAGCAGCCGCAGAAAGCGCAGGCGGCGGGGGTGCGCATGAACGGTGAGCTGGTGATCGAATACAACGGCAGAAACGAACACCTCACCAACCTCGCCGAGCAGGAACTCACCAATCTGCTGGTCAGGCTGGCGCGCTCCTCGGAGCGTCAGGTGATGTCCCTGGACGGGCACGGCGAGCGCAAACTCGTCGGCCGCGGCAATTACGATCTCGGCGAGTTCGGCAATCAGCTTGTCGCCACGGGTTTCAAGACCGCGGCGTTGAACCTGGCGCAGGCGCAGGATGTACCGGACAACTTGAGCGTGCTGATCATCGCCGGACCGCGCGTTGACCTGCTGCCCGGCGAAGTCGGCAAGATCAGGCGTTGGGTAGAGAAGGGCGGCAATCTGTTGTGGCTGATCGACAACGAATCTCTGCGTGGACTGCAGGCGCTCGCCGACGTACTGGGCCTGGAGCTGATTTCGGGCACAGTGGTGGACCCGCGCGCCGGCGGCCTGAACCTGCCGGCGACTTTCGCGCTGGCCTCGGGCTACCGCCCGCATCGCATCACCGAGAATTTCGCGACGACCAGCGTGTTTCCTTACGCGCGCCGCATCGCGGCCAACGAGGGAACGAAGTGGCATTTCCAGCCGTTGGTGGAAGCCGCACAGAGCGGCTGGCTGGAAACCGGCGCCATCAATGACAATGTCGCGTTCGAGCGCAATCGCGACATCCGTGGCCCGATCGTGGTCGCAGCGGCGCTGGAGCGTGACCTCGGCAGCCGCAAGCAGCACGTCGTGGTTGCCGGCACCGGCGAGTTCCTGTCGAACCAGTATGTCGGGTTGCTCGGCAACCTCGACCTGGGCGTGAACATGGTCAACTGGCTGGCGGGGGACGAGGCGCTGATCACGGTTCAGCCGCGTACGCGTTCGGATCTTTCGCTGGAATTGTCGCGCACCGGCCTGGCGCTGATCGGCATCGGTTTCCTGTTGGTCGTGCCGCTTGTCTTCCTGGTCGCCGGCGGCGTGATCTGGTGGCGCCGCCGCAGGGCATGAAATCCAAAGTCCTCGTGAACCTGGTGCTGGCCCTGTTGCTGACGGGCGTGGTGCTGTTCGCCTTCTTCCGCCCCAGGGAACAGTCCGCTGCGGAAATAAGACTGACACAGCTGAAGCGCGAGGACATCAACCGCATCACCGTGGAACGCCGCGGCAGCCCGACCATCCAACTGCAAAAACGCGACGGCGGCTGGCGCATCAGCGCGCCGCTGCAAACCCGCGCCGATCCGATCCAGGTGGATCGGCTGACCGACATTGCCACGGCCACCGCCAGGCACAAATTGCCGCCCGGCGATCCCGGCCGCTACCAGCTCGACCCGCCGCAAATGAAGCTCACGCTCAACGATGAGGCCTTCGCCTTCGGCCGCATCAATGACATCACCTACGAACAGTATGTCGCGACCGCGGGAGCGGTCTATCTGGTGGCGCCTTTTTACGGCTACGGCGTACCCACCGAAGTCACCAAGCTGGTGAGCCGCAAACTGCTCGACGACACGGAAATGCCGGTCGCCTTCGACTTCCGACGCTACCGTATCCGCAGGGATGACCGGGGCACCTGGAGCATCACTGGTGCCTACCCGGCACAACAGGGCAAACCGCTGTCACAGGACGATTTCAACCGCTGGGCCGACGAGTGGCGTTTTACCTCCAGTCTTGGCGCCGAGCCGCGCCGCCGCGCGCGCGGCAAGGACCTCCTGGTCGTGCAATTCAAGGACGGGAAGAAGGTCACCATGGAAATCGTGCAGAAGCAACCGGAGTTCCTGCTGGTGCGCAGCGACGAAAACATGCAGTACCGCTTCGGCGCCGAAGTCGGCAGACGTCTGCTTGACCCTAACGCGGTCGCCCGGAAGTAAAAGCCACACGTGCCTGAACTGCCCGAGGTAGAGATCACCCGCCGGGGACTGGTCCCCCACTTGGTCGGCAGGCGCGTGGAGACGGTCGTGGTGCGCAACCGCAATCTGCGCTGGCCGATTGCGCGCAATCTCGGCGCGCACATCAGCGGTTGCACCGTTCGTACGGTGGAGCGCCGCGCCAAGTATCTGCTGATCGGCTGCGGCAGCGGCTGGCTGATCGTGCACCTTGGAATGTCGGGTAGCCTGCGAGTGCTGCCGCGCGCAACCCCGGCAGGCAAGCACGATCACTTCGACCTGGTGCTCGACTCCGGGATGATCGTGCGGCTTACCGACCCGCGCCGTTTCGGCGCAGTGTTATGGGCAGCGCAGGACCCGTATTCCCACCCTTTGCTGGCTGATCTCGCGCCGGAACCGCTCAGCGCCGGGTTCGATTCCCGCTGGCTGCACGCCAGCACTCGCGGCCGCAGCGCGGCAATCAAGACGGTACTCTTGGATAGCCATACAGTGGCAGGCGTGGGCAACATTTACGCCAGCGAGTCGCTATTCCGCGCCGGCATCCATCCGAAGACCGCGGCCGGCAAAGTTTCGCGTGAGCGCTGCAATCGCCTGGTGCGCGCGATACGGGAAACGCTCAACGCGGCCATCGACGCCGGTGGCAGCACGCTACGCGATTTTGTCGGCTCTGACGGCAATCCCGGCTATTTCCAGCAGAATTACTACGCCTACGGCAGAAGCGGTGAGCCCTGCCGCGTGTGCGGCAAGGCCATCAGGCTGTTGCGCCAGGGCCAGCGCGCGACGTTTTACTGCCCCCGTTGCCAACGCTGAACCCGGCCGGTGCACGATCAGGCCAAAGTCATGGCCTTCCGCTGCGTCAGGCGCAGAAATCTGTCGTAGAGCTGCTCCCTGGTCTCCGGCAATGCCGGGTTCAGCGGGATGCAGTCCACGGGGCAGACTTCCTGGCATTGCGGCCGGTCGTAGTGGCCCACACACTCGGTGCACTTGTCGGGATCGATCTGGTAGATCTCTTCGCCCTGAAAAATGGCGTTGTTCGGACACTCCGGCTCGCACACGTCGCAGTTGATGCACTCGTCTGTGATCATCAGGGCCATAGGGAACTTACTTGCGCACTTTCGCGTTTAAACGCGGAATCACGATCGGGTTGACGAACGGCGAGACGTCTCCGCCCAGGCTGGCGATCTCGCGCACCATGGTCGCGGAAATGAACATGTATTGCTCGGCCGGCGTCAGGAACAGCGTTTCGACATCCGGAAACAGGTTGCGGTTCATTCCGGCCATCTGAAACTCGTACTCGAAATCCGATACCGCGCGCAGCCCCCGCAGGATGA
>CAZYTR010000194.1:0-14039 GCA_964650365.1 uncultured Alcaligenaceae bacterium | reverse complement strand
GCAGGCTGTCATGCCCGCGCACCGGCGCATTGTCGGCTACCAGGGAACGTCCAAATGCATCATGGTCGCCGACGATCAGGTAGAGAACCGCCAGTTGCTTCAGCAGTTACTTGAACCCCTGGGATTCGAAGTGGTCGCCGCCGCAGGTGGACAGGCAGCAGTTACCGCCGCGCGGCAGCGGCGTCCGGCCCTGATCGTGATGGATCTGCGCATGCCGGAGATGTCCGGCTTTCAGGCTGCCCACTCCATTCGCCAGTCGCCCGAACTGGCTACGGTGCCGATAGTGGCCGCATCCGCCAGCACCGCTGACCTCGAACGGGCGGAAGCAGATTCGCTCACTTTCGCGGCCTGCCTGCGCAAGCCGTTCGAGAGCATGGAGTTGCTTGACATCATCGGGCACCTGCTCGACCTGACTTGGCGTTACGAAGAGACCGAGACCCACGGGAGCACACCGGTGCGGGAGCAGACGGATGCACAGCTCGTCGCGCCGTCCGGTGCCACGCTCGACGAATTGCTCGAATTGGCTCGGCTGGGCAAGCTGGTACGCGTCGAACAGATCGCGTTGGAGCTGGAGCGGGGCGAAGCGCGGTATCGCCCTTTCGGACGCCGCTTATATATGCTCGCCCGCGACCTCGACGAGGAGCGACTCATCACGCTGTTGCAGGACTGCGCTGGAACGCATCGCGATGTCGCTCCCAACTGAGTTGCGCGGCGCGACCGTGCTGATCGTCGACGACAAGCCGCAGAACTTGCGCCTGATCTCGGATTTTCTGGCGGAACAGGGATTTGATCTGATGCTTACCCGCAGCGGCGCGCAGGCGCTCGAAAAAGCTCGCCTGGCCAGGCCGGATCTGGTGCTTCTGGACGTACGGATGCCGGAACCGGACGGCTTCGAGGTTTGCCGGCGCCTGAAATCCGACCCGCGCACGGCCGAAGTTCCGGTGATATTCATGACCGCATTGGACGACACCGCCCACAAAGTCGAGGGATTTCGTCTCGGTGCGGTGGATTACGTTACCAAACCGATTCAGCGCGAGGAGCTGCTGGCGCGCATCCAGCACCACCTGCAGTTGAACCGGTTGCAGAAGGAGCTAACCGCCAAGACACAGGATCTGGCGCAGAAGAATGCCGAACTGGAAGCTTACGCGCATACCATCGCTCACAGCCTCAAGACCCCACTTGCGGCCGCCGGCAGATTTCTGGAGATCCTTTGCAAGTTCAAATCGGACGATCTGTCGGGCGAACAGCTGCACCTGGCGCAGCAGGCGCAGAACGCGCTGGCCATGACCGGAGAGGTCGTTGACGCGCTGCTCCTGCTATCGACGGTCGCACAGCAGCACGTCGAACTGAAGCCGCTCGACACAGGCGGCCTTGTCAGCCAGGCTCTCAGCCAGCTGGGCGAGATGCTGGCGCGTCAACACGCTGATGTGAAATTGCCGCAAACCTGGCCGCAGGCGTTGGGATACGCGCCTTGGGTGGGAGAGGTGTGGCTGAACCTGCTCAGCAACGCACTCAAGTACGGCGGCTCGCCGCCGCGTCTCGAGGTCGCCGGCACGCCGGACGGACCGAACGTACGCTTCAGTGTGCTGGACAACGGCCAGCCGCTTTCTGAGGACGAACGCAGTCGCGTTTTTACACCGTTCACACGCCTGCACAAGGAGCGGGCCGCAGGTCACGGCCTTGGCCTCGCCACGGTGCAGCGCATTGTGTCGAAGCTTGGAGGAACGGTGGGTGTGACCGTCGGATCGGCCGAGGGCAACGAGTTCTTCTTCACGTTGCCGGCAATGCCAACAAGCGCACTGGACTGAATTCCGGACTGTGGCCGCCGCGTTCGACCGTAGCGCGAATGCCAGCCCGCACTCTCGCCAAACGGGCCGCTGAGCCGCTACCACGAAGATCCTGCACGCCGACGACCATCCCATGTTCAGGGAAGGATTGCGATTCTTCCTGCAGCTTCTGGGCACACAGGTGACGGTGCTCGAGGCGGGAAACTTGCGGGCAGCGCTGGACAAGCTTGCCCTGGAGTGGCCCGTGGACATGATGCTGCTCGACCTGCAGATGCCCGGAATGGGCGAGATCGAGGGGTTCCTCGCCATTCGCCGGGCCTACCCTACCCTGCCCGTAGTAATAGTCTCCGGGGTAAACGATCCGCAGATCATCCGTACTCTGCTCGACGGCGGGGCGCGCGGATACATTCCGAAATTTACCGGTAGCGAGCAACTGATGGACGCATTGCGTCGGGTGTTGAAGGGCGAGGTGTATGTGCCCGATGCGGTGTTCCTGCCCCCTTCGCAAGCCGCGGGCAGCGGCGAGTCGGCGCCGCTTATGACCTCCAGGCAGATGCAGATTCTTCCCTTGCTTGCGGAAGGCATGCCCAACAAGCGCATCGCGAACGTGCTGGGGCTGACTGAGGGAACCGTCAAGCAGCATCTGAAAGATATGTTCAGGCGCCTCAACGCCAACAATCGCACCATGGCTGTCAGGGAGGCCAGGCGCCTCGGGCTGCTTCCAAAATAGGCTGAAGGCACCCCGCACTACCGCCGGGGCGGTACTGCGATATTTCCAAGCCGGACCTGACGAGGGCCCGTTTACCAAGCCCGCGGCGGGTTCTTGGCGATGATGATTCGTTCGCCGTCCATCCTCAGATAGCCGCCGATCCGCAGATCCTTGAGGATGCGGCTGATCATCTCGCGCGAACAGCCCACGCGATTGGCCATGTCCTGCTGGGTCAAGCGCTCACTGATGACCATTTCGCCATCTTCCTCGGTCGCCAGTTCCAGCAGCAGGTGAGCAACGCGCCCATATACATCGAGCAGCGCGAGATTTCCGACCGTCTTGGTCAGTTCGCGCACACGGTGGATCAGGCTCATGACCAGTTCCGGCCCTGCGTCCGGATGTTCGGTCAGGAATTTCTTGAACTGATCGGTCGTAATGACCGAGAACTTCGAGGGCTCGAGCGTAATCACCGACGCCGAACGCGGGCCCTGGTCGAGGATCATCTCGCCGAAGTATTCGCCCGGCCCCTGGGTGCTGAGCAACACCTCCTTGCCTTCCTCGTCGGCCAGGTACACCTTGACCTTGCCGGAAAGGATGATGAAAAGAGTATCACTGCGATCGCCCTCGTTGACGATGACCGTATTCTTCGGATAGGCCTTGACGGCGCCCCACTCCGAGAGCGCCTTCAGGTGTTTCTCCGACAGACTCCAGAGCGGCGTGCTCTCGCCCGATGATGCGGCCATCGAATTTCCCCTTCGTCTTGATTGGGCCGTTGCGGCGAAAAGTCTGCACTCAACAGGCCGCTCTGACAAGGCACCTTACGCTGCCGGTGAGAGATCCGGCAAATTCTGCGGGGCTCGCCGATGACACCATATGTGTTGCGTAGCCTGACGCGAAAAACAAAAGGCCCGCCCATGAGGCGGGCTAAAACTCCCGGGAGAGACTCGATTTCAGTCAGAAGTGGAGGAAGCCAGACGGATCGGGGCACGCGTGGTTGCCGGTGCGCAGAAAACCTTGGCGTCGACGAGTACGCAACCGCTCTTGCCATGCAGGGCAAATTCCATGCGCTGTGTGCTGTTTTCCGTAGCCGGACGATGCACGCTGGCTGCGAACACCGCGGAGTACGAAAGTGCGGCAGCGATCAAGACTTTGATGACTATCCTGGTAGCGCTCATGATTCAGGCCCTCCTTGGGCGGTTCGTGTTGGAACCACTGTACGTCGGGAGGGCCCTGCATCACCCGGCACTCTTGCACACCACCGGTGTGAGAAATTCACGCCTTGGTCGGATGGGGCGGATAATCTGCGGCGAGTCTTGCACCAAACTTGGCTCCTAAGCCGCAAACGCCCGGTCGTCGTCTCCCGGCTTCTGTAACCTCAAGTACCTTGCGGTGGGGCTCCCCACCTCCAGGAAAGAACCACGGAACCGAAGCTCCGGCCGCACTCTCGCAAGCAGGCCGACGAAACCGGCATTCCTCCAATCACTTCCTGCATCGATTCGCGCATTCTTTAGGTGCTGTAAATCGGATTGAGGACGGAAAGCGCACTGACGCGGCGGTTGCGAAGCTGTCGCGCGTGGAGCAGAAAAAACTCAACCCCCGGCCAAGTCGACGCAATTGGTGTGAATCAGCTCACCGCCGAGGCCGTCATTTAACAACCTAAACGCCAAGGCCCCTATCGGCGTCAAAATAGGTCGAGGCGTGAATTTCTCACACTGCGACAGCGCAATAGTTCAATTCGCAGGGTATCTCTTCGCCTATACAGTGTCTCCATCACGAAACACTTTTAGGAGGGACCAGACCATGACCACCACCAAGATCCTGACCGGCCTGCTGATTACCGCCGCGCTGTCGTGCTCCGTTGTTTTCGCACAAGACAGCCTCCGCGCCAGCATGGAGAACGGCCTGCAGCGCGTGGAGTCCGCCCTGCATGGCAAGACCAGTTGCGTGATGGTCGACAACAAGATCTATTGCGCCCCCGCTGCCATACGCGCTCCGATCAAGATGGCTTCCGCCGTCACCAACTGATTTCCGAACTCTCCCGTGGATTTCGCCCGCCGTATTGGCGGGCTTTTTTTTGGGAATCGGCCGGAGTTCTCCTGTTGCTTTCGGCCCGGAACGGGCGGGCAAAGCAGGTCGCTGTCTAGGAGTTGGAATTGCCAGGGTGGTCGCCTGGCGTGCAAGCTATTACGTGCCCAGTCCCTTGCGAATCGTGGCTTCCTCGACCAGGCCGCGCTTTAGGATGAGTTCGAAGGACTGGCCCGCCCGGACAAAGCCGCGGAAGCCGTGCACAACTGCAGCGGGCAGCGGACCCGGCGGGTAGCCGTATAGCCAGGTCTTGGCACGCACGGCGGCGGGCAATTGAACCAGGTCGTCGTAATTGGGATGAACACCGGTCCTTACGGGGCCGATTTCGCAGTCGTGAAAGATGAGGTCGGCGCTCGAGTAGCAGGCGGCCAGGCGACCCGGAGTAAACTGGGTGTCAGTTGTGAGGAACGTTTGATGGCCGTCGCGCTCGATCAACAGGCCGTAGCTGTAGACAGTCGCACGCGGGCTGGAAACATGCACCGCGGGGATGGGGTGAAGGCGGGCGCCTTCCCATTCGAACGGCTGATTCGCGGTGACTATGCGCACGTCGAAGAAGGTATCCAGTTCAGTCTCGGTGCCGGAAATGACGCCCATGCCGCCTCGCAGCGAGTGACTCCAGAGCGGGGCGGCAAGGGACTCTTCGACGAAGAGACGGGGACGTTCGCAACGCGGGTCGAATTTCGTCTGGAAGCCGACGTACTCGAGCCCGCCGATGTGATCCGCGTGCAAATGGCTGATATAAATGTCGGTAACATCGAGATGGGAAAGGCCCTGTTTTGCCAGCGACCAGCGAACGTCCGAACCGCAGTCGATCAACAGGCGCCGGCCGCTGTCGGCGATCAGCATCATGTTCGACTGATAGTTGTCGGCGCCCACGGTATGTGCGGAGCCAGAACCGAGGAAGAGGAGTCGCATGCCTGAAGTTTACAAGCCATATGCACGCGTTCCTATGAACTGCGTCACAGACCGAGGTCAAAAACCGTGGCCGACGCGCTGATCGACAGCCTGTCGCGGGTCTGGCTCTTCAACGCACTCGCAAAGGACGATCTCGTCCGCCTGTCGCAGTTGGCAAAGACCAGGGTGTACAAGCCGAGGGAGACCATCGTCGCCAAGGGCGACCCGGCCACGGAGTTCTTCGTGCTGCTGCGCGGCCGTGCGAAAGTCACCGCGCAGGGCGCCGACGGGGCCGACACCGCGATCAACGTCCTGGGTCCGGGAGAAGTCTTCGGCGAAATCGGTATTCTCGACGGCCAGCCTCGTTCCGCCACTGTAACCACGCTGGAACAATGTGAGATGGCGGTGGTGGACAATCATGCATTCCACGGTCTGCTTGCGGCCTCCCCGCCGGTCGCGATCAAGCTCCTCGCCGTGCTCGCCGGCCGTATCAGGGAACTCACAATTCGCGTCGAGGATCGCGCCTTCCTGGATGTTCCCGCCAGGCTGGCGAAGCAACTGCTCTGGCTGGCGGGGAATCACGGGACCGAGAGCAGCGCCCGAGTGCGGATCGAACTCAAGCTGTCGCAGCAGGAACTGGGCGATTTCATCGGCGCGACGCGGGAGAGCGTGAACAAGAACCTGCGCGACTGGTCTCGAAGCGGCTTCATCAAACGCGAGCGCGACTACCTCGAAATCCTGGATCTGGACGCGCTGCGCTCGATTGCCGAGAACCACTAGCGCGGCCTCAACACGCCTGGAACATTCCCGCCAGCGACTTTTCGCCCCGCAATTCTTCCATCTTCGCTTTGCCGTAGCGATAGCCCACGTCGGCGATTTCGTCTAGTAACTCGAACTGCAGGACGCCGTAGCCGTCGATCGGGGGTCGGAGGCAGACATCGGCAATTCTCTTGACTTCGCGCGTCTTCTGACTGCTGCTGACATCGGTCGTGCGGATGAGCACGTCGACGATATGCGGGACTTCGATGCGCGTCGCGAACGGCAGGAGGCGGCTGCAAAGAAACTGCCAAGGCGAAGGGAACTCGGGCAGCTTGAAGGTGAATGCCTGCTCCGATCCAACGTCGACAACGATCAGCGTCCCGCAGGCGCGCTCGCGCATCACGTCCCCGGGCAGGTTGTTGACCAGTCCGCCGTCCACCAGGATATCGCCGTCGCTCAGGACCGGCACGAATACTCCGGGGATCGAGGCGCTGGCGCGGACGGCCTTGCGCAGCGATCCGCGCTCATGGATCACTGTGGTGCTGGTGGAAAGATTGCAGGAGATGCAGAAAAAGCTGATCCACAGGTCTTCGATCTCGATTTCGCCCCAGATACTTTTCGCCATGCTGTCGAGCCGCCGGCTGCGGATCAGCGAGATGAACGGCAGCGAATATTCCTTGTGCGGCTTATTGCGCAGCCACGCCTCCCGGTTGGTCTCCAGCATCTGATCCCAGTCCTGGTCCATCGCCACCAGCGAAGCCATCACCGCCCCCATGCTGGTACCGCCAATCATGTCTATCGGCACCCCTGCCTCGCGCAACGCGCGAACCACGCCGATATGCGCCAAGCCGCGCGCCCCGCCACCGCCGAGAACGAGTCCGACTGCGGCGTCTCCCAGGCAGCGCGCCACGCGCCCGAAGTCGTTTTCGGTGTCCAGACGGACGTGGAAATTGCGTTGGACGTTGCGGTTCGCGAACCAACGCGAAGTCCCCGACGGCAAACGGCTGCTGTCGGGATGCAGCAGAACCAGGCTTTGCCGGGCCTTCGAGATGCCGTCCATGGGACCCAGAAGGGTCTTTTCTACAACGCCGGGCGCTGGATCCGATCCCGCGTCGGCCACCAGCAAAATTTCATCCGCCTGTCGCAGGCAACGCCGCGTCCAGAGTGAAGGCGTACCGTCGGTTTCGTAGATGAGAAACTGGTGGTGCGATTCCTGCTCGTCGAGCCATGCCGTCAGCCGCATGCCGGCCGCATCCTCCTGTTCGGCCCCAGCGATTCCGGGCCGATTCAACAATGTGTCGAGCCGATGCGCCGATAAATGCAGAGTGGGGCCGATCCGTTCGAGCGCCTTGACCAGTCGCACCGTGAAGTCCGCGGTCGCATTTCCAAGACCCGCCGCGAGCACAGCGACACACTTTCCCGTTTTCGCGGCTGCGCTTCCCTGTTCCTTCACCCTCAGGCGTTGCACCACGATGCGTGCGATGGTCTGCATGACCACAGGATACTTTGCGACGATTTCCTCGAACGCCGGTCGCGAAACTCGCACCAGGTCGCTGTCCCGTACGGCAACTACATTCGCGGTGCGCGGCTCTCCCGTCAGCATCGCGATTTCGCCGATGCTTTCACCGCGGGTCATTTCGCTAAGCACCCGGCCGTCGCCGCTCACCGCGCGCAGGCGCCCGCCAAGCACGAAATAAAGCTCCTCGCCCTTGTCGCCTGTCGCGAACAGCGTCTGGCCGGCGTGCAGTCTGACCCATTCCACCCGCTCCTCGACGAACTGGAGCATGGTTTCGTCGAGCGGCCCGAACAACTTCGGCAGGCCGATGGCAAGCTGGTCGCGGGCAAGCCGCCGGCGTATGCCACCCGCCATCTCACGGACGACCTCTGGTGCTAACTTCGCGATCCTTTCAAAGGCCTCGCGCGGCACACGGACGAGCACAGCGTTTTCAGACGCGGAGACCGTCGCGCTGTAAACACCGCCGCCTGCGAGGATCGCCATTTCGCCAGCCATCTCGCCGGGCCCGAACTCCGAAAGGGTCAGTTCGCCGCCACCGTCCTGGATGGTCGTGGCACGCAGCAATCCGGCGCCGACCACGTACAGTGCATTCGCCTTTTCACCCTTGCGCAGGAGCACCTCGCCTGCCGCCAGTTCCACTCGCTCGAGGTCGGCCTTGCCCAGCTCAAGCAATGCCTGCCGGAACGCCGGCAGCCGGTCCGCGAGGCACTCGAGGAGCTTGGGATAGTCTGACGTCTGGTCGGTCATGGCAAATGCGTTTGCCCGAGAATCAAAAGATTCGACGCAAAAACGCGAAGGCGCAAAGAAAGACAAGAAACGAACGGTGATAAGAAGCCCTTGATGGACGGGCCGGCAAGTTTTCGTCCAAGGGAACAAACGGGGATCGCCCGACCCGATCTCCCGTCATCTTCGATCCCTTTTCAGGGTTTCTTTGCGCCTTTGCGTCTTTACGTCAAGATTTTTCCGTTAGGGATGGTTACCCGCACAAGCCTGCATTCTGCGCGGGGCATGATTGTCGATACTGTGCCGGTCGGCCCGCGGAATTTGGCCAGTTGATTCTTATCATGCCTAGCCGGCGCCGGAAGCGATTGCCGGCGCGCGGCAGGCTTCTTCCTTGAGCCTGACGTAGTCTACCTTGCCCGTCCCCAGCAGGGGCAATTCGCGCACCTTGAGAATTTCCCTGGGCACTGCGATCTCGGCCAAACCCAGCATGTGCGCGGCTTGCAGCAGGCGTTCGCGGGTCAATGCTGGGTCGGTGGTGAAGAGCACGATCGTCTCGCCGCGCCGTTCGTCCGGTCGCGAAGACACGGCATGCTGAAAGCCCGGCGACGCGGCCACGGCAATCTTCTCGACGACCTCGAGCGAGATCATCTCACCAGCGATTTTGGCAAAGCGCTTGACTCGTCCGAGGATATGAACAAATCCGTCCTCGTCGATATCCACCACGTCGCCCGTTTCATGCCAGCCCGGGCCCAGCTCCGAGCGCGGTGGCACCAGCACTCCGGGTTTCTCGTAATACAAATAGCCAAGCATGACGTTGGGGCCGCGCACGTGCAAAACGCCGCCGCGCTCGATACCGGGCACCGGCACCAGCCGGGCCTCCATTCCGGGAAGCAATTGCCCGACGCTGCCGATGCGGGTCGCCATGGGCGAGTTGACCGAAATCACCGGCGAAGTCTCCGTCACGCCATAACCTTCGTAGACGCGAACGCCAAACTTCTCGTTCCACAGGTCGCGCACCGACTGCGTCAGTTTCTCTGCGCCGGCAACCACGTAACGCACCCGGTAGAAGTCGTAGGGATGTGCGAACTTCGCGTAGTTGTTCAGGAAGGTGCTGGTTCCGAAAAGAATGGTGCAGCTGCGGTCGTAGATGATCTCGGGAATCAGGCGATAGTGCAACGGCGAGGGATAGAGAAACAGCTTGATGCCGGTGAGCACCGGGAGCAACCCGCCTGCGACCAGACCGAACGAATGAAAGACCGGCAGCGCATTGAAAATCCGGTCTTCCACCGAAAAGTCGGTAATTGCGCGAATCTGCGCGATGTTGGAGAGTATGGCGCGGTGGGAAAGCACCACACCCTTGGGACGGCCCTCCGACCCGGAGGTAAAAAGCACCACGGCGGGAGACTCTGGATCGACGCGCCTGCCGAGCAGCCGGGGAAAAATCAGGTGGGCTAAGGCCCAGAGTTTGACCGCGAGGTTGACCGTGGGCTGCAGGTCTTCGAGATAAACGACCCTGACGTTGCGCAGCGCGTCCACCTGTGTCTGAAGCCGTGCCGTTTCCAAAAACTTGCGCGACGTGACCACAGTGGAAATTTTCGCCGCCACGCAGGCACTCTGGATGCCGTCGGTTCCAGCAGTGTAGTTGAGCATCGCCGGCACGCGGCGAAATGCGGTTGTCCCGATCACCATGCACAGCGTGGCTGCAAGGTTCGGCATGAGAATCCCGACTGTATCGCCGCGCCCGCTGACGCGTCTGACCAACAACCCTAAGACCAGCGTCATCTTCAGCAGCGCGTTGTAGGAAAACTCGGTCTGCCGCATGTCCTCGACCATCTTCCTGCCGCGACCATAGATTTGCATGGCATCGATCAGCGCCGTGTACAGGGTCTGATCCGGGCGCGAACGGAAAATCATCTCCTGCATGATCTTGCGCATGCCCTCCCCGGCTTTCCTGCGGCGCATCCGGCCTTTGGCGTCCTTCGGCATGACGATCGAGGCGGGGGGCTGGATCGATACCGTGATTCTCGGGAACAGTTCGCGCGGATTGCTTCCCGAGAGCCGGCTGAAAAACGTACGCGAGGCCCCATCCAGCCGCACCGGCGCGATGACCGCCTGGGTTCTGGCGGCGACGAATGCGGGACCGTCATAGACCTTCATCAGACTTCCGGTAATGGTGATGCGCCCTTCCGGGAAGATCACCACCGGGCGGCCCGATTCGATCAGCCGCACCACGCGCTTCATCGCCATTGGGTTGGTGGGATCCACCGCCAGGTAATCGCTCAGGCGCAACACCAGCCGGTAAAACCAGTTGCGGGTCACCTCGGTGTGCACCACGAATACCGGATCGATTGGCAGGAATGCCCCCAGGATCAGCCCATCTAGGAAGGACTGATGGTTGGCGATGATAAGCAGCCGCGGCCGAGAAAAATGGCTCGTGTCGCCTTCGACCTGGACGCGAAACAGGACCTTCAGCAGCGCTCGGACGATGAGCTTGAGCATGGCGGATATCTCCGGACGTCACGACTCCAATCAAAAGCAGGGTATTGCACCCCGCTTCTTTCTGACCTTATTTCCTACCTACTCCCTGATCGCGTGCGCAGTGCACGACCGCGGCGCCTTGGCTCCTGCCGCAAGGCGATCGCCTCAGGGCACGCGTTCCAGTTGCGCCTTCAGCTCGCGCAGCAGCGCCAGCGTCGCCGGATGCTTCACCCGGCCGATTGCCCCTTCAATCTTGGAGTGCAGGTCTGCCGCCCCGAGCCGCAACGCGGCGCGATACTCGCTGGGATGACCATCCTTCCGGTATTGCTGCGCGACATCGGAAAGAGGCGAATTTACAGCCCGCTGGCTTTGGCTCGATAGATGGCGGACCTGCAAGCTTAGCGCAGTGGTATCGGCGTTGCGCACGTCGATCGCGTTCGAGGCCGCCTCAGGATCGCTCTCGGCTCCCGTTGCCACGAGCAACAGCAGCACGTAATTGCGCTGCAGATTGCGGCGATACAATTCGATGACAGGGGCGGGCGCCTCCAGTTCACGGAACAGTCCGTCATTCATGTCGTAGAGCATGTCGATGCCGGTATAGCCCTTCGTGGCGGGGTCCAGCTCCCGTGCTTCCGCCATGCGCTCGAACACGCCCGTACCGATGAGTCGGCGCAGCAACTGCACACTGGAGCCCTGCAGTGCATTGGCGCCGCCGTAAGGGACCATTCGATACAAGACCTCGCGATCCAGCAGCGCGCCCGGCGTGGAAAACGCGCGATCGAGCAGGAACTTTACCGCAGCGCGCTGACGCGCCGCCGGAATCGGCTGGAACGGCGGCGCCGCGCCGCGCCCGGCCTGATAACGCGTCTCTTCCACGCCGCCCACCAGTTTGACTACGGCCAGCAGTTCTCGATGGCGCTGCGTGATCAATGTTTCGTACAACTCGGCCATGCGGTCGTAGCTGCCGCCGAGTTGCGTCGTCCCCGGAATCAGCATTGGCATTACCCGGTCGATGTTCCGGAGTCCGAGGTCTGCCGCCTCGATCGGGTCGCCGCCAACCACATGCATACCCACTAGCGGGTCCACCGCAGCCGCGTCGTCCTCGCCTCCGTAGCGCAGCATCGGATTGGTGACCTGCTGCGCTGCCAGTTGATCCAGGCGGCTCCATTCGGTGTCGCTGTTCATCACCTGTTGGATTCTCTTGCCGTCAACGACGGCGATCTGGGTGAACTGCTTGTACCCCCATTCGATCGCGAAGTAATCGTAGGGTCCGAACTTCGGCAGCAGGTAAGCGTTATCGCCGGGTTGGGCAACGTAATTAAGCCGCGAATAATCCATGATGGAAGCCGAGTTGCCCCACTTCTCTGTCCATTCGCGGCTGCGTAGTTGCGCGATTGAATAGGCCGAATGGCCCTTGAAATTGTGACGCAGCCCAAGCGCGTGGCCGATCTCGTGCGTAACGATGTAGCGCAGCAGCTCGCCCGTGATTTCCGCGGGCAGCGGCAGCTTGCGCGCACGCGGGTCGAGCGGCCCGACTTGGGTGAAGTACCAGGTCTCCACCAGCCGCAACACGTCGTGCCAGAAAATGGCATGCGAGGAGATGACCTCGCCACTGCGCGGGTCGATCACCGCCGGGCCCATCGCGTTCTGCCGGCCGCTGGGAGTCCAGCGCACCACGTTATTGCGCACGTCCTCCGGGTCCCAGTTCGGGTCCTCCTGCGGCGTAGGCGCATCGCGCGCGATGATGGCGTTGCGAAACCCCGCATTCTCGAAAACTTTCTGCCAATCCTCGATTCCGCGCTTGATATACGGGCGCCACTGGTCCGGAACTTCCTGGCTCAGATAGAACACGATCGGCTTCACCGGATCGGATACTTCCGCCGAGGGATCTTTTTTTTCCAGCCGGTAACGCTGGATGTACGCGCGGCGCACCTTGCCGTGCTCCCCAGTGCCGTAGTCGTCGAAAGGCACGGTGAAAAATCCCACCCGGTCATCGGCATAGCGCCCGCGCATCGGCGTCTGCGGCAACGCCAGGATGCTGGCGTGAAAAATGAAACCAAGCGTGGGCGGGCGCTCTTCATCGTCGGTCGCGCTGCGCAGTTCCGCGGGATCCGCCATCCAGGTCTGATAAAAACGGACGTCAATGCTCCCGGGAAAAGCCTTGACGGTTTGCACGTAAGAACGCTTCGGGTCGACCGCGCGCATGTGGAAGTGGCGCATCAGATCGAGCGCGAAGCCTGCCGGTACCTCGCTGGTGAATATGTTGGTCACGTCGATCTGCGACGCTCCGCCCGGACCCTCGCCGATGATGTCGAAAACCCTGATCACGGTACGCAGCGAGGCCGCCTCGACGCCGCGCTGAATGTTGGGCTGTTCCCGCCCCAGAATTTCGTAGCGCACGTCCTCGAGAAAAATCTTGTTGCCCAGCTTGATCAGCCTGACAACGCGGTTGTCCACCAAGGAGCCCGGCGCAACATAGTCACTGCCCGTCGAAAGCGCGGCAAACTCGGTATTGACGAGCAGGTCGCGGTTAAGCCCATGGGGCGGAATCTCGAATATCACGCGATCACACATCACGTGCACGGTCAGCAACCCCACCAGCGTCTGCTTGGTCGGTTCCTTGCCGGGTGCGCAGGACGAAACGATCGCCGTCGTAGCGCTGTACGCACTCCCGCAAAACAGTGCCCCAAAGAAAATGCCGATAAGAACGATTCTTCGCATAGTCGATGCACCCCCTGGACGCGTGGAAGCGAAGGCAGACTGCTTTCGGGAACTCGGCCGTGTCCGTCTTCGGCCTGGACGCCAAATTACCATGGACGTCACCTTAAAGGGTCGAATGACCGCTCAGAATGATGTGTTTTTGTACCGCCAGTAGGTCACCACGACCAAGAGCGCCCAATAAAAAGGCCCACCCCTTGCGGGATAGGCCTCTTCATTTGGGGCGCCTGGCGGTGACCTACTTTAGTTCCGGCTCACGTTGATCCGGGCCGCAAGCGCGGCTAAACATGAGCCTGCACTGAAACACGCCTTGTGAGAGGGTTGGGCATGGGAACGCCCCGGGGTTCCGATGCAAGCGTTCAGGCGATAG